>NZ_JBFREL010000030.1:0-77686 GCF_052114265.1 Paenibacillus sp. MCAF9
TTATCGCTTTTTTATCGCTTTTTTCGCTTATCCCGAAGGATTTGCGAGGCAGTTATTACTCGTTGTTCAGTTTTCAAAGAGCAATCTTTTCTCTCTTGTCGACCGTGTATCTCGTTGGCGACCTAGATAATATATCATAGGCGTATATAGCATTGCAAGTTTTTTTTTCATTATCTACGAAAAAGTTTTCAACACTCCTATTTGCCTTCTATTTGCGTAATCGTTGCTTCGCTTCCTCCTCACCTATATTGAAGAAAGACATAAAAAAACGAGCTCTGCGATTTCCGCAAGCTCGTATGACTTCTAATATGTTTTTGTAACTGTATATTGAGCTGCATCCTTGATAAGCTCATACTTTTTCTTGCCCTTCTTTAGACCCGCATCAACTGTCGTATCAATCGTAACCCATTTCCCATCCAAGTATACTTCGTTCCAAGCATGATAAACATCCACATAAGTAGATTGTCCCATCAAGAGCTTCGTAGGAATATCCACGCTCCGCAGCATTGCCGCAAACAATGAAGCGTATCCGTAGCAGATATCCTTTCTCGATTTAAATGTGCGATCAATATTGGGGAGGTAATCAACTGACAGATTAGCAGCTAATTGATTATCATAACTTACATTCGTAATAATATACTCGTAGATTGCCTTTACTTTCTCCATATCCGTTTTTTTATTGCTCGCTAATTCTTTTGCCTTGACGATGGCGCTGCTCGCATTCGACCAGTCAATGTTCTGGATGGAATTCAAGTACAAAACCTTGTTGTCTTTTAAATCAAGCGTCACGGTTTCTTTCTTCGCCAGTTTGTATTTGTTGCCTGTTGTATTCTCTAGAACAGATATCGTATATTCGCCATTGCCAAGCTGCAATGGAAACTTCTCAGCTGTTTTTCCGCTGGTTAGATTATATGTATAATTTGATGCGCCTTTTGCGATCATAAGCTTCGTTTTCACTTTAGTGCTCACTGCATATTGTACGGAGACAACACCTTTATCTAAATTCCCCGTGTTGAGCCAATCAGAAGAGTCCGCTTCATTTGCCTGAACGACCGTTACATGGATGGATGCAAAAAGAACAAAAGCTGCGATGACTAACATAAATTTACGCATGAATATACTCCCTTCGGTAGCTGGCTGCCATCTTACGGAAGGCCCTTTAGCTTTGCGTCCCTACCTTTCGATAGGTTTGCCATTATCGTGTGAAGCGCTTTGTGATGAATTTCCCCTATACAAACAAAAAAAAGCCTGTTCATTCGGTAGCTGGCTGCCATCATACGGAAGGCCCTTTAGCTTTGCGTCCCTACCTTTCGATAGGTTTGCCGTTATCGTGTAGCGCTTTATTAGTTCTATTCTACCATATGAATCTAGCAAATCAATAGATTGTACTACAATATCAATCATAATTTGAATGTTTTTAAGGATTGTTGTTGCAAATTCTCGATATTAGAAAAAAAAAGAACCGTTGGCTGCTAAAAGCCAAACGGTTTCTTGTTTCTTTCTTATTCAGCAGAACGCTGATCTCTCATATGAGGGAACAACAGTACATCACGAATAGATGGAGCATCTGTTAGAAGCATGATCAATCGGTCGATACCGATTCCTAGTCCGCCTGTTGGCGGCATGCCGTATTCCAGAGCGCGGATAAAGTCTTCATCCATCTCATGCGCCTCGTCATTTCCATGCTCACGCTCAACAAGCTGCGACTCGAAACGCTCACGCTGATCGATCGGATCGTTAAGCTCCGTAAATGCATTAGCATGCTCACGTGCTACGATGAATAGCTCAAATCGATCGGTGAAGCGTGGATCCGCTTCGCTCTTCTTAGCAAGCGGCGAAATAGCAACCGGATGTCCTGTAACAAAGGTTGGCTGAATAAGCGTATGCTCACCGAACTGTTCAAAGAAGGCGTTGAGAATATGACCAAATGTCATATGCGGATCAACGGCAACTTTGTGTTCTTTCGCCAAACGATGGGCTTCCTCGTCGCTCATTTCCACGCCGAAATCTACGCCAGTCGTTTCTTTGACAAGCTCAACCATGCTGACACGGCGCCACTGAGGCGTCAAATCAATCTCTTGGCCTTGATAAGTGATTTTTGTTGTTCCAAGAACCTCTTGTGCAATATGTGCGATGACATTCTCTGTCAATGCCATAATATCCTTGTAATCAGCATAAGCCTCGTAAAGCTCAATCATTGTAAACTCTGGATTGTGGCGAGTCGAAATCCCCTCATTCCGGTATACACGGCCGATCTCATATACTTTCTCCAATCCGCCTACAATTAGTCGCTTCAAATGAAGCTCGATTGCAATACGCATGTAGAGCTGCATGTCCAGCGCATTATGATGCGTTTCGAAAGGCCGTGCTGCAGCACCGCCTGCAATGGAATGCAGTGTTGGTGTTTCTACTTCTAAATACCCGCGGGAATCTAGGTAGCGACGCATGGATTGAATGATTTTGGAACGAGTAATAAAGGTTTGTTGGACGTCGGGATTCACGATAAGGTCAACATAACGCTGACGATAACGAAGCTCTACGTCTTTTAAGCCATGATATTTATCAGGCAATGGAAGAAGCGACTTTGTCAAAACTTCAATATCACGTGCTTTGACAGAGACTTCGCCTGTATTCGTTTTGAATACAACGCCTACTACGCCAATGATGTCACCGATATCTAGCAAATCAAAAGCTGCAAACTTATGCTCTTCAACGGAATCTTTACGAACATATATTTGAACCTTGCCGCTCAAATCTTGAATCGTAGCAAAACCCGCTTTGCCCATGCCGCGTTTCTGCATAATACGGCCAGCAATACGTACTTCAACCGCTTTTTCTTCTATTTCTTCTTTGCTGAGCTCTTCATAGGCTTGTACAATATCTTTGGCGTTATGAGTACGTTCGAACTTTCGGCCAAATGGATCCACACCTAACCCTCTAAGCTCGTCCAATTTGTTTCTGCGAATTTGCAAGAGCTCACTTAGCTCCTGCTGTTCATTGTTTTCTTGTTCCACTTCTTTCATCTCCTTGATCATTCGGCAAAAGCAAGCAGCTGTCACCGGATTCATGCAGCAAAATCTCGTTTCGCAATAAAATATAAGCAATGTATAGACCTGTAATATACGTTCTTATATTTTAAACGTTCAAAAAGCTTCCTACAAGGAAGCTTTTTGAACCGCTCATAGCAAACATTATTTTTTGATATCGAGAATTTTGTATTGAATAATGCCGACTGGTACGCTAACTTCGACAACGGTGCCTTTTTTCTTGCCTAGAATCGCTTTACCAACCGGGCTTTCATTTGAAATCTTGTTTTGCAAAGGATCGGCTTCCGCTGTACCAACAATGGAATAATCCATTGTGTCGCCATACTCCATATCCTCAACCGTTACGATCGAACCGATGCTCACGGTATCAATATCAATATCGTCATTATTTATAATACGCGCATTGCGCAACATTTTCTCAAGGGTAAGAACGCGGCCTTCGATAAATGCTTGCTCATTCTTCGCATCTTCATATTCCGAGTTTTCGCTTATATCACCATAGCCAATTGCTACTTTAATACGTTCAGCTACTTCACGACGCTTGACCGACTTTAGGTTCTCTAATTCATCTTCGAGCTTTCGCAGCCCTTCTTGAGTCAGAATGATTTGCTTATCGTTCATCTTTCCGATTCTCCTGTCATGTGACTAATTTTTCATACCTTGTATGAATTCACTGTTACCTAATATATTACGCTTCTTATTCCTCATACCAACTGTTGTTTGAAGCGCTCTTGATGTCTTCGTTAGATTATATTGCACGATTATATTGCAAAGTTACCCTGAATGTCAATCAAAGCCAGACGACCCATTGAAACCGTTTCATTTCTGAAATGTAGAGCAGAAGCCGCATGATAGCGGCTTTTGTCGAATGGTGTCGACTCGCTCCCGTTACGGGGTAAATCGCATAACCGATCTATTTGTATTTTAGTAAGCGTCTTCTTCTGCAGAACCCGCTTCTTTGCTGAAACAGCACTGACAGCTTGGAATTCTTCGTCCTCTCCAAGCGAGTGAACGTAGTTTTCCAAAATCGCTACCATCGGATCACGGCCGGAATGTTCGAGCAGCCTTTTTGCATCCTCTGGTGAGAAAACGTCGCCATTCCCAATTACGGGAATCGATACCGCTACTTTGACATCCTTTATAATGTCCCAATTAGCCTTACCCGTATACTACCATGCAAAATGGCCTTGTCGCTTACCATCTCCGCACATACAAGACCCGTTCCAAACTCCTTGGCAATTAATCAAAGGCAGGATAGCACACGCTTGTCATCGGCGCTAGCACCACTCTATTCTTCATTTCGATGCCACCGATTTTCAGCATGTCACTCCTTCCTCCTCTTCTAATTGCTTAATGTTCATGTCTTGTGTACCAGACAGCACTATTCACGGTTATCAGACATTAATTCCTCATAGCTGATTCCGAGCGTCTTAGCGATATGATTTAATAACTTCGTATCCGTCTTTCTTGTTCCTCGCTCCAATGAGCCAAGAACGGCCACCGATACGCCAAGCTCCTTGGCCAGCTCCTGCTGAGTATAGCCCTTCAGCTTTCGAAAGGCTCTGACGCGCTGCGCCAATTGATTGTTTTCCATAACGTAATGCCTTCCTTTCCATCCAGAAGCGCTGCTTCAGATACTGCGCTTACCTCGGACTGCAGCCGATGTGTTTGATCCAAAACATCATGCAGCGGAACGAGAACGAACGACCGCTCCATCATACGCGGATGCGGCAAAGTTAATTCCTCTTGATCCATTCTGACATTATCGTATAGGAGCAGATCAAGGTCAATGGTTCTCGGTCCCCAACGAATTTGTCGAACTCTACCGAGCTGCTGCTCGTACTCCAAAAGCTGACGTAAAAGCATTAATGGAGATAGTGTCGTTCGTACAGCTAATGCCATATTGATAAAGGGAGGTTGCTCTGTGTAGCCTACCGGATCAGTCTCATACATGCCCGACACTCTGCTTACCACGATGTTCGGGTGCGCATCGATGAGGCTAATCGCTTCCAGCAGCAGTTGCTCACGGTCTCCCATGTTAGATCCTAAAGCAATATATGCCTCTGCCTGTGCGCCATCAAGCGGGAATTGTTCGTCCATCATTGTCCCGCTTTCTGCGCAGTTCTACCGTTACTCCGTCAAAATGGATATCAAACGGCGGGTTTGGCTTCGTTACTCGAACCGTCACTTCATTTACCATAGTATAAACTTCCAGTACTTGCGATGCAATGTGACCTGTTAAAGCTTCGATAAGCTTAAACGGAGGGCCCTCTACAATCGTTTTCGTAAGAGCGTGGATTTCTGCATAATTCACCGTACTGTTCAAATCATCGGTTAACGCCGCTTGCTCCAAATCCATATTGAGCTCAACATCCACATAATATTTCTGGCCTAGCTTGTTTTCTTCAGGAAATACGCCGTGATAGCCGTAAAACCTCATCCCTTTGATCATCATTTTATCCAATATAGTCACTCTCCTAACGATGTAGCTTATTTTAAATAAGAAACGAAATTCAACAACACAATTAATATCGATATAAAATAGCGTCCGTCATAAGCGCGGTACGCTTAATTGCACGCACATCATGCACACGTACGATTTGGCAGCCATGCGCAATGCCAAGAGCAACCGTCGCAGCCGTTCCCTCAACAAGCTCATCAACAGGCAGATTCAGCGTCTGCTTAATGAAACGTTTACGCGAGGTGCCAAGCAGCACCGGATACCCAAGTGCATGCAGCTCGGATAGACGGCCAAGCAGCTCCAGATTATCCTCATAGGTTTTGGCAAAACCAATACCCGGATCTAGCCAGATTTGATCTTCAGCGATGCCAGCCGTTCGCGCAATGCTTACACTGCCCTGCAAATCTGCAAGTACATCGGGAACAAAATCATTATAGTCTCTCGCATGGCGGTTATGATTGATGATGACAGGACAAGCATATTCAGCTGCAACTGCGGCCATATTAGGGTCACCCTTAAGCCCCCAAATGTCATTAATGATATGAGCGCCTGCCTCTAGCGCGTGCCGCGCAGTCTCAGCTTTGTATGTATCGATGGATAAAGGAATGTGCGGCAGCGCCTTACGCAATGCCTGAATAACAGGAAGGATGCGCCGCAGCTCCTCCTC
Source organism: Paenibacillus sp. MCAF9 (assembly GCF_052114265.1). Taxonomy (NCBI): domain Bacteria; kingdom Bacillati; phylum Bacillota; class Bacilli; order Caryophanales; family Paenibacillaceae; genus Paenibacillus; species Paenibacillus sp. MCAF9. Next base: position 6,176 of record NZ_JBFREL010000030.1, read on the forward strand.
CACTCCCACCGGCTCAAATCCTGGACGTGTCGATTCACCGCCAATATCAATAATATCAGCGCCTTCCTCCACCATCGCTTTCGCACGGGCAAGAGCCGCATCCACACTCGTATAACTCCCGCCGTCCGAGAAAGAATCAGGTGTCGCATTCAAAATGCCCATAATCACCGTACGCCCGCCCAGCTCCAGCCTCGTTCCGCTGCCAAACTCATATGCTCTTTTATAGAAATTTGGTTGTTGATCCATTGTTAGACCGCCATCCTTCTTCTTAAGGTTACATGATTATAGAGCTTAGATAGCTCCAGCATCACCGTCAATTGTCGTCTGTCGGTAAAGAGTAAGCAATTGCTTCGTAATAGACCCTGCTTGACCGTTGCCGATAACTCTACTCACCCCGCCAGCTTCTGATAACAGAGTAACGGGAACGAGCTCCTGAATGGAATTGGTGAGCCAAATCTCATCGGCCGTTTGCAGCTTCTCCAAGCTATAAAGGCCCTCTTCGGTTTCATACCCTGCACTGCCAGCCAGCTCCAGAACTCGCTCGCGTGTAATTCCCGGCAATATACCGGTGGCCAGTTCAGGCGTATATACAACATTGTCCTTAGCAAAAAACAAGTTGCTCACGATTCCCTCCGCCAACCATCCTTCTCGGCTGAGCATAAGACCCTCGGCCCCAGGCGCAGCACCACTGGCAAGCAGCTCTCGCTTAGCAATAATATTGTTCATATAATGGAGAGACTTAAAGCGAACCTCGCCCTCAGGCGTGTTCCTCCTTGTCTGCAAAAGCCGCAGCTCCCGTCCGCGCATATGAACCGCATCTTTAACCGGCGGCAAAGCCTTTACAAGCATTAACACATTCGGCTGTTCATAATCTCCTGTCGGCAACCCTAGCTCAGCTTCGCCTGCACTGACGGTTAGTCTTATATAGCCATCTTTTAATTCATTCGCCTCAAGGAGCTCGTTAACGGAGCTGCGCAGCTCCTCCATATTAGGCGTGTACTGAATTCCTAGCTGATCACAGCCTGAGCATAACCGCTTCATATGCCTGTCTAGTAAGTAAGGTTTCCCCTCATAGGTGCGGAAAGTCTCGAACAAACCTATACCGTACAAAAAGCCGTGATCATAAACTGAGATCACGGCTTCGCTCGCATCCATTACGGAGCCGTTCAGTTCGACCTTCATCGCACTGCGCCCGTCCGATTTTGCAAGAAATTACGAAGCATCGTCAAGCCATGCTCCGTTATAATGGACTCAGGGTGAAATTGCACCCCTTCAATTGCATATTCCTTATGACGCAAACCCATAATTTCTCCTTCATCGGTTTCCGCTGTTATTTCCAAGCAATCAGGCAGTGTTTCACGGCGTACGATAAGAGAATGATAGCGAGTAGCGATAAAAGGTGATGGCAAACCTTCAAACACAGATTTTCCTTGATGATAAATGGCAGACGTTTTGCCGTGCATCAGCTTCTCCGCACGTACCACTTCCCCGCCAAATGCTTGTCCGATCGATTGATGACCAAGACATACGCCAAAAATCGGGATTTTACCTTTAAAATGCTCGATTAGAGATAAACTAATGCCCGCTTCATTCGGTGAACACGGACCTGGTGATATTAGAATATGATCGGGCGCTAATGCTTCGATTCCGGCTAAATCTATTTCGTCATTTCTTTTTACCGTAATATCTTCCCCAAGCTCACCCAAATACTGTACTAAATTGTACGTAAAGGAATCATAATTATCGATGACAAGTATCATGTTAAGGCTCCCCCTTTTTCCGTTTCCGCTGCCAAATCGACTGCTGCAAACCGTTCGCTGTACTGAATGGCCTTCCATAATGCCTTCGCCTTGTTTAGCGATTCTTTATATTCCCGCTCCGGCTCAGAATCAATAACGATGCCTGCTCCCGCTTGAATATGAACAACGCCTTCTTGAAGCACCATTGTTCTAATAATAATATTAAATTCCATATCTCCGCTGTAGTCAATCCATCCAAGCGAGCCCGTATACGGTCCTCTGCGTGTCGGTTCAAGCTCTTCTATGATTTCCATTGTGCGAATTTTTGGAGCACCTGTAATCGTTCCTCCGGGGAAGGTAGCCGATATAACATCGTAAGCATCTTTGCCGTTTGCAAGCTGTCCTACTACCTGAGAAACAAGATGCATAACATGAGAATATTGTTCAATAACCATAAACTCTTCGACCTTAACCGTACCATAGGTTGAAATCCGCCCAAGATCGTTCCGCTCCAAGTCAACGAGCATAATATGCTCCGCCCGCTCCTTCTCATTCGTGAGAAGTTCGTCAGCCAGGCGCAGATCCTCTTCCTCCGTTCGCCCGCGTCTACGCGTTCCAGCTATCGGTCTTGTGATCAGCTTGTTATCATTGAGCTCAACGAGAAGTTCAGGGGATGCAGATACAATCTGAAAATCAGGACAACGCAGAAACCCCATATAAGGCGATGGGTTAACTAGTCGAATCCATTCATAAAGTTCTTCCGGCGCAGCCGCAATCGCTTTGCTCTGACGAACGGACAAATTCACTTGAAAAACGTCACCCTGCTCAATATATCGCTGAATGCTGCGAACGGCGTCCATGTATGCTTGCTTCGAGAAAGGCGATGTGATGCCAGTAATCGAATCCACATCCAATTGCAATAAATCATCTGTCAACAAGCGCTGACGCTCTGCTCGAAGCGATATCGCTTTCGCTTGGGCACGCTCCTCATCAAACCAGGTTAACCAGTAGTCGGTCATCCCTTCCGCTCTAGATGAAGCACGGTCATAAGCAGCACGCAGCTCCTCTTGATCCGCATTTTGATCTACTTTTGAATGGACAGCACAATACACTTTTGATTGCTCATGGTCGATGATCCATATTTCATTCATTTGCATGAATAAATAATCGGGAATATCCTGATTATCCTCGGCTAGCACCGGCAGTCGTTCGATCGAACGGATGACATCGTAACCCCAGAATCCGATACAGCCGCCAACCCACTTAGGCCCATTCTCAAGCTTCGGCCCCAGCAAACCGCTCATCCATTCTCTCACAACCTCAAGCGGCTTACCTTCCCAGCGGCGCTTGCTTTGCTCCTCTAGCGAATGGAATTGTATCGACTCTGCTTGCAGCCCTTTTCCACGGATAACCCCGTCAGGATGCAATCCCAAATACGTATATCGTCCGTCCTTGCCGCTTTCTAGTACAAAAGCATGCGGCGAAGCGTCCTGCCATACTTCTTCCCATGACGTTACGTTCGCCCGATTACCGAACGCAAAAGGTAATTCTTTAACGAATGGCAGCGTCGTATATTTCTGTTCGGCGTGCCACCGAGTCCATTGCTCTATCGCGGTGATCATCACCTTCAACCCCCGAATACTTGACTTATTTTGCTCAGTATACAGAATAGCTAACTAAAAAGAAAGCCTTCCATTCCGAGGAATGAAAGGCTGTTCGATATAGGCAGTAAAAATTAGTTTTCGAAGTTGAACAGCGGTGTGGAAAGGTAGCGTTCGCCATTGCTTGGAACAATCGCAACAACACGTTTTCCTTCGCCAAGCTCTTTCGCAACTTGCAATGCCGCATAGATCGCTGCGCCAGAGGAAATTCCGCAAAGAATGCCTTCTTCTTTCGCTGCACGACGAGCGTATTCAAACGCATCTTCGTTCTCAATTGTAATGACAGCGTCGTAGATATCACGGTTCAAAATATCAGGAACAAAGTTTGCGCCGATACCTTGAATTTTGTGAGCACCCGGTTTGCCGCCAGAGAGGATCGGTGAAGCAGCAGGCTCTACCGCGTAAATTTTAATACCGTCGAAGTTTTTCTTAAGCACTTCACCAGTACCTGAAATCGTTCCGCCAGTTCCGATACCGGCTACGAACGCATCAAGCTTGCCATCAAGGGAGTTGATCGCTTCGACGATCTCAGGACCTGTCGTTTCGCGGTGAACCTTAACGTTTGCTTGGTTTTTGAATTGTTGCGGCAGGAAGTAGTTCGTGTTCTCAGCAGCTAGTTCTTCCGCTTTGCGAACAGCACCGTTCATACCTTCAGAACCTGGCGTCAATACAAGCTCTGCACCGTAAGCGCGAAGCAGGTTGCGACGCTCAATACTCATCGTTTCAGGCATAACAAGAATAGCCTTATAGCCTTTTGCAGCTGCTACAAGTGCTAGTCCAATTCCTGTATTTCCACTAGTAGGCTCAATAATAGTATCGCCTGGTTTTATGATTCCCTCTTGCTCAGCTACCTCAATCATACTGATTGCAATACGGTCTTTTACACTTGCACCTGGATTTTGATATTCAAGTTTCACATAAACTTCTGCACTGCCCTCAGGCACGAGACGGTTTAAACGAACAAGCGGAGTGTCACCGATAAGATCTAGAACACTTTGTACAATTTTGGCCATGGAAATAACTGCCTCCTTATTCCGACTAATTCAGTTGGTATTTTCACTAATTACATCTTAACAATCTCTTGCATCCGTTGTCAATAGTGACTTTAACTCTCCACTGAAAACGCAGCACCGGGCAAAGCTATTCTGTTTTCACAGCATCATATTTCTCTAGCAGCTTATCCTCAATTTTGGTCAATGAGTCAGCACGTTCAAGCGCCAGCTGCTTGCGTACGGTATCTTGCAGCCTGCCGCCCGACATATTCGTTGTCATTTGGCGTTCGATAAGACGAATAACCGCATAACCCCCATCTACCTTAATCGGACCAGCAATTTCAGCTACCCGCAAACGACTGGCTGTTTCCATCATTTCGCGGTTATAGAATGGGTCATCTTTATCAATCAAGCCGAGATCGCCGCCTGTATCTGCCGTAAAAGAATCAATGGAATAGGAACGTGCCATCTCAGCAAAATCCTCGCCATCCGATAAAAGCCCCATTACGGAGTTAGCTTCCTTCATCGTCTCCGTTATAATCCATTGCAGATGCAGCTGCATTTTCTCATCAAATTCCTCAGGATGATCGGTTATATAGCGTTCAACCTCTTCATCTGAAACATGAATGCTTCGCACGACGATTTTCTCCAGAAGCAAGCGGTAATGCAAGTCCTCCAACACCTGTTCCCGGCTCATGCCTAATTGCTCCTGCATGACTTCAAAAAAACGTTCTTCACTATCGTAGCCTTCAATCATTTTATCAAGCTCACGGCTTTGCTCTTCTGCAAGTATGCTTAGCTCAGAGGCTGCAGCTTCTAAATCAATCGCTTTGTGAACCATTAACGTGCGCAGAACGGCAGCTCCATATTGCGAATGAAGCTCACCTTCCAAATCTGCAAGCGTAATGTTTTCCTTGCCCACTTTAGCGATAACACGACTACCATCCGATTGATTTGTTGGTGTTTGGCCTGGCTTGCTTGGTTCAGCCGTTTCTTCCCCACTGCCGACATTCGTTGGCTGCTGATTATCCAGCTGTCGATCATGACCCGGCCACACTCTAATTACGACGACTACCGATAATACCACCATGCATACGGCTTGAAGGATGACAACGGCCTTCAGCACCTCGTATTTCCTCATTGCCCTAATGCCTCCGATTATTGGATCGGCTTTGGTTTCGCTTGTTCAAGCAGCAGCTTTAGCTGAGCCCGTTCAAATGTATACGCTTCGTTGCAAAATTGGCAAACGACTTCCGCTTTTCCATCTTCATCAATAATTTGTTGCAGCTCATGCTCACCTAAACTGAGAAGTGTCTGCTCTACACGCTCGGAGGAACAGAAGCATTGAAACTTCAAGTCCATCGTATCGTGAATGTGAAGGTCGCCATCTTCGCCCACAATCCGGCGCAGCAGCCCCTCCGGTGACTCTCCTTGATCAAGCAAAGTCGTTACAGGCGGCATCGATCCAACCGCTTGCTCCAGTTTTGTAATCTCATCGTCCGTCAAACCAGGCATAAGCTGAACGATAAACCCGCCGGCATGCAGCACCGAATTATCTGTATCCACCAAGACGCCAAGGCCAACCGCCGAGGGCGTCTGTTCGGAGACCGCGAAATAGTATGTGAAATCCTCGCCAAGTTCACCCGATACAATCGGAATACTGCCACGGTATGGTTCCTTCATCCCTAAATCCTTTGTAATATGAAGATAACCAGTGCGCCCGACAGCTCCGGCTACGTCAAGCTTGCCCAGTGCGTTGCTTGCCAAATGCACTTCAGGATGATCAACGTATCCACGAACCTCTCCGTCTGCATTGGCATCAACAACGATCTGGCCGATTGGACCGTCGCCCTTTACTTGAATCGTCAGTTTTTCTTGCCCTTTCAGCATAGCGCCCATAATAGCACCTGCTGTTAATGTACGTCCTAACGCTGCAGTAGCCGTTGGATATGTACCATGCCTTTGGCGAAGCTCTTCAACAAGCTGAGTCGTGCGAGCCGCGAACACTCGAATCTTGCCATTCCATGCCGTCCCTCGCACCAGCACGTCCTTCAGCTGATTTTCCATCAAAATCCCTCCTGATTGCGTTCATATATAATTCTCAATCCTTCAAGTGTGAGCAGCGGATCAACCTCTTCTATCGTTTCCGATTCAGCAGCGATTAACTCAGCTAAGCCGCCGGTTGCGATTACACGTGGTGTGACACCAAATTCTGTGCGTATCCGTTTAACAATACCGTCAACCTGTCCTGCGTATCCAAAAATAATGCCAGCCTGCATCGATGTCACAGGATTGCGTCCAATGACACTCTTCGGCTTCACAAGCTCAATACGCGGCAGCTTAGCGGCGCGCTGATAAAGCGCTTCGGTAGAAATGCCGATACCCGGCACGATGGCACCGCCCAAGTAATTGCCGCCTTCATCAATATAGTCAAAGGTCGTTGCTGTACCGAAATCAACAACAATAAGCGGTGAGCCGTATTTTACGATGCCCGCCACCGAATTGACGATCCGATCAGCCCCAACCTCACGCGGATTCTCATAGCGGATGTTTAATCCGGTTTTGACGCCAGGCCCTACGATTAGAGGAACTTTACGCAAATATTTGAGACAAAGCTGCTCGAGCGTCCGCATCAAAGGCGGAACAACCGATGAAATAATGACGCCTTCCATTTGCTCCAGCTTCACGCCCGCATAATGAAACAGATTATGAATGTTAATGCCGTATTCATCTACTGTAGCAGAACGATTAGTGCTCAGCCGCCAATGGTGCAAAAGTTCTTTTCCTTTATAGATACCTAACACAATATTCGTATTTCCAACATCAATGACGAGGATCAATGCGACTCCCCACCCTTCTTCTCATTCAAATCCAAGCTAATATCGAGCGCATGGAAGGAATAAGTCAATCCGCCTACCGAAATGACATCAACGCCGCAAGCTGCGATACCTTTAACGGTTTCTAAAGAGACACCACCAGATGCTTCTACGATAACGTGAGGAGAAGCTGCTTTAATTCGAGCTACACATTCCTTCATCAAGTCTGTAGACATATTGTCCAGCATAATAATGTCCGCGCCACAAGCAAGCGCTTCGTCCACTTGCACTAACGATTCTGTCTCTACTTCAATCTTCATTGTGTGTGGAATTTTACTGCGCGCAGCTTCAACCGCAGTACGAATGCCGCCAGAGCCTTTAATATGGTTATCTTTAATCATAACAGCATCGTATAAACCGAATCGGTGGTTAGCGCCGCCCCCCACACGCACTGCATACTTCTCCAGCATCCGATGGCCTGGGGTTGTCTTGCGAGTATCGACAAGCCGAACCGGCAATCCATCAAGCGCATCGATGAAAGAACGTGTCTTAGTCGCAATGCCAGACAGCCGTTGCATTAAGTTAAGCGCAAGTCGCTCTCCGGTTAATAGGCTATGCGTACTGCCCTCTACGGTGGCGATAACCGTACCCTTATTTACATACTCGCCATCCTGTACTTTGGAATCAAAGACAAGTGACGAATCAACAACCTCAAATACGAGCTTCGCAATCGGAAGCCCTGCAATTATACCGCTTTCCTTCACATGGATAACGGCTTTGGAACGCGAGTCCCTTGGAATCGTCGTTTCGGTCGTAATATCCCCACTGCCTATATCCTCTGCAAGCCATCCGCGAATTTGCTCGCGCACTGCCGCATTATAACCGCCTGCCATCCATTCAAACATCCTCTATTCGCTCCTCCGTCAATCCATATAGACGGTGTAACACCGTATGCTTTCTCCACATTGCATCATCGCGTACCGGGAAATCCTCACGGAAATGCGCACCACGACTTTCCTCCCGAGAGAGTGCAGCTTCCGTAGTCAGCAGGGCACAGGTGAGCAGATTAGCAAATTCGTATTCCTCACGCCCCGTCAGAACGGATTGATAGATAGGCAACTGCCTTTTCAATTCCTCAAGACCCTTCATAAGACCACTTGCATCGCGGCGCAAGCCAGCATAACGGACCATAATCTTTTGCAGCTTAAGCCGTCTTTCTACGACAGCTTGGATTGATGTACTGCTCCGTTCTATCTCATTACTAATATTAGGCTGAATCGTAAGACTCGGAAGCTCATCGATTCGTTTTACAATTCTTCTGCCAAATACAATGGCCTCGGAAAGCGAATTGCTCGCTAATCGATTAGCGCCGTGTACACCTGTTGAGGATACTTCGCCGCAAGCGAATAAACGCTTTATATTCGTTTCCCCATTTAGGTCGGTTTTCACTCCGCCCATCATATAATGCATAGCTGGCGCAACCGGAATCCAGTCCGACGTCAAGTCGAGGCCGTATTTTAAGCAATATTCATATATAGTAGGAAAACGGTGCTTCACCATTTCCGGTGATTCATGTGTAATATCAATATAAACGAAGGTCGATTTCGTCTCTTCCATTTCACTGACGATGGCTCTCGCCACAACATCACGCGGTGCCAGCTCCAGCTGCTCATGGTAGCGTTCCATGAAGCGCTCTCCTTTAATATTACGAAGATACGCCCCTTCGCCGCGCACAGCCTCTGATATCAAAAACCTTGGCGCGCCTGGATAACATAGAGAGGTAGGGTGGAACTGAATAAACTCGACATCCTGTATGTATGCCCCTGCTCGATAAGCCATCGCAATGCCGTCTCCTGTGGCAACCTCAGGATTTGTCGTGTAACGGTAGAGCTGGCCAGCCCCGCCTGAGCTTAAAATGACGGCTTTGCCTCTTACAAACAACCGCGCACCGCTCGGCTTCTGTACAATGACACCACAGCATTCGCCGTCATGAGTGACCAAATCAATAACAAAATGGTCGTCCCAAACTTCAATTTTAGGATTGGCAATAGCCGTTTCGGACAATGCTCGTACGATCTCAAAGCCTGTAGCATCCCCGTTGGCATGCAAAATACGCCGCTGGCTATGCGCTCCTTCCTTCGTAAGCGCAAACTCGCCATTCTCCAGATCAAATTGCGTTCCCATCTTTATTAAGCTGCGAACACCTTTGGGCCCCTCATGAACAAGTACATCAACCGCTTCATTAGAACATAAGCCTGCACCCGCTACGAGTGTATCTTGTCTATGGTAAGCCGGTGAATCCTCATCCGAAATAACCGCAGCGATACCGCCCTGCGCATAACGCGTATTGCTGTCGAGCAGCGATTTTTTCGTAATCATGAGGACAGAATTGTTTTCACTTGCTCGTATAGCGGTAAAAAGACCGGCAATGCCGGCCCCAATTACAATCACATCTTTTTCTATAACAGGCAGCTCACTTAACTGCACATCGACTAAATATCTAGGAATCATCATTGGCTCCTCCAAGCGTAGAAGCAGCGCATACTACTTCACGAGTAGCATGCGCTCCAAGGATAAACGGGCTTGATCTGCAACATGTGGCGGTACGTAGATTTGAGGCTGCATCGTTTCCAAGCATTTCACTAGCTTCTTCAAATTATTTACTTTCATGTTAGGGCACACCAAATATTTAGATGCAAAATGAAAAGTTTTGCCTGGGCTGTCTAAACGAAGCTGATAGCCAGTGCCATCTTCTGTTCCCACGATAAATTCTTGGCAATCTGATTCTTTACAATATTTAATAATAGCGGTTGTACTGCCTACAAAGTCGCCTAGCTCAACGACTTCAGGACGACATTCCGGATGCACAACGAATTGCGCATTAGGATATTTCGCTTTCATTTCTTCTACGTCTTTAACCGTCAGCATATCGTGCGTATTGCAGTAACCTTCCCAGATAATCATTTTCTTATCGGTATTCTGCTGCACATAGTGGCCTAGGTTCTTATCTGGTACCCAGATGATCTCGTCGCCTTCAACCGAATTGACAACTTTAACCGCATTTGCAGATGTGCAGCAAATATCAGTCTCCGCTTTGATCTCAGCAGACGAGTTAATGTAAGTAACGACCTTTGCATTCGGGTGCTGCGCTTTCAGCTTACGCAAGCCATCAACACTTACCATGTCGGCCATCGGACAGCCCGCACGCTCGTCGGGAATGATAACGGTTTTATTAGGAGCCAAAATTTTTGCGCTCTCACCCATAAAGTGAACGCCGCAAAAAACAATAACTTCAGCATCCGTTTGTGCAGCCTTCTGCGCAAGCAGGAAGGAATCTCCACGGAAATCAGCTACCTCTTGAATTTCATCACGTTGATAATAATGAGCTAAAATGATAGCATTCCGTTCTTTCTTCAACTGTAACAACCGTTCACGCAGCTCTCGGTTTTGCTCCGCCTTGCGTTCCAGTGCCAGTGCTTCCACAGTAGATCCTCTCCTCTTATGAGGGATGGGCGATAACCCATTCCGTTATACGGCAAGCTGAACTTTGTGAATTGATGCACAAACTTAGAAAGTCGCTTACCTATAGTTTAAACCAAAAGGGATAAATTCATTTGATTAAGTTTTAATTTACACGCGGTAGATGCTACTGTCAATGCGTTAAAGGCCTTTTTAAGGCAGCAATTTAAAATAAATTATTTTGATCGCTGTATCTCACTCACATTCTTCGTAAATGAACCTTTTTTACTATATAATCGCGACCTCCGTCATCACTTGTATTAGCAACGAAATAAAAAAAGTCTCTCTCCGCGATGGAGAGAGACCATTTTGAATTATCTTTTTGCTGGATCGTAAGGTTGACCAAGTGCTGATGGCGCATTTGAACGACCAACAGCTCCTGCCAAAACGATCAAAGTCAAAACGTATGGCAGCATGTAGAAAAATTCAACTGGAATGTGCTGCGAGAATTCAAAGCGCTGTGCAAAGCTTCTAAGCGCCTGAGCTAGACCGAAGAACATTGCTGCTCCTACAACGCCAAGCGGATTCCATTTGCCGAAAATCAGTGCTGCGAGCGCAATAAATCCTTGCCCAGAAATCGTATTATGCGCAAAGCTGCTTGTCGTCGTCAATGTAATTGTCGCACCGCCAAGACCAGCAAGCGCGCCGCTGAGCAATACGCCGATATAACGGTATTTTGTTACGCTGATACCAACGGTATCCGCAGAGCTCGGATGTTCGCCCACTGCACGCAGACGCAAGCCAAACGGCGTGTGGAACAAAACGAAATAACTGATTACTGCGATAGCTAGAACAATATACGTCGTCGGATACGCGGTAAAAATAGCTTTCCCGAGCAACGGAATATCTGATAAATAAGGTATTTTCACTTTGTGAAATACATTAGCCAAAAGCGGCGTTTGACCTGATCCATCATAAAGGCTTTTGGTTAAGTAAAGCGATAAGCCAAGCGATAGGATGTTAATAACGACACCGACGACGGTTTGATCCGCACGGAACGTGATCGTGGATATCGCATGCAATAAAGCAAATAACGTACCATAAATAGCTGCAGCTATAAAACCAATCCACGGTGAAGCACTGCCTAAGCCAGCTTGTATCGCATACTCCGTTGCAACTGCCGCGGCAAATGCTCCTGAAACCATCAAGCCCTCTAGTCCGATGTTCACAACACCTGAGCGCTCTGAGTACATACCGCCAAGCGCTGTAAAAATGAGCGCGGTGGAGAACACGAGCGTTGTATTAATAAGTTGTCCAATGATGTCTAGCACGTTCATCCTACACCGCCTCCTTCCGCTTGCTTGCACGTTTATTTAGAAAAGGCTTTAAGAACCACTTCACCAATCCATGCGAAGCAACGAAGAAAATAACGGCGCCGATTACGATACGCACGACCTCAGGAGGAACACCCGCACCAAAGCTCATGCCTGCTGAACCGTAGCTGAGTCCACCGAATAAGATTGCGCCAAGGAATACACCAATCGGCGTATTGCCGCCAAGGAGCGCTACCGCAATACCATCAAACCCATAGCCCGGAGAAGCGGCCATAACGGTCTGGTTGCCGAACACGCCTAAAATTTCAAACACGCCGCCCAGACCAGCGAACACGCCGCTTATAAACATCGACTTAACCATCGTTACGTTAACGTTCATACCCGCATATAACGCTGCATCCGGATTATGTCCAACAGCACGAAGCTCGTAGCCTTGTTTCGTACGCCATAACACGAAATAAAACACAACGATACAAATGAGCGCAATAATTGTTCCCCAATGCATACGAGCGTTGTCTGTCAATTTAATAAGCCAATCAATTTTCACCATAGCTGATTCATGAACCGGCATCGACTTCTGCTGGCCTTTCTCAACAAGAAACTTCGCAATGATAAAATTGGAGAGGAACAATGCGATCCAATTCAGCATGATGGATGAAATAACTTCATTTACTCCACGCTTCGCTTTCAAGTAACCAGCAATACCCGCCCATAGGCCGCCGAATACAGCACCCGTAATTACAGCTAGAGGCGCATGTATATACCATGGCAGGTCAAGCAGCACGCCTACGATTGTCGCGCCAGTCATGCCCATTACAAATTGTCCCTCTACACCGATATTGAATAGGCCTGTACGGAAAGCGAAGGAAACGGCTAAACCTGTAAAGATCAATGGTGTAATTGCTCGAACCGCTTCTCCCATATTGTAAGGAGTGCTAAACAGCTTATTGATTAAAGAAGTGTACGCTAGAATCGGATCGAACCCTCCAGCAAGCATGGCAATGGCTCCAACCACAAAACCAAGAACGATTGATACTATAGGAACAAGGATAGACGATTTATTAAATATTTTTTTCAAGGTTTCCATATACGCTATCCTCTCCCCTCAGATGCAGGTACAGCTAATTTGTTACCAGCCATCATAAGTCCAAGCTGCTGATCATCTCTTTGCTCAGCGTCAACCTCACCCATTAGCTTGCCTTCATACATGACCGCAATTCGATCGGACAATGCATAAAGCTCATCAAGCTCAAATGAAACGAGTAAAATCGCTTTTCCTTCGTTACGAGCTTGTACCAACCGCTTGTGCACAAATTCGATCGCACCGATGTCGAGTCCGCGTGTAGGCTGAACCGCAATCAGCAAATCAGGATCTTTATGAAGCTCCCGTGCGATAATAGCCTTCTGCTGGTTTCCTCCAGACAGCTGACGAGCATGCGTATGAATACCTGATGAGCGAACATCAAATTCGTTAACAAGCTTTTCAGACAGCTTGTCCATACTGTTGTAATCAATAAACATAGAACGGCCGAATTCCGGCTCAAAATACGTATTCAATATCATATTCTCACTGACTGAGAAATCAAGCACCAGCCCATGCTTATGCCGATCCTCTGGTATATGCCCTACTCCAGCAACCGATATTTGGCGCGGAGAATGATTTGTCATATCCTTGCCATTCAGCTTAACGCTGCCGCCGTCCAGCTTGCGCATACCTGTTATAGCATAAATGAGCTCGCTTTGACCATTGCCATCAACACCGGCTATGCCAAAAATCTCTCCTGCACGAATGTTGAAGGTGGTACCATCCAATACATTTTTGCCTTGATCACCTTTCATCTGCAATCCATCCACAGATAAAATAACTTCGCCAGGCTCGTTCTTCGTCTTCTTCACCTCGAAGGATACGTCCCTGCCGACCATTAATTCCGCAAGCTGCTGCTCATTCGTCTCATCTGTGGTCACTGTCTTGATAACCTTGCCGCGTCGAATAACGGTTACAGCATCTGCAAGAGCCATGACTTCTTTCAATTTATGCGTAATGATAATAATCGACTTTCCTTCAGCAGCCAGGTTGCGAATGATTTCGATTAGCTCCTCAATTTCCTGCACCGTCAAAACAGCTGTCGGCTCATCAAAAATAACGATTTCAGCGCCGCGATACAACGTTTTCAGAATTTCAACACGCTGCTGCATGCCTACTGTAATATCTTTAATTCGCGCCTGAGGGTCTACATTCAGACCATAACGTTCAGATATCGCCCGAACCTTCTCATTAGCGAGCTTGTAGTCGATTTTCATACCTTTGACAGGCTCATTGCCAAGCACAATATTTTCAGCAACGGTAAAAGGCTGTACGAGTTTAAAATGTTGATGAACCATGCCGATGCCAAGGTCAATTGCTTTAGAGGCACCCTCAATGACTGTTTTCTCACCATTAACCCAAATCTCGCCCTCGTCCGGTTGATATAGTCCGAACACAATGTTCATTAGGGTCGATTTTCCTGCGCCATTCTCGCCAAGCAGCGCATGAATCTGACCTTTCTTCAATTCAAAATTTATGGAATCGTTAGCTACCAATCCGGGAAACCGCTTTGTAATTCCCTTTAACTGTACAGCCGCCTTGCTCCGGTCCATTCCTCATCATCTCCCCGGTTTTTACTGCTTGAATATGCATAAAAAATTTGACATTAAAAGCACTTACTTATCCCAACAAAGAACAAAGACCGGCCGAAGCCGGTCTTGTCTGATTCATCAACAAACGATCCTCAATCAAAGGATACCATTGAATGGAGAAAACTATTCAGTAGGTACTTTAATTTCACCGCTAACGATTTTTGCTTTGTATTTCTCTACTTCAGCAAGAACATCAGCTGGAACGTTTTTCTTAGATGTTTCTGGCAAGCCTACTGCATCGTCTTTCAAACCTAGCTCTTGTACAGTTCCGCCAGCCCATGTTCCAGCGAGTAGATCTTTGGATACTTTATGAACAGCAGTTTCAACGCCCTTCATCATGGACGTTAGTGTAATTTCATCACCGAACTCAAGTGATTGGTCTTTATCTACACCAATAACCCAAACGTTTTCACCATTGTCTTTACGTGCTTTACCTTCATTGAACACACCATTACCCGTTGCGCCTGCCGCGTGGAAAATAATATCAACGCCGCCATCGTACATTGTCGAAGCAGCCAACTTACCAAGGTCAGGTTTACCGAACTCACCAGCGTATTCTACTTTTACTGTTGCATCTGGTTTAACCGCAGCAACGCCCGCTTTAAATCCAGCTTCAAATTTTTTGATAACCGGAATATCCATACCGCCTACGAATCCAACTTTATTTGTTTTTGTCATCAAGCCTGCAACGACACCAACAAGGAAAGATCCTTCGTTTTCAGCGAAAGTAATAGAAGCAACGTTTGGCGCTTCAACTACGCTGTCAATTACTGCTAGCTTAGCATCTGGATTTTCTTTAGCCACTTTGCTTAGTGCATCATTAAACAAGAAACCGATACCCCAAGTAAGGTCATATCCTTCTTTAACGAAGCTGTTTAGGTTCGGCTCCATGTCTGCTTCGCCTTTACTTTCCAAGAACTTCGTTTCCGCGCCAGTCTCAGCACTCACTTTCTGAAGAGCTTCCCATGCGCTTTGGTTAAAGGATTTATCGTGTACGCCGCCAACATCAGTAACCATACCAATTTTTTTGCCTTTTCCAGTACCATCGTTTTCAACAGCAGGCGTAGTACCTTTATCTCCGTTCGTGCCGCCCTCGTTGTTTTTCTTGCCACCGCAAGCTGACAACACTAGTGTCAACGCGATCATCATTACAAGCATAAAGCTAAATGTCTTTTTCATGCGTGTTTTCTCCCCTGCTCTAATTTTTGTGTAGCTTGGCAACCCCTGTTACATTCTTATTCTTGCTGATACTGGTCGCTATTATTTCATTATAGTTACAAAAAAATAAACGTCAATAACTTATGTCAGTTTAAGTGACATA
Source organism: Paenibacillus sp. MCAF9 (assembly GCF_052114265.1). Taxonomy (NCBI): domain Bacteria; kingdom Bacillati; phylum Bacillota; class Bacilli; order Caryophanales; family Paenibacillaceae; genus Paenibacillus; species Paenibacillus sp. MCAF9. The sequence continues at coordinate 22,174 of NZ_JBFREL010000030.1, forward strand.
AAAACGTTATGACCGTCATCATGTAACATCTATGTAACGTATGACCAATATGAACAAAACCTCCATGTGAGCATTTCTGTTTTTCATCTGAGGTTTATACACGTATTATAGGCTAAATCCGAACATTAATAAAGAAAAAAATAGTCGCCCGCTACTCTTTACAAGTAGCAAAGCGACTATCGTTAACAATTATCCATAAAATACTATTCGTTCTTATCTGGATCTTCTGTTAGATCACGTTTCTCAAGGTTCGGAGCTTTCGCTTCGTCCTGATCACGAGTTTGGATGCGCACCTTTACGTCTCCAACCGTCTCAATAATAGGCTCGGTTGTCGGCTCATTTGTTTCAACTGCATCAGTAGAAGGACCGCCTTCCAAAGTACCAGTCTCAACCAAACGTTTGATTTGATCCATTTCGAGCGTTTCTTCATTAAGCAGTGTTTGAGCAATCAAATGCATTTCTTTGCTCTTCTCTGTCAATAGCTTCTTCGCACGATCATAACAGCCTGTAATAATGGATTGCATTTCTTGATCTATCTCGTATGCAATGGCATCCGAGTAGTTCTGCTCATGTCCAATATCGCGTCCAAGGAATACTTGGCCTTGTGAACTGCCGAATTGCATCGGTCCAAGCTTATCGCTCATACCGTATTCCATAATCATACTGCGTACGATGCCTGTCGCTTGTTTAAAGTCGCTATATGCACCTGTACCAATTTCACCAATAAACAGTTCCTCTGCTACACGGCCTGCAAGCAAACCAGTGATTTTGTCCAGAAGCTCCTGTTTCGTTACAAGCATACGATCTTCTTTTGGAAGCATGATGACATATCCGCCAGCACGTCCGCGAGGAATAATCGTAACCTTATGCACCATATCCGCATGCTCCAAGAAGAAACCTGCAATCGTATGGCCTGCTTCATGGTAAGCGACAATACGTTTCTCACGATCACTGACAACACGACTTTTCTTCTCCGTACCTACAATGATTCGGTCAATCGCATCATCAACTTCAACCATTGCGATATCTTTCTTATTACGACGGGCAGCTAGGAGCGCTGCTTCATTAAGTAAGTTTTCTAAATCAGCGCCACTAAAGCCTGTTGTACGTCTTGCGATAACTTCAAGCTTAACATCCTTGGATAGCGGCTTATTGCGCGCATGTACTTTAAGCACCGCTTCACGGCCCTTAAGGTCTGGACGGTCAACCGTAATTTGACGGTCAAAACGGCCTGGACGCAGAAGCGCTGGATCAAGGATATCCGGACGGTTTGTTGCTGCAATAATAATAATACCTTCGTTGGCACCAAAGCCATCCATTTCAACGAGCAATTGGTTGAGCGTTTGCTCACGTTCATCATGTCCGCCGCCTAGACCAGCGCCACGTTGACGACCTACCGCATCAATCTCATCGATAAAGATGATACAAGGAGCATTTTTCTTCGCGTTCTCAAACAAGTCGCGTACACGGGATGCACCGACACCAACGAACATCTCTACAAAATCAGAACCGGAAATGCTGAAGAACGGCACGCCCGCTTCGCCTGCTACTGCACGTGCAAGCAATGTTTTACCAGTACCCGGAGGACCAACAAGCAATACGCCCTTCGGTATACGAGCGCCTACTAAATTAAATTTCCGCGGGTCCTTCAAGAAGTCTACGACCTCAACGAGCTCTTGCTTTTCCTCGTCTGCGCCAGCGACATCTTCGAATGTAATCCGCTTCTTCTCATTATCGTAAAGCCGCGCTTTGCTCTTGCCAAAGTTCATAACTTTGCCGCCGCCGCCCTGAGCTTGATTCATCAAGAAGAAGAACAGGACAAAGATGATGACAAACGGAATAATGGAGGTAAGGAATGTAAGCCAAATGCTTGGCTGATCCATTTCCTTCGTCTCATAAGCGAATCCATACTGCTTCGACCATTCAGCGATCTTAGGCTCAGCGCTAACGCCAGTCCTTGATACGAATTGATCGTTTTCTGCATCCGCAGGTTTCACTTTATATTTTCCGGAAACAAAATAAGATTGGTTCTCGTACTTAACACTTAACTCTTTAACATTCCCTGACTCAATTGCTGCAACGAGTTCATCGTAACGCAATCCAACGGTCGTGTTATTTTGGCTGCTGATAAATTGAAAAATCCCAACGGTCACCAAAAAGATAATTAAATAAAAACCAGTATTACGGATGATCCGATTCATCCCCAACCTCCTCTCAGACGCTTAAAATATTTTACCATATCATGACTTTCCATAACAATAGAGGTGTACGGAGAAGGGCATGTACGGGTGAATCGCAATTATTTTTGATAAACTTGCGGCTTCAAAATACCAATATAAGGGAGATTACGATATTTTTCTGCATAATCCAGTCCATAACCGACAACAAACTCATCAGGCAGTGTAAAGCCTTTATAGTCTGCTTCCAATTCAACTGTACGGCGAGCAGGCTTATCGAACAAAGTTACAACTGTAACAGACTTCGCATTGCGACGCTCTAGCACGTCAATTAGGTAACTAAGCGTCAATCCGCTGTCGATAATATCTTCAACGATTAGAACATCTCGGCCTTCGACAGATACATCGAGGTCTTTAATAATTTTGACAACGCCAGATGATTTCGTGGATTGTCCGTAGCTAGATACAGCCATAAAATCAATTTCAAGCGGCACTGTAATTTCCTTAACCAAATCAGCCATGAAAATAAACGCGCCTTTCAAAACACAAATAACGAGCGGATTGCGCCCATTAAAATCTTTACTCAATGTTGCACCAAGTTCCTTAACCTTATCACCAATTTGCTGCGCGTCGTACAATACTTCTTGAATATCGTTCTGCAAGTGTAAATCCCCCTACGCTTAACTATGTTTATGAGTGTACCAGTGCTTCTTATTCGTTGCCTGCCCTTATGAATAACACGTCTTTTGTGTGTACATCCGTAAGCGCATGACTTGATCTGCGAATGCCCGGAATCCAGAGTAATTTGCCTGACCCATCAAACAGCAATGGATACAGCTCTCTCTTCAGCGGAGCAACTTTCTCGTCAACGAACATATCTTGCACTTTTTTCGAACCATTTAATCCTAAAACCTGAATTCTGTCTCCCGGCTGCCGATTTCGAACAACGAGCGGATACGTTAGTTCCGACGCATCAAAGCAGGCTTCATAACGCGATGCAGGCTTACAACTTTCTAACGCTGATGTATAAGCAAACTCAAATGTCCACCCGCATTGCTCAATCGCCAGGCTAGCTTTATCCCTTCCCACCTCGCACAAATAGGCACTCGCTTCTTTGGATACATGCTGTGGCACTTTAATCCACCGCATTCTATCATATTCACGAGCGCAGCATATGCCGGCACCAGCATCGATTCGCCAAGTTGCAGGCGCATGAGCGGAAGCAGCAAGCCTCATCGTCTCAATCTGCTCGAAAGATATCTTTTCCGTTTCCTTAGAAAGATAACTTAATATTAGTTTAATCAATCTCCTTTGTAAAGCGACGTGGAGACCATGCAAATCGTCGCAGCTTATCGCGCAATCATTGGGGGATAACGTAACGAGCTGCGCAAATAACGCTTCGGTTTGTTTCTCCATCCATTCGTCTTCCGCTCCCGCTACTTCAGCAAGTCGTTGAAGGGATTGGGATATGTGCGGATTATGCTTTGATAAATACGGTAAAATATCTAACCGAATGATGTTTCGGAAATAATGGCGTTCCTTGTTACTGCTGTCCGTGCAGTAAGGAATTTGGTGTTCTTCGCAGTAACGCAGAAGGTCTGACTTGTTCATACGAAGCAGCGGCCTGATAAGTTCCACGTTTTTTTCTCTTCTTTTACTGAGAATTCCCGCCAAACCAGTTAAGCCTGTCCCACGAATGACGCGCATAAGGACGGTTTCCGCCTGATCATCTGCATGATGGGCGAGCGCGATACGCGAGGCTCCATATCGGGTCGCGATTTCATGCAAAAAGCCGTACCGCCTCTCGCGTGAGGCAGCTTGTCCATTCATTCGAGTTTCTTCTATATAAGACGGCATGTCGAACGTTACCGTCTCACAAATGACCCCTAGCTGCTCCGCAAATTGCTTAACGACAATCAGCTCATGCGCCGACTCCTCTACTCGAAAGCCGTGATTCACATGAGCTGCAATAATGGAGATTTCATTGCTCTTCGCTACAGCAGACAGCATATGCAGCAGCGCCATCGAATCCGGACCTCCGGACACCGCTACAACAATACAATCCCCTTTCGACCAAAGCCTGCGGTCTGCAGCTGTTTTCTCAAGCTCGTTTCGCAGATTCATAGGTTGTACCTCACCTTCACTTCCCGTTGCGCGCTGCCGCTACAGCACATTGCGTATGAGCCAGTAAATTGACGTTCCAAGCAAGACCGCTGACAGGGCAGCAAGCCCCTTTAACCACCCTGGTGTAGCAGAGGGTCTATGCGTGTCTCGTCTATGCATCAGTAAACGCCAAGCCGCTGAAGCCTCGCCCGCGTCCGAATACTGTCCTGCAAAAGCTTTACGCAGCCATCCGGCAACTGGCTTTAATACCGAACTGGATTCAGCTATCTGGATGAGCTCCATAGCTGAGCGATTTTGCGGCAATAGCTCCACTGTTAACTGATGAAGCCGTTTTGGTTCATGCAGCTGTATGCAAAGCACACCAAACGAGAACAAATCGTAACTCGGATCAGCAGATCGCGAGCCTTCATTCCAGTAGCCCCGATCATAAATCTCAGTAAATTGGCGAACGGCTTTACCTGCTGCAGTCACCCCGCCGAAATCAACCAGCTCAACATGACCATAATCGGCAACAAGCACATTTTCCACCTTTAAGTCGCCGAACACCCATCCTGCTTGGTGCAGCTTCGTCAGCTTGCTCAGCAGATTCAAGCCAACTAACGGAAACCACTCCGAGCCGTGCTGCTTTAGGTAATCGTCCAGCTTAGATCCCAGTACATAGCGCATAATATAAAAAGGATATTCCTTTCCATCCGGACCGTACAAATCATCTACGTCGAACAAAAAGGACTCCTGCCCGTATTGCTTCTGCTTGGCGATCGACTGCAGCACATTGATCTCCGATTGCAGATCGAGTGCATCTAAACCGAGCTTCATCGCATACCAGCTGCGATCACGCTGTACGAGATATACTTTACCGTTTGCGCCCTCTCCAAGCAACCTCTCTACCCGGTAACGCCCTTGTTTCCACTTGCCAACCACCACCATGCCACGGCGAAGATCAACTTTAAACGACGTAGTCACTCATCATCCCATCCGTTTCGTCTCTGCTCTGTCTACCATAATCGCCCTGACGATAAAAATCAATGACATGCATAATCGCAGGGCCCGTCGGCGTGGTTCCGCCCATTTGCAGTTTCGGAAAGATGGCGTGAACACCATTCAAGTGACTCGTCCAGCTCAAATCCATCAAACAGTCGTCCCCATGTCTTGAGCCTGGGAAATGAAATACCGAAATTTCACTTTTCCCTTGTCTCGCTTGCAGGCTGAGCATTAAATCGCGTATAGCCTCCTCCACAGCAGCCAGCTTTGGCTTCATGCTGGCGCTGGCATCGATAAGAAGCGCCACTTGCAAATTTGATGTCTCACCCAGCTCGTCGATAACACGTACAACATCGCCACGCTTCTCCGGCGACAATGCTTCGATTGAGCCGTTGCCAAGCACCTGCTTCAATTCCTTCTGAACCGCTAATTGAATCGTTTGCACTACAGTCTTGCGAGTCATCATCTGTACCGTCTGCGACAGCTGACGCATATTTACCATCCTGCTTAGACCGCCGCCCGCACGCGCAATCTCATCAATCTCAGCCGCGCCAAGCTCACCTACATCGCCATGATCGAGTACGCCTACTACATTTACTGAAATCCCTTCCGATTGCGCATGTGCCGCCGCTATGACTGGACTTAGACCCACATTAGAGCATCCATCTGTAATCAACAATATTTGCTTCATATTGATTTACCCTCCTCAAGCGTTTGAGAATCAAACACAACATCGTAAGCATAGGCTTAAGTGTTTGAGAATCAAACGCAGCTTCGTAAGCATAGGCTTAGTGTTTGAGAAACAAACACAGCTTCGTAAGCATAGGCTTATGTGTTTGAGAAACAAACACAGCTTCGTAAGCATAGGCTTATGTGTTTGAGAAACAAACACAGCTTCGTAAGCATAGGCTTAGCGTTTGAGAATCAACGCAGCTTCGTAAGCATCGGCTTCGCCCTTTGCCTTTCTATTAGCTTTGCCTTTTTTGAGAGGGATAAACAGCTAGACTAGTTAAAAATTGATATTTACACATATAACAAACCAATATTACTTGTATTAATAAGGCACATTCGTCCACTCACTGAAAATAGGTTTGATATTCATAGCAATATGTATAACTATTTTATTTGAGCATTTACTATGTACCACAGTTGAGAATTACTAAACTTCATACGCCCCTTTATCTTTCATCGGTCATAATTGAGTGTTGAATGAATGCAGTAACAAATTGATGTTTCAAAAATAAAAACTACGTGTATGTATTAATATTAGTGTGAATTCCACTTCGCGGGTTAACTCAACAGAGCATGTTATGTCTTTGTTACGTTAAAGCTTTTATGTGCTATACACTCGCTATTATGTAACAAACAATAACAATAGCCCATTTCCTGTCAGCGTGAGTCAGCCGACAACAAAATAGGCTACTGCTTGCCCAATGAATATCATAGATACAAGCTCACCGTTCAAGTATCCATTCATCATTGTTTTAAATTTATAAATGATTTTACAGTCCATATTTTATTTCTGTACTCAGCTCACCGTCCTTGGACGCTCCATGCGCGTCACACCCGGAAAACGGAAGGATGCCCATTCCGGCAAATGCTTATCGATACGTGCTACAAGCACGGTCATATCATCAATAATCTCTCCATTATGATGACGAACCACCTTCTCAAGCAGCGCGTCCGCCATTTCCTGCGGATCATCTGTCGCCAGCTCGTTAATAATTCGCTTCATCCAGAGCTCTTTATTAACCGCAAGGCCCGGCGCATCATAAATGCCGTCACTCATCATGACTAGTGTGTCGCCCGATTGCATTTGCATCGACACGAAGTCGACGTCAATATCTTGAAGAATGCCAATCGGCAAATTGTTCGCTGTTATCGGAATAACCTCATTTCCTCGTTTAATAAAGCTTGGCGTTGATCCTATTTTCATAAACGTCGTTTGCGCCGTATACAAATCAACGATCGCTAAATCGACGGTAGCAAATACTTCATCAGATGAGCGCAATAAGAGCACCGAGTTAACTGACTTCACGGCCAGCTTCTCATCCATGCCTGACTGCAGAAGCTGCTGCAGAATCGACAATGCCGCGCTGCTTTCCTGACGCGCACGCTCACCATTGCCCATACCATCGCTGATCGCAACTGCAAACTTGCCATTTCCAAGCTCCACCATACTGAAGCTGTCGCCAGACAACAGATCTCCTCCTTTAGCTGCACCAGCTACGCCCGTCTCCACCTCGTACTGCTTGGCTGAGCCAAACGCAACCAGGGACGGCTCACCGCTTCTCGTTGGGGAGTGCTCCGATTTCACTGCAATATGCTCTCCCAAAATATCACTAAGCAGCGGCGCGATTATTTTTCGGCACTCATCATAGCCTTGTCCAAACGTATGATACACCTCTATATCCACATTCCCCTCCTCTAAGCTCACAATATCAATCCCCTGTACGGATAAACCGAGTCCTTCCACCGCCTCTCTAATTTGCTCCTCCTGCAGATGAAGCGTTTGTCCCTCCCTTTTAATTTCTTTCGCCAAATCCTCCATTACCTGCGATACACCCTGCAATTGATCCGCTACAAGCTGACGGGAGTCGCATATTTGCTTCTTCCAGTGCATATTATTTTGATATAGCTCGTACTGCTGGCTCATATCCACAAGAACCTGGGACGATTTCACGCAATGCGCCGACCAAGCCCGCGGTATTTCCTTAGGGGATGGAATCCGATTCTCCTCTACTACCGTCATCATATCGGTCATCATTTTGTACGTATGAAAAAACTTGTCCTCCCAACAAGCATTTTGCCTATGGCAGCTGGCACAGCTGCGCTCAGCAACCGCATTCATAAAATGGCTGATCTCATCCTCCCTTTTAACCGTCGTAACGCTGCTACCCAGCTGGCCAAAGCTCTTTGACAGCTGACGGAACACTTCTGAGTACTGTGATACGCGGTCCGCAGTCACCTCACGTACCCGCTTCGCATAATCATGCTGCGATTTGGCATGCTCATTCGTACCCGGCACATACCTTGATATCGTGCGAATCATAATACGCGGCGTCAGCATAAGCAGCGTTGCGGCTGCTACCGACTCCCAGGTTGAGCTCATAACATCAGCCTGGCTTCCTACATATATGGATAAAATCGATGTTCCAAGCAACATTCCGAATGCCGCTGCCATTTTGCCGCCATCACGCAGCAGACCAGCCAGCAAGCCCGCAAAAGCGAGTAAGCTCATTTGAACGACTGCACCAAAATCAGCCAAGCTTAGAATGAGTCCTGCAACTACACCGACCGAAGCGCCAAGCGGCGCACCCCCTGCTAAAGCAAAGAGGAGCAGCATATAACGTGACATCACATGCTCTACCGACATTCCGTAAAACACCCATCCAACCGCCCCCGTCATAACCGACGCGAGCAAAATCATTAAACAAATGATTTCCTCGTTTTTGAGAGAAGCTGATTTTTTGGTCATCGTAAGCACTGGTATCGCTTGTATGAATACTAATGTGAGCACAAAACCAAGTGCTGCCTCCACCACAACGAGCATGAAATTGTACCAGCTCAGCTCGTCCCCTATAAACACGCTGAACATTTGCACCATTAACGTTGATGCGAATACTAGAATGGGCGCCGACGACAGTTCTGCCTTCTCGTAGGTTTCCAATCCCTTTAGGAAAAGAAAGAGTACAGCAATCTCCATCGCAATCCACATCGGGGCAGGATCAGCTGCAAACCAACTCCCAGCTACTAAGGATATTGCTACCCACGGGTAAATATCCCTTCTCATAAAGTAAATAACGGCGAAATAAGCAATAGCAAACGGCATCAGCGATTCGAGTATAACCGCTCTTCCGAGCAAGAAAGCTACACCTACGAGTAGAAACGTCCACTTTTTTGCTAAAATGACTTGAATGAACCGCCTTGCAGCCGCCCATTCCCGACCTTTCTGCAACATCGTCTGAGCTAGTCCTAACCGTTTCATACCTGGAAGCACAACCGTGTTTTCCTTTTCCATGAGCAGACACCACCATTCCGAATGTAATGTGTTTTTCATTATAGGAGGTTGTCCGCATAAAGTTTGTCAGTTAAAGCAACTGAATTGTAAATTTTTTCCGACAAAAATAAATGGCCTTGCGGTCATTGTCATTTCACTGTCAAACATATATCCCGTATGGGATTTCAATGCCTCCTACCCAACCAAATCACACAGGTCCGACAACAAAATATGTGTTGTGTCCTTTCGAAATGATGGCGAATCGAGGTTATAATGTGTCGGGAATGATGGAGGATTAGAGAAAAGTATTTTTTTTACGATTCTGCGCGCTTTACAAACGACATTGACCGTGACAATTAGAGGCTCGTCCAAAAATTCACCAGCATATACGCAGTCTTATTGTCCTGCTTCGACAGCAACCTGTATACGCTTACTAATTATCGCGGGGAAAATTGTGCAGCTGGACGCAAAAAAAGCAGAACCGGTTAGGTTCTGCTTCATGTATAATGTTATGACGATTCAGCTTATACTCGCTTGGCACCGCGTCCGCCGCGTTTGCCCTCCGTATTCTTCTTCAAAGAGGAGATGCGCTCTTCGCTGTCTTTCAGGAACCGTGACACTTTATCCTCGAATGACGGTTTACCGTATGCCGGTCTGCCAGCCGATTGCTTGTTGAAGGGACGTCCGCCGCCACCACCACCGCCACCGCGGTTGAAACGTTCGCCACCACCACCACTACCGCCAGTGCTTCCACCGCCGCCTCCGCTGTGACGCTCGCGTTGTTGTGGCGCTGGTTGGCCTTCTGGCCGGTCAATGGCTTGCTTAATGGAAAGCCCGATCTTTCCGTCTTTGTCCACGTTGATCACTTTGACTTTCACGACATCGTCGATCTTCAGGTGATCCTTCACGTCTTTGACGTAATTATCAGCAATTTCCGAAATGTGAACAAGACCCGTGACACCTCCCGACAAGTCGACAAATGCCCCAAAATGCGTAATGCCTGTCACTTTTCCTTCTAACTTAGCGCCCACTTCAATTGCCATAAAATAAAATGTTCCTCCCTAAAAGTTATGCGAAGCAAAACTGAATTCATAAGCATATGCTAAAAGTTTTGCGAAAACGCTATTAACGTGATTATAACCGAACCGTTCAAGTAAGGTCAACAGACGTTCACCCGAATTGACGCCCTAATTAGTCACTGAAAATTTGCTGCTCGCCCTTCTTTACCATGCCCTGCTCTTTTGTTGCTAGCTGTTCGATATATTCTGGGTCGTTTAATCGTTCAATTTGACGTTTAAGCTCCTCGGTTTCTTTGGTGGTAACATCAAGCTTATCTTGAATTGTAGTCAGCTTCAAACCTGTTGCGTTCTTCTGCTGCATTTGGCCAAAAATTGTATACCCCGCCCAGCCCATAAATAGCACAATGAACATCATCCATAGTTTGAACCGGCGTTTTGTGCCAGCATTCCCTGGCGTTTTATTCTCAGCTGCTTTTGCCATGAGCGGTGTTACCTCCTAAACCATTTGCTCCACAATCGAGCTATTCGTTGTCCAAATTCTCTCAGCTTGCCAACTAATTGCCATTTGGCAGCGTAGCGCGATAGCCACCGTCCAAGCGGACGAATGACTGGACCTGCCATCCAAACAAACAATTTCCAAAATGGACGGACTAATTGTATCACAATTTTTAGAGTGAAAATAGTGAGCGCAGACCCAAATGCCAAAATTACCTTTACCAGCTTATAGAGCAGTAAAATCGGCTTAACGATAAGAATATCCAGGCATTTTAGCACAATTTGGATTAGTTTGCGAACGGCTCCGATGATCCATTTTACGACTTGAATAACGATTCTGCTAAAAAAGAAATAATAGATGACCATCCCAATAGCCAGTCCGATAAAAACGTACGCTCGCACCTCGCCATTGTTGCTAGCGTACAGTACCCGAAAGACGATCAATGCCGCTGCCATCCAGTAAACGACATCAAGCACCGGAAGCCACCAGCGCGGAAGCTTGAGCTCATTCGTCACGACTCGGTAGCCGTCGAATACCGTTCCCATGCCAAGGCCTGATAATAGCATGACCGCCATCGTTAACCATTGCATATTAAGCGTCACTTAAATAGCTTCCCGAACAACCCTTTGGATTTAGAGGAGGAATTGTTGCTGTCCATATAGGCGAGCGAATGGACGAGTCCTTCAATAGTTACCATTCCCTGTTCAAGGCTAAGAAGCTTCATATGCAAATTTTGGCCCTTAACCTCCAAGAAGCCAAGCTCTGTTTCGAGTAAAAACTCTTCGCTGTCAAAGCTCTCTACGTTTACGACGCCGGTAAGCTCCAGCAGCTTGCGATTTAGCATTTTGACTTCCTGACGCTTCTGCCCCTTGCCTTGGTCAACCATAGACTCGTCCTCCGCTTCGTTAACATGTCTTGGCGTAAACGGCTACAGCCGAGCTAGTGCGGCGCAGCATACGTTTCGCGTTCAAATATAAGAAGGGCATAGGCGTAAAGCTTATCCTGTCTTATATGTTAAGACTAGCTTATGGGGCGTGGACGAGAATTAGAACCTAAACTGCTTCATTCATAGCATTCAGCGCGTCGTCGTTTCTTTCTGTATATACCTGTAGAAAAACTAGCAATAGTACAATGGTTACCAACTGGTTGAATAGGCTATAGCATAAATCAAATATCGTCGCGGTTATCCATGATTGATTCACATAGAGAGAGAAAATAAAAACGATAATGCTGGTAAGCACTAGGACCATAACGTATCCGCCAATCGCATAGCCTACAAACTTGAAATAACGCCCGCGTGCCAAATCACGGCTAACTGTCATCGGATTTATCCGCGATGTATCAGCAATAGAAACAATACTAGGCATCAGCATCAGCCATACAGCAAACAAGAAGCCTGGAACAATAAATACGATAAATCCCGCAACTACAATGACGCCGTGTAGAAAAGTATACACAATCATGCGCGGCCATTTGCGAAGCCCCCACAGAATGGGCTGCACAATGCCACTGCTGTTCCCCGTCATTATGCCAAGTATGTAATAGATAATCATCGGCGTGATGACACATAGGAAAAATAAACTGGTCACACTGTCCATGCTGCTCATAGGCATATAAATAAAGCCGTCTTCCGGTTCAAAATAATAATAGTTTTTAATAGCCTCAACCGGAATCGTTATTATCGCTGTTAAAAATAGAATGGGTACAATGTTTTTGAAATAGAGAGCACAAGCATGCGCAAGCAATGAAAAACCCTTTCGCCGATACTCGGGAATGGGCAGCTGCAGATGATTCATCGAATAGTCCTCCGAGTATATAAACATAATTTATGAGGTTGAAACAGGGAATCTCTTAAAATTTAAAAGCTACTTATTGGGCACAAAAAAAGACTGCCTGCAAGTATTATGCTTGTAGGCAGTCTTGTTGTTATTGCGGTACTTCCCAGTCGAGCGTATTCTCGCGCTGGCGTTGCTCTTCTTTCACCAAGGTATACAGCTCTCCGGCTTCATCCTTACGGGTCGTCTCCGCAATTCGCTCAACGCGAACGGTTACGATTTTTTGACCGAACTGGATTTGGAGCTCATCACCGACTTTGACGGCGCTGCTAGCTTTCGCTTCGCGGCCGTTGATCCATACGCGACCTTGCTCGGATACATCCTTCGCAACGGTACGGCGTTTGATCAGCCGGGATACCTTAAGAAATTTATCTAATCGCATAGATTATTGGATAGCTTCTTTCAACTTGTTGCCTGCTTTGAATGCAGGAACTTTTGCTTCTGAAATTTCGATTGGAGCGCCTGTTTGCGGGTTGCGGCCAGTGCGTCCAGCACGTTTGCGAGTTTCAAAAGTACCGAAGCCGATCAATTGTACTTTATCGCCACCAGCAAGTGCATCTGTTACTTCGCCCAAGAAACCGTTAAGTACTGCTTCTACGTCACGTTTAGTCAAACCGCTTTTTTCTGCAATGTTGTTGATCAAGTCTGTTTTGTTCATTATAAAATCCTCCTAATTTTTAACCATTATTTGTGGTCGACGCTTGTGGCGCCGCCTTTGCTTCCCATTTTTACTCTCACGAAGAATACTTATTCTGCCTTGAAGCAAATAAATCCTGCCGCTATTTGAAATTTTTTTGCGTTTGTTGCGGAATAAAGGCGATTCATGACGAATTGCAAGCTAGGATTGACGCTTTGCCTCTTCCCACCAACGATCCATTTCTGTTAAATCAGTCTGGTCAAAATTTTTACCGCTTATACGAAGCTGTTCCTCAATATATTCAAATCTACTGCGGAATTTTTTGTTCGTGCGGGAAAGCGCCTCTTCCGGATCAGCGTGGATGAAGCGCGAGGCATTGACGACTGCAAACAGCAAATCACCAAGCTCAGATGCCTGCTCCTCTTCCGATTGCGAAGTTATCGCTGCGCGCAGCTCTGCAAGCTCCTCTTCAATCTTGGCAAGAACTGGACCAAGCTCGTCCCAATCAAAACCTACCTTAGCCGCTTTTTTCTGAAGCTTGTAGGCTTTCATGAGTGCTGGCAGATCTGGCGGAATGCCATCCAGTACCGATGTACGCGAAACATCGGTTCCTTTAATCCGTTTTTCCTCAGCCTTCATTTGTTCCCAGTTGACCAGCGCCTCTTCCGAATTGCTCGCATCAACGTCCCCAAATACATGCGGATGGCGGAAAATAAGCTTCTCGTTAAGTGATTGTATCACATCATAGACGGAAAATGCGCCAGTCTCTTCTTCCATTTGGCTATGAAGCATCACTTGCAGGATAACATCGCCAAATTCCTCCTGCATGGCATCCGGATCATCATTATCGATGGCTTCAAGCGCTTCATACAGCTCTTCGATAAAATTTTTGCGGATAGACTGATGCGTCTGCTCCTGATCCCAAGGACAACCTTCAGGGCTGCGAAGAATAGATACAATCTCATGCAATCGCTCAAAGGAACGATTGCGAAGCGCTGCATCATCAGAGCGCGGAACCCAAATCAACGATAAATTACCGTAACCAGGTGTGCGATCAAGCTCGTATAGCGGAACGCGAATGATCTGCTGCTGGGAAGCAACACCAAGAGCATGCCCTACCACAACCTCGTAGTCATCGGGATAACGCTCCATAAGCGCAAGCTTAACATCAGATGCCGTGAAGGCATCATACACCTGTCCAATCAGAGTATGCAACTGCGGCTGCAACAAAGACGGCTGTAATTCAGCTGCATCAAGCAGCGCAAAGCCTTCTATTGGATCGATTCCAAGACTAATAAAAGCTTGATCAAGGAAGCTTTCACCGCCGATAATTTGCAGCTCAATACCCGCTTCCGGACATTGCTCGCGCAGCAGTTGAACCGTGCGCTCAGCTACCATTGGATGCCCGGGAACCGCATAAATAATAGGCTCGTCCACGCTTGTGCTCATGCTCTTTGTTTCGGAAATAAGCGCCTCGGCTATTGCCTTGTACACATCCGGAAAGGAATCATGCTGCTCATACAAAGTATCAAATGAGGTATATTCCATACCGATTTCCAGAAGCATCGACATTGCAGGATGCTCAGCCGTACGGACAAAAATTTTCTTCGCTGCTTGCAGCCTGCGCCATACGCCAAGCGTCATTTGGTCAGGATCACCTGAGCCGAGCCCAACAACAGTAAGATACGGGGTTGCCATAGTGGTAAAGCCTCCTTAACTATACATTCGTATTATGGTCGAAATTTGATGGAGTAGCTATAATGCCAGCGGCTTGCAAAAAGACTTTTGGGGTCATATAGGGATTGAAACGAGCTCGGAAGTGTGTTCGGTAAAGAGCTCGGATGCATTCGAAAATGAGTTCGAAAACGAGCGCACATACATAAAAACATGACTAATCATCGTTTATCTTTGCTCAAAAATCAATAATGAACCAATTTGACATAAACTTCAATATAGCCATAAAAAATGCTTGCGATTAGCATATCACACTGGATGTTCATAGTTGAAATAGTCAATTCGTAGGAAACAATATGGGATATGGGTATAGAGGGTAGTTTAGTCTCAATAGCGTATCAATCGGAAAATAGTTTATCTATTTGAGTGAGTCATTGATCAGAATAGATGAGCTGGTGACCAAGCTTATTGCCCGTGAAACTAACATATTTAACAGAAATTTATAAAAATATGTATTGATTATGCGATAACCTCTACTAATTCTGCTCATAATTGCTAGATTCCTAGGGATTGTTATAGATCTAGAAACTAAATCTATTTTCTTCAAAATGACCAATATTGCACAAATAAGTCTAGATATTGGTCTTATCTTGCGACGCTTTCTGCCAGTGGGCAGCAGAAGTGCGGAGTGGTCGGAGATAGGACTAGAATTTAGCTCTATTTCCTTCGGAATGATCAATATTCCACAAATAAGCCTAGATATTAGTCTTATTTTGCTGCGATTTCTGCCAATGGGCAGCAGAAGTGTGGAATGGTCGGAAATAGGACTAGATTTTAGTTCTATTTGCTTCAGAATGATCAATATTCCACAAATAAGCCTAGATATTAGTCTTATTTTGCTGCGATTTCTGCCAATGGGCAGCAGAAGTGCGGAATGGTCGGAAATAGGACTAGAATTTAGGTCTATTTGCTTCAGAATGATCAATATTCCACAAATATGCCTAGATATTAGTCTTATTTTGCTGCGATTTCTGCCAATGGGCAGCAGAAGTGCGGAATGGTCGGAAATAGGACTAGAATTTAGGTCTATTTGCCTCAGAATGCTCAATAATGTACAAATAAGTCTAGATATTAGTCTTATTTTGTATCACTTTCTGCCATTAGGCATCAGAGGTGCGTAATGGTCGGAAATAGGACTATGGATGCATCACGTTGAGAGATTACACGTTAAACCACGGTAAGCGATGCCTGACAGCAATGATTGTGCTGGAAAGATGCTTAGGTTTTCTCAACTTTAGAGAAAACCCTAATAATCTACACGAGATAACCTGTGCAGATCAGACAGTTGGTGTTTTTCATATTACTCCATGAAAAACACTTGCCTTACAAGCGCTCACCGCCGCCAAATTGCGGCGCTAGCGCTCATCTTTCGCTGGCGGAATAAGCCGCCAGCGCTGCAAACGGGCGGCCAGCACCGCGCCGCCCGGCAACGCGCGCAATTCGCGCGCGCTGATAGCGCCGCCGCGCAAAGCTGCGGCGCCAAAGGCGCAAGCGCCGACGGCAACGCACGTCAGCGCAAGCGCAGCTGCTGCCGCCCTAGGCGGCAGCCCGCCAAGCGCTGCGCTCAGCGCTCGCTCGGCGATAACAAGCGCCGCGGCCATGACCGCGAGCGCAAAGACCGTGCCCGCCGCCGCACGCCCATGCGACGGCTGGCGTCCATCTTCTCTCCCTTGCATTCGCTCCAGCTCCTGCTCCTGCTCTTGCACTCGCCCCTGCCCCATCTCTCGCACTCGGATCTGCTCTTCCTTCAGCATTCGCTCCTGCCCTTGCTCTTGCTCTTGCTCTCTCCACCACTCTCGCCCTTGCACTAGCCCCTGCCCCATCTCTCGCACTCGGCCCTGCTCTTCCTTCAGCATTCGCTCCTGCCCTTGCCCTCGTCCCTGCTCTTCCCCCAGCACCCGCTCTCGCACTACCTTCTCACCAACCACCCGCTCGCCCGGCTTCACACGCCCATCCACTCCCGCTCGTCCGCCAGCTAGCGCCGCTCCAGAACCCGACGCTGCATACCGCACTGCAATAATCCCAAGCAAAGCCGCCACGCTTAGCGCAGCGACACCTGCGATGGCTGCGCCTTCAATGCCATAAGTGGGTACAAGCACAGCGTTAATTACGCCTTTAAGCAGCGCTGCAACCAGCAACAGAATAGCTGGAATACGTACAGCGCCTAATCCTTGAAGCACAGGTGCCGTCACCGCATTCACACTGCCCGCAAGAGCAGTGCAGCCAACCAAAGCGAAGGCGAATGTGCCTTGAGTATCCGAATACAGCATCATATTGAGCGGTTCCGCGAGCAGTGCCAAGCCGATGGCTGCTGCAGCGCCGATTGCCCACGCCGCCCGCTCGGCAAGCGAGAGCTGCACTCGAAGCTGTCCGTATGCACCACGCATACGTGCTAACGCAATGCTTGGTACGAGTGCCGCTGCCGCCGCTCCGGCTACCATAACAACAAGCTGAACAAGCGGCTGCGCTCGGCTGTACACGCCAAACGATGTCATTGCCGCAGCTTCCGAAGCTCCGCCTTCCTGCAATAAGCGAGGAACCATAAAGGCATCCACAACGCCAAGAACAGGAACAACCACCGCGCCAAGCGCGACAGGCAGTGCAATAACGGCAAGCTTTCTCATCTCTGCTCGTATTGCCCCTGCCATTCGATTAAGCCGCTCCCCGCTGCGTCTGCGCCATAAATATATAGCCAGCAGCAAAAGCGATGCGCAAGCTCCGAATGCCGAACCGCTCATCACACCAGACGCTACAGATGCATCTGCCCATCCAGCGGACCAGCTTAATGCAAGCACCAGCAGCATTACGCCTACACGAATCATTTGCTCAACAACTTGTGAGGCGGCAGACAATCCCATTTGTCCGATTCCCTGTACATATCCTCTTAACGCAGCAACGAATGGAGCAAGCAGCAGCGCAAACGAGACCGAACGCACTGCACCAGCCGTCTGTGCATCGCCAATCCAACCTGCTACTTGATTCGCTCCACCCCACATCAAGCCAAACGAAATAATACCCGTCACACCAAGCAGCAAAAGCGCAGCGTATAACGTTCGCCTGACGCCTTCTGCATCATCTCCCTTGCGAAGCCTCTCTGCAATGAGAAGCGATACGGCCGTTGGCAATCCCGCAGTGGCTAGAACAGCTGCCAGCTGATAAAACGGATACACGGCGTTGTAAATGCCAAACACGCGGTCCCCAGCTAGATTTTGCAGCGGTATTTTTTGAAAAACACCAATCAACTTTGACAGCAGCGCCGCACCCGCCATGAGCGCAACTCCATTCATGAGATGCTGCTTCGAGCTTCGTTCTAATTGAACCCGTCCTTCAACTGCAGGTTCCGCTGCTTTAGCTAGCGACTGTTCGCCAGCACAAGGTCGCTCTTGGCTCTCCGTAAGTTCAGCCTCAGCTTGGCGTGCTTCGACCGCTCCCACGCTTGTTTTTCGCTTACCCGCCTGCCCCAGCATTTCCGCCGATTGCCCATTCTCCCCCGGCTTGCGGTTCATCCCGTTCACTCCTGCCTATCGCACGATTTCTATTGGTATCTATTATACCTCACAATCGTAAACGTGGAAAAAGCTTCCCCAATCGAGTGTTTCTCGATTAAAGAAGCTGTTATAGCCACATTTCTTACTATTGCTCCATCTGTTTTGCCAAAAAGCCCGCTGCCGTCTCAGCCATTTTTGTTTCCATAGTAGACATTTTTACCGATTCATCCTTGCTAAGTAGCACGACTGTTCCAATGGGGTCGCCACCCGCAATGATCGGCGCAATAACGAAGGAGCTGTAAGTTTCCTGCGTATCCTTCACAATTTCAAAGGCACCGCCATTTGCTTCAGCAAGCGTCTTGCGATTTTCCATACAGCTCTCCAAAACAGTGCCTACCTGCTTATCAAGCAGTTCTTTCTTGGAGGCTCCAGCTACAGCAATTATGGTATCCCGGTCCGTGATCAATGTAACATGATTTGTTCCCTCAAATAACGATTCCGCATATTCCTTAGCGAAGTCGCCAAGCTCACCGATAGGAGAATATTTTTTCAAAATAACTTCGCCATCACGATCTACAAATATTTCTAGAGGGTCTCCCTCGCGAATACGCAGTGTACGGCGGATCTCCTTCGGAATGACGACACGCCCGAGATCATCGATGCGACGTACAATTCCAGTTGCTTTCATTTCTTGTTGCCCCGCTTTCCTAGAGGATTTTGAATCGACTGGATTCTTGCAGCTTGTTTATAACGAAGAAGAAACTTCCTTCAAAAGATTTTGAATCTGACCATAGTATTCATCCGCTCCCAATTTCTTATGCACGGACTACAGTTCAAGCCAAACGTTCCATCTCTTTGTGAAAAAGGCCGTCGACGTATCGTCCAGCCTTCGTTTTACGCTTCCCCGAGCTCGTTTTCAGCATTCCCCATTTCTCCCTTTTGCTTGCATGAGAAGCAAATGCATTTTAATTGTTTATGGATTAAAAAAGGCAGTTATCGATTTGAATCGATAACCGCCCTTTGCCTAAATATTATTTACCTTCATTATTGTCCATCTGATTCGTTTTTTTGAGCCTGCCTGCCTTGCCAAGCGCTTCTCTGAGCAAAAACTCAATGTGCCCGTTGACGCTGCGGAATTCGTCTGCGGCCCATTGCTCAAGAGCACGATGGATATCGGGATCCAAACGAAGCGGAAATGCTTTCTTTTCTTTAGTCATAATAATCAGCCTCTAGCCGTAAAGAGTTCCTGTATTAATGACTGGAGTTGCAGCGCGATCAGATACAATCGCCACCATTAAATTGTTCACCATCGCCGCTCTCCGTTCGGCATCCAAGCTAATCCCGTTTTCCTCCAACTGCCGCAGTGCCATATCTACCATACCAACTGCACCCTCAACAATTTTGGAACGTGCCGCTACAATTGCAATCGCCTGCTGCCTTTGAAGCATTGCACTAGCGATTTCCTGAGCATACGCCAAATGAGTCAAGCGAGTCTCAAGCACCTTTACGCCGGCAACTGCAAGACGGTTTTGCAGCTCATTGCCTAGCTCCGCCGCTACCTCATCCGCATTGCCTCTAAGTGAGGAAGCCGCGTCTGAAGAGAAAACATCGTAAGGATATTGCGCGGCAATGTGACGTATCGCCGTCTCGCTTTGAATTTCTACAAAACGCTCATAATTATCAACGTCGAAGCTCGCTCTTGCGGTATCCATTACTTTAAATACAACAACAGCACCAATCTCCACCGGATTTCCTTCCGCATCATTCACCTTTAGTGTTTGGCTGTTGAAATTGCGTACTTTAAGTGAAATATTAACCTTGTTCGTAAGCGGAAGAACCATCCATAAGCCGCTTTCAAGAACTGAACCCATATACGTTCCGAAAAACGTAACCACCTTCGCCTCATTCGGCTGCACGATCGTAAGAGAGGATAAACAAATAACTGACAGCAAAATTAAAAAAGCGCCAACACCGATAATTACCCCAGACCCGCTGTCCTTGGATGCTTCCGATATCGTTAGAAAAATACCGCCAGCAGCAGCAACTACCGAAAACAGCAATGCCATGTATCCGCTAACATACCAGGCTTTCTTCTCGTTCATTAAACCCCACTCCTTCATCTTTTTCTATATTGTTTTGATATAAATATGATATCACTTTTTACATATATAAGCAATTATTTCTTTTTACATCCAACCTCTTTTTGCAACAAAGGGAGCTGCCGCTTCGTCACAAAAAGCACAGAGATTAAGAAGGGATGAATACATTGAAATATTTATTAATCCTATTTCTGCTATCCTTGTCGATCGGTTGTACTGGAGAAACCAAGACAACGTCAGAGCAATCCATTTCTCAAAGCTATCTTGAAGAGAAAGGATATCGAATCAGCTCAAAAGATGGGCAAGTTGAGAGCTACGAGCTTACCGAACAGAAATTATCAGTATTGCCCTATATGATGTACTGGGGGTTGCAGCGGGTGAACCCCTCCGATTATATTGGAAAAACGATTCATATACAGAAATTTACCGTAACGAACCACCCGCTAAGCAAAGATAAGGTAGATGTTTTTGTTTATTTGGCTGATGGTCAGCCCATAGGAGGAACTTCATTTCCATACGGAGACACTACAGACGGCGGGTATTGGTCTATAGACGGCAAAAGTCTAGAAGATATTCAAGGAATGTCTTATCAAGAGTGGCGTAAAAGCTGGACTGAGAAATATAAAAGCACTTCACCAGATGAAGCATAAAGCATTCCATATACAGGGGGATTTATATGAAAATAAAGAACGACGTGCAGGAAATCATCGAAAACCTTCGGCATATAGGTGCCATTGAAAATCAGTCCGAAATCCATAAACAAATGGACGGAACGACGGAAGGTCTTGTATACCTCATTAAAGTCGATGAATCACCCAAATATGTGCTAAAGCTCGATCAGCCAGTTGCACTTTCTTTAGTTGAACAATATAAAAAAACATATCCAGATGCCCCTCTATTGCCTAAGCTTACTTACACCGCTCCAGATAAAACATATATCGTTTATACATTTCTCAAGGGTTCAACCGATTATATTGTCGGCTCTAAGGAGCAATGGTTGAAGGCTTTAGTGAGCGGACTTATTCAGCATTACATAAGCTGCTCACCATCACAGAAATGGGGAGATTGGCTGGATAATCCCCGCAATACTTGGCGAGAATTTATGGAGGAGAAAGTCGATTACGCTCGAAGTTATATCGGCGACCGCTTGCCATTAGAGGATCATACCCTTGTAAAATCACTTTTAAAGAAAGCAACGATGAGCGAATCTCAGGGAAAATTTTTGCTTCACGGCGACTGCGGCGTTCACAACTTCATTTTTAGTCATAACGAGTTAATTGGCGTTATCGATCCTTCGCCAATAATCGGACCTCCGCTCTATGACTTGCTTTATGCATTCTGTTCCTCACCTGATGACTTGAGCATAGAGACGTTAATGCCTGCATTCGCTATGCTTAATCAATCGGATGAGGATCAACCAAGGCTAATTGAAGAAGTGATCATCCAGCTCTATTACCGTTTAGGCATTTGCCTCAAGCACCACCCTCACGATATAGACGACTACTTACAAGCATGGCGTTACTGGAAGTCCTTAATAAGCAATGAATAAACCACTATCATCACAGCTCAAAAACAGCTCTAGCATCACAAAGAAAAAAGCGCCTCTCATAAAGGCGCTTTTTGCTCATCATTCGCTTTATACCGTCAAATATTTGCGTATGACCTCATCATCCAGCGACTCCAAGCCGCCTTCCCACGCAATCGCCCCTTTTTCCAGCACGTAGAAGTAGTCTCCTACACTCTTCACGAAATCCAGGCTTTGCTCCACCAGCAAAATAGCCGTCTTGCCATCCGCTTTAATTGAGCGAATAACATCCCTAATATCATCGACAATGGAGGGCTGAATCCCCTCACAAGGCTCATCAAGCAGCAATACTTGAGGCCTTGAAGCTAACGCCCTCGCGAAGGCAAGCTGCTGCTGCTGTCCGCCGCTAAGATCGCCGCCGCGGCGCGTATACATTGCCGGCAGCACAGGAAACTTTGCAATAGCCTCTTCTGGAATAGAAGATATTTTCGACTTTGAAGCCTCAAGGCCAAGCAGCAAATTTTCATAAACGGATAGCTGAGCAAATATTTCGCGTCCTTGCGGTACATAGCCGATTCCACTTTTAGCCCGCAGTCCCGGCGCTTTCTTCGTTAAATCCGAGCCATTATAAGAAACAGAACCCTCGCGCGCCTTCAGCAGCCCCATAATGCTTTTCATAAGCGTTGTTTTGCCTACGCCATTCCGCCCGAGCAGACATACAACCTGCCCTTGCTTCACTTTCAGCGACACATCACGCAAAATAATACTCTCACCATAACCAGCCTCAAGCTGTTGAACGGCTAACATCGGCATCCCGCCTTTTCCCCAAGTACACTTCCGCCACGCGGTCATCTCGCTGAATTTCATCCATCGAGCCTTCCTTCAACAGCTTCCCTTCATGCATAACGGTGACCTTGCTCGCAAAATTACGAACAAACTCCATATCATGCTCCACGACTACAATCGACCGCATACGGGCTATCTGGTGAAGAAGCTCGCCCGTTTTATCCGTCTCCTTATCGGTCATCCCCGCCACCGGCTCATCGAGCAGCAATATTTCCGGCTCCTGGAGCAGCATCATGCCAATTTCGAGCCACTGCTTCTCTCCATGCGAAAGACCGCCTGCCCGCCAGTTCGATTTTTTCTGCAAACCAATCATAACGAGCTGCCCGTCAATTTTAGCCCGCTCATCCTCAACCATCTTTGCAAACAACGTCGCGAACACGGTACGCTTCTGACGCATCGCGATTTCCAAATTCTCAGCAACCGTCATCGAAGGGAATATCGAAGGAGCTTGAAATTTACGACCGATGCCAAGCTCAGCAATTTGATGCTCTTTCTTTTTCGTTATATCTACCTTCCCGAATGTGACACGTCCCGCCGTAGGCCTTACTTTCCCACAAATCACATCCAGAATTGTCGTTTTGCCAGCTCCATTTGGCCCTATGAGGAAACGAAGCTCCCCTTTCTCAAGCTTTAGGTTCATGCCTTGGACTGCTTTAAAGCCATCGAACTCAACAGTTACATCATCACACAGCAGGATTGCGGACTCCTTCATGCTTTGGCTCCCTCCCTTTTTTGCGTAATTTCAATTGGCCAACTAAGCCAGCAACACCTTTAGGCATAAATACGACCACGACCACAAACAGCAGCCCCATAAAGAATAACCAGCCCTGCGGATAAGCGGTACTGAACTCACTTTTAGCCCAGTTCATAAGGATAGCGCCTAGTGCGGCTCCAACCAGCGTTCCACGTCCGCCAATGGCTACCCAAAGAACCATTTCAATCGAAGGCACAATTCCGAGCATCGACGGTGAAATAATACCGACGTGGAGTACAAACAGCATGCCCGCTATACCTGCAATGCCAGCCGAAATCGTAAATACGACCATTTGATAAATTGCCGGATTGTAGCCGATGAACCGCACCCGGTTCTCGCCATCTCGAATCGCGCGAAGCACCTTGCCGAAGCGGCTGCCGATGACGTAGCGGCAAAAGATGAAGATAGCAATGAGCGCAATGACGGTAATATAGTAAAGCACGCGCTTCGTCTCAGGAGAGCCTATAGAGAAGCCAAGCACGGTAGAGTAGCCTGTTATCCCATTCGTACCGCCTGTAAAAGCTTGCTGACCAATGAGCAGTGTCGTCGTAATAATAACGAGCGCTTGCGTCAAGATCGTGAAGTAAACGCCGCGAATTCGGTTGCGGAACGTGACGTAACCAAGCACAAGCGCGAGCAGCGCAGGTATGGCAATTCCCATCGCTACCGCAAACCAGAAGCTCTGGAACGGCTGCCAGAAAAGAGGAAGCTCTTTAAGACCGCTCCAGCCCATGAAATCCGGCGGCCTTCCTCCGCTTGCCTCCAGCTTCAAATACATCGCCATAGCGTAGGCGCCTAAGCCAAAGAAAATGCCATGCCCTAAACTTAAAATGCCGGTGTAGCCCCATATCAGATCAAGCCCTAATGCTACTATGGCAAAGGCTAGAAATTTCGCTAACAAATTGAGCCGAAAATCACTTACAAATAGCGGAGCGGAGAAGAGTGCTGCCGCCGCTGCTGCATAGCCAATTAAGATCCAAATCCGCTGAGGAGTAAACTTTTGCAAGCGCATAAGCGTTCCACCTTTCTTTTCCCTAGTCAAGCGACCGCGAACGCATGGCAACGAGTCCCATAGGCTTCCATTGGAGGAAAGCAACTATACAGACAAACACTAGCACCTTGCCAAGCGAAGCATTCGTCCAATACTCAAACAACGTATTAAACATTCCAATCCCTGTTGCCCCGAGCACTGTCCCAACCAACTTGCCGACTCCGCCAAGCACGACGACCATAAAGGCATCAACGATATAATAAGTGCCAAGGGACGGGCCGATAGGGCCAAGCAGCGTTAACGCACAGCCGGCAATGCCGGCAATACCCGAGCCGATAGCGAAGGTCATCGCATCCACTCGTCTTGTCGAAACGCCAAGGCATGCAGCCATATCGCGATTTTGCATCACTGCCCGCATCCTTCTGCCTTCATGGCTGCGGTAAATATAGAAATACATAGCAATTAAACAAGCGATAACGAGTCCGATGATGAATAACCTTTTGTAAGGAAGCAATGTTCCATCCATAATCTTTAAGCCGCCATTTAGCCATGCTGGGCTTGTGACTGCAACGTTTGGCGCCCCAAAAATAGATCTTGCAAGCTGCTGCAGTACGAGACCCACACCCCAAGTGGCGAGCAAGCTATCAAGCGGCCGTCCATATAGAAAGCGAATCAGCGACATTTCGAGAATGAGACCAATGATAAATGCAACGATAAAGCTGACCGGAATGGACAATACAAAATACCAATCAAACATCGATTTCGGCAAATAATCATGAAACACATTTTGCGTCAAATACGTGGAGTACGCACCGATCATAATTAACTCGCCATGCGCCATATTGATGACCTTCATCAAGCCAAACGTAATCGCAAGCCCCAAAGCAACCAGCAATAAAATGGAGCTGATGCTTAAACCATTAAATAGTTGCAGCAGAAACACTTCCATATGACCGCTCCTCTCTAGCGTAAACGGCTGTCGCCTTCCTCTGTCACAAAAAAAGCAGAAGGGAGCATTCGAAGCGATCGAATACTCCCCCATTAATTGCTGTGTATTAGACCATTGTTTGCTTATGGATTATTGCGTTGGTTGAATACTTGCTGCCCAGTCGTAGCCTTTGAGATACGGATCCGGCTTAACCGCTTCACCTGAGTTCCACAGCTCCTTGAATTGGCCGTCCGCTTGCACTTCGCCAATACGAACCGTTTTATAAATATGCTGAGTAGCGCCGTCAATTTTCACTTTTCCTTCTGGAGCATCCCACTCCAGCTCTTTGGCTGCTTCCTTTACTTTATCTACGTCCGTGGAGCCTGCTTTCTCGACCGCCTTTGCCCACAAGTAGACCGCTGTATAGCCGGCTTCGATAGGGTCCGCCGTTACGCGCTCATCACCGTATTTCTTTTTGTAGTTTTCGACGAACGTTTTGTTAGCTGGCGTATCCGTTGTTTGATAATAGTTCCACGCCGCCAAATGGCCTTCCAGCACATCGACGCCAATACCGCGGATCTCTTCTTCTGCAACCGATACTGACAATGTAGTCAAATCTTTAGCTGTAATGCCTGCATCCTTCAATTGCTTGAAGAACGCAACGTTGCTGTCACCGTTAAGCGTGTTGTATACGACATCTGGTTTAGCTTCTTTGATCTTGCTGATTAGCGTGCTGTAATCTGTATGGCCTAGCGGCGTGTATTCTTCTCCAACCAGTTCGCCGCCTTCAGCCTTCAACTGTTCTTTAATTACGAGGTTTGCGGTACGAGGGAATACATAGTCCGATCCGAGTAAGTAAAATTTCTTGCCGCGGTTTTCAAGCAGCCACGAGACAGATGGAACGATTTGTTGGTTTGTCGTAGCGCCTGTATAAAAAATATTCGGAGAAGATTCAAGACCTTCATATTGCACCGGATACCACAGCAGGCCATTTAACTCTTCGAATACCGGCTTCATTGCTTTCCGGCTTGCGGATGTCCATCCACCAAATACGGTAGCCACTTTATCTTCGGAAATAAGCTTGCGTGCCTTCTCAGCGAAGGTCGGCCAATCCGAAGCGCCGTCTTCAAGTACAGGTACAATCTTTTTACCTAAAACGCCGCCTGCTGCATTAATTTCATCGATAGCCATCATTTCAGCATCGATAACCGATACCTCGCTAATTGCCATGGTGCCGCTCTGTGAGTGCAATATTCCCACTTTTATTTCCCCGTCCGCTCCCGATCCGGCATTGGCAGCATTCGTAGGTTTATCTGTTTCCCCATTCGTAGATGCTGGTTTGTTGTTGTTTGCGCCACAACCTGTCAATACGATCGTTAAAGCTACAAACATAAGGCCAAATGAATAAAACATTCTCTTTTTCATCTTCCCACTCCCCATCGCTTCATATTTGTCTCTATATTTCCGAACATTTACATGGAATTAACTTCCATTGTTCGTGCTTTTATTATAGATTGGGAATTAAGTTAATGTCAATATAGTTAACACTAATTTTTTCAAGGGATACATTTTCACTTAAAAATGGTCATTTAGGGGTGTTTTATTTATGTTTATGTTAGGTATAATGACACTTGTTTGTCGTTGTACTTCTTTTATGTACGAAAGATTGAATGTATGACATTTTTATTTACATAAAAAACCCAACCTAAGGCAAATGCCTCAAGTTGGGTTAACTTGTTTAAATTCATATGTTATTTTTTATTTTCTTCTGCTCTTGCAATAAGCATGTCTACAATAAGATCGACTTGTCCGCTTATAGCAATAGGATCATAACGATAGAATGTATTAAAATCATTTTCAAAATATTGATTGTTTTTCACGGCGTCTAAGCTTTTCCAAACCGCTAAGTCTGTCAGCTGCTTAATCGCCTCACCCTTCTTCTCCGGGTCATAGACGGTCACCGCTTGACCCGATCTGCCCGAATTTTCGCCAAACATCCATATTTCGCCTTTATCTGTAAGCTCAAAAATGCCGACTGTCGTATTTTCATCGACAACACCTTTCAGCTTCTCGCGGCCCGCTTTTGGCTTCACGCAGCAAATATTGATTTGTGTTCAGCATACAATCCATCCTTACTCACCATAGTTTCAGGAAAAAGACCCCTTAACCGGTGAATGGTTAAAGGGTCTGACATGTTTGTCTTGCACTTATTTCGTTGCAGGTGCTTCTGTAGCAGGCGCATCCGTAGCTGGAGCATCCGTAGCCGGCGTTTCTTCGCCAGCAGGAGCATCGCTGGCAGGAGTGTCACTTGCTTTTGGAAGCTTAATGACGATTTCTTGCTTAGGAAGCTCGTCTGTCATGTATTTGTTCATTTTCTCAGAAGCAACGGTACCTTTTACTGATTCTTTATCTGCATCAGTTAATTTATCAAATGCTGGCGTATCACGTTTCTCAACAAGGATAACATGGTAGCCAAAATCTGTTTTCACAGGCTCGCCAATAACGCCAATTTCTTGTTTATAAGCAGCTTGTTTAAATTCTTCTACCCATTGACCATTCTTCTTGTCCGCATATAGACCGCCTGCGTCCTTCGAGCCTGGATCATCGGAATATTCTTTGGCAAGGGCAGCCCAATCTCCGCCTGCTGCCAGCTTGTCTTTCACTTCTTTAGCGCGAGCCAAAGCTTCTGCATCCGTGCGAATCTCTTTTTCTTCTTGTGTAGTTGGATCCGTTGTTTTGGTTGATACCAAGATGTGGCGAACAGAAACGGTTGCATAGTTAATACCGTTCTTTTCATATTCTGCTTTCATTTCTTCCTCAGTTACTTGAGCGTTCATATGAGCTACAAGCTTGGAAGTCATAAGCAAATAGTTTTCCATATCTTTGTCTTTTAATTTTTTAGCATCTACAGCAGCTTTCAATTCCGCATCTTGGGAAAGTGCTGTTTTATACTGCTTCATTTGCTCTTTTACTTCTGTTTCAGCCTTTTTAACGTCTTCCTTAGAAGCCTGGCTGCTTAAAATTTTGTAGGAAATATACTGCTGGAGCAGCTGCTCCTTAAATTGCGGAATTTCAATAACTTGCGCATACGCTGGCTGCATTACCGTAAATACATCCAAATACTTGTTGAATTCCTTGTCTGTCACATTGCCGCCTTTATAGGTTGCAACTTCTGTTTCCTTCGCGCCGCCGCATGCCGCCATCGTCAAGACCAGCACGACTGCCACGATAAGCAGCGCGCCTTTGCGCCATGCCGATTTGCGTGAACTGTGTAACATGTTGAATCCCCTTTCATATTGAGAACTTGATAGTATTGTATCAGAAAAGGGGCGTATAAAGCGAATCTTGTCTATGTTGTCGCATCTTGCAATTCGTCTTTATAAAGGAGAACATCCTTGTACGCTTGCAAAAATTGTTCAATCATATGAATTTTCTGCTCCATATTCAATCCCTTGCCGCGCAGCAAAATACTTGGGTTTGGCTCCTGCTCGCTGCCCTGCTTAAAGCGGTTCTCATGCTTCAGACAAAGCTGATCAACCTTCTTACGGTCAATCCTCCGCTTCTCGCCAGCTGCGTAACGAAGCAGCAGATCATCACCTTTGCCGCTGAGCTGTTCAATACCATACATCGTGCCATACACTTTTAATCTAGCCACTGCGAGCAAATTGCTTACCGCTTGCGGTAAATCGCCAAAACGATCCACAAGCTCATCAATCACATCATCTGCCTCTTCGAACGTTCGGATAGCAGCCACTTTTTTATAGATCTCAATTTTTTGGATGCTGTCATAAATGTAATCCGAAGGCAAATAAGCATCTACGCTAATATCAATAAGCATGCTAACTGGCTTCTCTTCTTTGATTTCTTCGCCGCTCATCTCCGCTTTGCGCTTCGCGATCTCATCAGCCAGCATTTGCGAATACATGTCGAAGCCTACCGAGGCAATAAAGCCATGCTGCTCCGCCCCAAGCAGGTTGCCCGCTCCACGAATCGATAGATCGCGCATTGCGATTTTGAAACCTGAGCCGAGCTCAGTAAATTCTTTGATGGATTGCAGACGCTTCTCCGCAACCTCCGTAAGCACCTTATCCCGTTGATACGTGAAATACGCGTATGCAATACGATTCGAACGACCAACGCGGCCGCGCAGCTGATACAGCTGAGAGAGTCCCATTTTGTCAGCATCATGTACAATAAGCGTATTCACGTTCGGAATATCGACGCCTGTCTCAATAATGCTGGTGCTTACCAGAACATCGGATTCGCCATCGAGGAAATCAAGGATGGTCTTCTCCAGCTCCTGCTCTGACATTTGCCCATGGCCGACCGCAACTCTAGCACCTGGTACAAGCGCGTTGATTTGCTCCGCCATCTGGTAGATGCCTTGAACACGGTTATACAAGTAATAGACTTGGCCTCCACGTGCCAGCTCGCGCTCTATCGACTCCCGTACGAGGGACGGGCTGTATTCCACCACATAGGTTTGCACAGGGAAACGATTTTCCGGCGGCGTTTCAATAACAGACAAGTCCCGCACGCCAAGCATCGACATATGAAGCGTTCTTGGAATCGGTGTCGCAGTCAGCGTAAGCACGTCGACATTAGTTTTCAGCTTCTTCAGCTTTTCCTTATGCGATACGCCAAAACGTTGTTCCTCATCCACGATCAAAAGGCCGAGCGATTTGAAAATAATATCCTGCGACAGCAGTCGATGCGTCCCAATAACGACATCTACTGTTCCCGCCTTCAGGCCCTTCATCGTTTCATTCTGTTCCTTGCGTGAACGGAAACGGCTGAGAACCTGGACGTTAATCGGATAACCTGCAAAACGCTCGCGGAATGTCTCATAATGCTGCTGCGCCAAAATAGTCGTCGGAACTAGCACTGCTACCTGTTTGCTGTCCATTGCTGATTTGAAGGCAGCACGAATGGCAACCTCGGTTTTCCCGTAACCGACGTCTCCGCATAACAGCCTATCCATCGGCTGGGTTTTCTCCATATCCTTCTTAATCTCTTCGATCGCTCTGAGCTGGTCGCGCGTCTCGTCATAAGGGAACATCGCTTCGAACTCATTCTGATACGACGTATCTTGTCCAAAAGCGTACCCTGGAGCCGTCTGCCGCTCCGCATACAGCTTGATCAAATCATCAGCAATATCCTGAACGGATGCTTTTACTTTGCTCTTCGCTCGCGTCCATTCACTGCCGCCGAGTTTATTGACCTTAGGCTCTTTATCTTCATTGCCGACATACTTCTGAATCATATCCACTTGCTCGATTGGAACAGACAGCTTATCGCCGCCAGCATAGAGAATATGCAAATAATCTTTATGAATACCTGCTATTTCTAGCGTGCCTATACCTACATACTTGCCTATACCATGATTATGGTGAACAACATAGTCACCGACTTTAAGCTCTGTATAGCTCTTAATACGCTCGGCATTATCAACTTTTTTATCCATTTTCCGGGCTTTGCGCTGCTTCTGGGAGAACATCTCGCCTTCAGTAATAATGACAAGGTGAGAGGATGGCAGCTCAAAACCGGACTGCAAATTACCTTCTAGCAGAGTAGGCGTCTCAATGCTATAGTCGTCAAGAACTCGGCGCATGCGTTCCATACGCTCTGCATTGCCGGCAAGCATCATTACTGTGGCACCCGTCTTGCGCCAACGTTCCATTTCTGCCTTCAGCACATTCATTTGTCCATGAAAATTTTGCATCGAGCGGCTTGTCATGTTCAATATATTTTGCGGCTGCGAATGCGGGATTTGCCTTAAGAATAAGGACAGGAACAGCGTTGGAAACGGACGGTGATGCAAAATCTCCTCTGTATCGCGGGCTAGAGCAAGATCCGGAAGCGACTTGCCGTTTTGCAGCAAATGCATGGACCATTCCGCTTCATCCCGCTCCAATTGCTTCGCTGTCTCTATTAAACGCGTTGGCTCGTCTAGTATGAGCAGCGTATCAGCTGGCATATAGTCAAGAATCGTTTGACGCTCTGGGTATAACAACGAAATATATTTATAAATTTCCGGAAAATAAACATGCTCGCGCAGCCTTTCAATCTCTCCGCCCAGCTCCGTGCGAAGTCGATCCTTGGCTGTACGATCTGTCATCTTATCGAGCTGCTTCTCTAGCAGCCGCTGCGCATGATTAGCCGCAGTCTCCATACGGTGGCCGTCTGCGAGCAGCTCTTGGCATGGCGGAACCACATAAGTTTCCAAGCGATCCAAAGAACGTTGATCTGCTGGATCGAAGGTACGTATGGAATCAACGTCATCGCCAAACCATTCGATCCGGTACGCTTGTGAAGCCGTAAGCGGATAGAAGTCAACAATCCCGCCGCGCACGCTTATATCGCCGCGTAACTCTACGCGGTCAGCCCGTGTATAACCAAGAGCGGTCATTTGCCGCAGAAAAGCATCTATCGGCAGTGACTGGCCAACTTGAACCTCAACTTGCGCTTCAGCCATAACACTGCTTATAGGCAAATAGCGCCGAACGCCGGAGAAGGGCACGACAACAATCCCGCGATAGCCTTGGGACAGCTTGATCAGCACATCCATTCGCTGCGCAAGCGTCTCAGGACTCGAGATCGCCGCTTCTGCAGCTACCAGCTCATTTGCGGGATATAATAATACATTTTCTGACGAAAGACATTCCTGCAAGTCCTCCGCAATCTTCTGCGCAGAGAACATGTTATGCGTCACAACAAGCATAGGACGCTCTACATCCTCCCGCAGCGCTGCAATGAGCACTTGTCTGGAAGAGCCTGCGAGGCCAGATATCATCTGCTCACGCATGCCTTTACGAATACCGGATATAACGGACTGAACGTCCGTATCCGCGGCAAAAGCATTAATTAAAGCTTTCAACTTTTGCGACACCCCGTTTCTTTACACAATCGGAGAGTGATACGATCGCTCCCTGTACATTGAAAATAAGCCTCAGCCATCTGCTAAGGCTCATACTATTCACTTTCCGTCATTGAAGAGGACTAGTTACCAAATGAAGCTCTGGGTTCGCATCAATCGCCTCGCGGCAATAATCACAGACCACTTTTACCGTTACATCTCCATTTGGGTCATACGCTATTATATCGCTGCGTTCTTCGGGGGTCAAGAAATGGAAGCCCAGTTGATGCTCCGTTATATTTGACCCGCTAAGCGACCCCATCGATGTTCTGCAGTGCCGACAAATATAGTTTACTGCCATATGTATGCCTCCTGAAGGGTAGTTATATCCTTCAGTATGCCCTCATAATCAATTTCTAACAGATTATCGGTTAAACTTTGCCATTGTCTCCTCGAAAGGCGCCTTCAATCTAAACTCAATAGCATCACAAGCGTCAGCAACCATAGCAGACAATTTTTCATGCTCGCTCTTCGGAAAAGTGGAGAGCACATAGTCCGCAATGTTCATGCCTGGCTGCGGGCGCGAAATGCCCATCCGAACGCGGTCAAAAGTTTGCGTGCCCAAATGCTGAATCAATGATTTGATTCCGTTATGCCCGCCCGCACTGCCTTGATAGCGAAGGCGAAGCTTGCCGATCTCCGTATCCAAATCATCATAAACGATTAAGCCATCCTGAACCTCAGCCTTAAAGTAATCTAGAAAAGATCTTACTGACTCTCCAGACAAATTCATATATGTCATCGGCTTAATAAGGACAACCTTCGTGCCTTGTACGTTGCCTTCGCCGATTAATGCCTTGCATTTATTTTGCGTTACACTAATACCCCAGCGCCTTGCAAGCTCATCAATAACCATAAATCCGACATTATGCCGGGTTCCTTGATAAGCAGCACCGGGATTGCCAAGTCCTGCAATCCACCTCATTGCTCACTCCACTCCTTTACGGACAAATGTAACATAATCTATTACAAGCGTAAACATCGGAAGCCGTTCTACGTCAGAACTTTCATACTATTTTCCCCAAAAAGCAAACAACGCCGCCCTGATGAAGGACGGCGCCCGAATATGCTCGGTACTGCGTGGTATACGTAATTTGTCAAAAGAGATTCTACAGACTCTTAACGCCCTCAAGCTTCGCTTCGTTGGAGCGCGACTCTGCTTCTGTAAGCTCCACTGCAGCAGCCTCTGCTTCTTCTTCTGTAAGCTCTTTTTGCGGCGCAAGAATCGTTGCAACGACCTGCTCAGGCTCCGCTAGTAATTCCACGCCGCTCGGCAGCAACAAATCGCTTACGAGTATGCTTCCGCCAATCTCCAGCGACGATATGTCTACGGAAATAGAATCAGGAATACTGCCCGGCAAGCATTGCACCTCAAGCTCATGCAAAATCAACTGCAAGATACCGCCCTCGCGTACACCTTGAGAATCGCCTTCTGCATGAATACGAACGTTCGCCCGCACATTCTCGTTCATATTAATTTGATGGAAATCAACGTGCAGCACTTGTCTGCTCAAAGAATCACGTTGCACCTCTGCGATCATAACAGAGGTTTTTCCATGTGATGGAATATTAATTTCAAGCACCGCATTCGGCTGAGAACGCAGCAAAGCCTGCAATTCCTTACTATCCACCATGACCTGTGCTGCATCATTCAACTGTTTACCATAAATAACGCCCGGTATTTTCCCTTGGAGCCGCAATTGGCGCAACTCACCTTTCGTCGTGCCAGTTCGTTGATCCGCGTTCATAGCTATCGCCATATTGATTACCTCCTAAAAGTTTTGTGAAGCAAAACTTGCTTCGTAAGCATACACTTAGGTTTTGTGAAGCAAAAACTTGCTTCGTATGCATATGCTTAGTTTTTGTGAAGCAAAAACTCGCTTCTGTTTTGATTTCCCTATAACTTACCCACTACAGCCAAAAATTAAACTTTATTCGACATTTGCATAAAAAAAGATGCAGCAACGAATTCATCATCTGAATTCGTCACTGCATCCTGCATCCTCTATATCAACCATTTGGTATTATGATTGTTTCTTTTCTTTTTTTGCTTTTGCACGTCCACGGATTTTATCCGCATAACCTGATTTGTTCACTTGGCGCTCGCGTGCGATCGCAAGATCACCAGCTGGTACATCATGCGTAACCGTAGAGCCGGCAACCACATATGCGCCATCACCAATTTTCAATGGTGCAATCAAATTGACATTGCTGCCGATGAAGGCATTATCGCCGATTTCCGTTACAAATTTATTGTAACCGTCATAATTGACCGTTATGGCGCCGCAGCCGATATTAACGTCTTTGCCAACCTTAGCATCGCCAACGTAGCTTAGATGCGATACTTTGCTGCCATCATCAAGCGATGCGTTTTTGAGCTCCACAAAGTCACCAACTTTGCAGCCTACGCCAAGCTTCGAGCCTGGACGCAAATTAGCGTATGGCCCCACAGCGCTTGTATCGCCAATTACCGATTCAGAAACAACTGAATATTTAATCGCGACGCCGTTGCCGATCGTACTGTCCGCAATATCAGCTTGAGGACCGATAACGCAATCTTCTCCGATAATTGTTGACCCGCGAAGCACTGTACCTGGATATATGACGGTGTCAGACCCGATCTGAACACCTGCTTCGATATAAGTTGAGGACGCATCAATCAAAGTGACGCCGCCAAGCAGATGATTGCGGTTAATTCGATCGCGCATGAAACGCTCTGCCTCAGCAAGCGCCACGCGGTCATTCACGCCGATGGCTTCTGACACATCTTTCGTACAGTAGCCTTGGACGGATTCGCCCGCTTCACGGAATATTCCGATAACATCCGTCAAATAATACTCGCCTTGTGCGTTATTACTCGTTACCTTAGCAAGCGCAGCGAACAGCTTCTCATTGTCGAAGCAATATGTGCCTGTATTAATTTCTTTAACTGCCGCTTCTTCAGCCGAGCAGTCCTTTTGTTCAACAATCCGCTGTACAGTACCATCTTCGCCACGAATAACGCGGCCATAGCCTGTAGGATCGTCAAATGAAGCTGTCAGAACCGTTGCAGCCGCTCCGCTCGAATGATGCAGCTCAAGCATGGCTTCAATTGTCGAAGCTTGCACAAGCGGAGTATCGCCGCAAATCACAATCGTCGTACCTTTCTCGCCGCCAAGCAGTGCTTCCGCTTGCAGCACCGCATGACCGGTACCGAGCTGCTGCTCCTGCAAGACGTATTCAGCGCCATCGCCCAAATACGATTTAACCTTTTCAGCTCCGTGACCTACAATAACGACCGCGCGCTCCGCAGCCGCTTCCTTCACAACATCAAGCACATGGCCTACCATCGGCTTGCCGCACACCGGATGCAGCACCTTATATAACTTCGATTTCATACGCTTGCCCTGTCCTGCAGCAAGCACAATCGCCATAACCTTCAAATGAAAGACCCCCCTAGACCTGCAATAAATGATTATTTTAGTATAGCTTTATAAGTGTGAAAAAAGTGCTATCTTCATCAGCAAACGCTGAAAGCTGCAATGATTCAAGTCGTACATCCTATTCCATTATACGAATATGTTGCTCGATTTCCAAGTGTATGGAATCGCTGCCTGTCATTCTACACTACAACTTATTCGTTTCATAGTAAAAAGATAAGTCGCACGTAATCACATGCTTAGCAATCACCTCTCGCAAAAAAAAGAGAAGAGAGCCATGGCTCTCTTCTCCAATCAACCCCAAAAACATAAAATGCAGTGCCTTAAGCTCCTTCTTCAATCGCAACTTCTTCTGCTGCGCGCTCGTATTCAGCGAGAACAGCAGCCTGGATTTTCTCCCGGGTGGTTGAAGAGATCGGATGAGCGATATCCCGAAATTCTCCATCCGGAGTACGTTTGCTTGGCATTGCAACGAACATACCATTGTTTCCATCGATGACACGAATATCGTGAACAACGAATTCATTATCAATAGTAATGGATGCGATTGCCTTCATACGCCCTTCGGAATTTACACGGCGGAGTCTGACATCAGTAATTTGCACTTGTGTTCACCACCTTTGTCTATCAGAGACTTGGTGTATACTTCCACGTTTTTGTGCCAATTCCTTCTACATTTTTGGTAAATTCATACTCAATTTAAAATATTTTTTTTATTTTGAATCTTTTTCGTTTTCATTCGACAATTGTCGATGCAATGACCTCTATTTCGACAAGAACATCCTTTGGCAGCCTTGCGACCTCCACGGCCGAACGAGCCGGTTTATGCTCTCCGAAGTAAGAGGAGTAGATACCATTTACCGTTGCAAATTGATTCATATCTTTCATAAATACGGTCGCTTTTACGACATCCTGAAAGCTGGCACCTGCAGCATCAAGCACGGCCTCTAGATTTCTAAACACCTGATGAGTTTGTTCCTCAATGCCGCCATCAACAAGCTGCCCAGCCGCATCGAGCGGAATTTGTCCTGAAGTGAACAATAATCCTCCGAGCTTAATCGCTTGCGAATAAGGTCCGATTGCTGCAGGAGCTTTGTCCGTTGCAATCACTTGCATTTGTTGCTTTGTTGTCATGATGGTCCCAGCCTTCCTAACAAGATGTAATAAGCTCTCATTTACACGTATCTATTCTTTAAAATAGTTGCCTGGAATTACCGTCGTTTGTTTTGTCTTCATATCAACAGCCGTCAGTTTAGCTAGTGAGACATAGTCCTCAAGAAGCCGTTCCTCGAGTTCTACCTCGCCTGACTCAACAAATACGCCAACGCCTGCGACGATAGCTTTAAATTCAAACAGCAAATCCATCATGCCTTGGATCGTTCCGCCTGCCTTCATAAAATCATCGATAATGAGAACGCGGGATTGCTCCTTAAGCGCTCTGCGTGCGAGTGACATCGTCTGAATCCGCTTGGTTGATCCTGATACATAGTTGATACTCACTGCAGAGCCTTCCGTTACCTTATTGTCACGCCGTACAATAACAACCGGAATATTCAAGCACGCAGCTGTAGCGTAAGCTAGAGGTATTCCTTTTGTCTCAACGGTCATAATGACGTCGATCTTCCGGTCTGCGAACGCAGTTGCAAACATTCTGCCGACATCCGCGAGAAGCTCCGGTTGGCCTAACATATCCGTTATATACAAATAACCGCCGGGAAGGACCCTTTCAGGCTGCTCTAACTGGCGGCATATGCTTGTCATAATGGTAAGAGCCGTCGTTTCTTGCATCTTAGGCGTATATCTTACTCCGCCTGCTGCTCCTGCAAGTGTATGAAGCTCGCCGATACCTTCTTCCTCAAACACTTCTTTTATGATCGCCAGGTCCTCACTAATTGAAGACTTTGCCGATTGATATCGATCAGCAAATGCTGTCAGTGAAATTAACGTGTGGGGTCGACTTAACAGGTATTGGGTCATCTCTACCAACCGCGAGCTCCGTTTCAACTTTTTCAAACACATCTCCCCCCACCTAAATCCGAATATTATAATGTAAATATAACATTTTTATACGGATTTAATCAAGGAGAACGTCAGCCTTATGTGAGCATTCTTACCACATATACTTCTTTGCAGAAACCGCGGAGCCCATTATAAATACGAGGAAGCTTGGCTTCCTTCGACACAAGGCCGAATACAGTAGGCCCGCTGCCAGACATAAGCACACCGTCGGCACCAAGCCGAATCATACTTTCCTTCAGCTGCATAACCTCAGGATGCACATCCAGCGTAACTTTTTCGAGTACGTTGCCAAGTCCTTCACATATATCGGCAAAAGAGCCGCGCTCAAGTGCACCAACCATATTTGAAATGGATGGATGCTCTTTAAGCTCATTTGCGCGGAATCTGCCATATACGTCAGCCGTCGATACATTGATTGGCGGCTTGGCAAGTACAACCCAGCATTGCGGAGGATTGGCGATATGTTCAAGCTTCTCACCACGTCCCCTTGCGATTGCAGTGCCGCCTGTTACACAGAACGGAACGTCAGAGCCAAGCTCTGCGCCTAGCTTGCACAGCTCGTCCTCAGGGATCTGCAGCTTCCACAAACGGTTTAGCCCTCGCAGAGCAGCAGCAGCATCACTGCTTCCACCAGCGAGTCCCGCAGCGACTGGTATCTTTTTGTCTAAATGAATATATACGCCTTGCTTAACATCATAACGGTCTTTAATAAGCCTAGCTGCCTGAAACGCTAAGTTCTTCTCATCTAACGGTATGTATCCAACTTGGCTTGAAATAATGATCGTATCTCTAGGTAGCTCTTCCATTTCAAGTCGGTCTGCAAGGTCAACCATGGTCATAATCATTTCGACTTCATGGTAGCCGTCATCACGCTTGCGGAGTACATCGAGCAATAAATTAATTTTGGCAGGAGCTTTTTCATAAATTTTCATCTGATAAGTTCACCCGTTCGTTCGTAAGCTTAAGCATCATTATATCAAACCAACGCAATAAAAGCTAAGAGATGACAATCGAATGTTTTTCGACAGTCATCCGCTTAGCTTTTTCACGTATAAATAGGAGCCGTCACTTAGGGTTGATTTGTTTTGGCAGCAGCCTGTTCAGCGATTTGTATTGCGCGTTTCACCATATTTCCGGCATCCTTCGCGCGTATGCTTCCCCAGCCCTCTTGCTGCACCGTATCATAAAAACCAAGATCTTTGGCAAGCTCATATTTCAATTCCTCAGACATTACTCCGCGTCTTCTGCGACCCATTTCATTACCTCCATATTCGAATTTACGTCATTCTAATCAAAATATACGGCTGTCACTATTGCACAGGTAGTATGCTTCAATTGACAAGCGACCATACGGAGATGGAAATGGCCGCCTTCTTTTCGCAAAGCTAAATGAATGGACGCAAAAAAAAAGCGCAGATGCTATTCTGCGCTAACATGCCTCACTAGGCGATATATATTCTATTGTTGCAAATGGGCGATACGGACTTGACCTTCATCATTGCATACGGTCACTTCCACCGACTCAGTCAGTATGTCCGCATAGCTGTAAGAGACACGCTTAAAGGCATGCTGCTCTTCATCCAGCTTTACAATGAAAACAGAAGGGTAGGTTTCTTCCAACGTACCGGTTCGTTCGATGGTCTTTCGTCGTCCACCGTTCGCTCGAAGACGGATTTTGGAGCCAACATGAGCTTCCAAGCTGCGTTTAATATCCAATAGCGCATTTTTTGCCATTGTCCACTACCACCTCTTTCCTTGTCCATTATAACCAAAAGGAGGAGGGTTGTCAAACAAAGCAAAATATTATATCAGTCGGTATATTTACTTGTCAACGGTGATTTCACCCATTTTTTAAAAAACCATACATAACGAAGCAAAAAATATACATATTAAGAAGTTGATTCAATTTAAACGTAACTTTTGATACAAAATTGTGGCGAAAAAGACATGTTTGATTAGACTATTTTCAGCCTGAAAATAGTCTCTATTCATCCCTTCAGAACATATCGTTATCTGTTACTGCTTTAAAACAGAGTTCGGTGACGTAATTTTTGGCTTTGGCAGACCTACACGGAAGCTGCCCATTGTCTCAATACCGCCCACGCCGTCAATTCCGCTTATCGTACCATGAATGACATCTGCTAAGTTAATCGTGTCTTTTATGGATGTATAGCTTGCTTTAATCGCTATATAAACAGGATCGAGCGCATGAATCAATATTCGTCCTGGCGAGCTTGCAAAGTTTGAGCCCACTTGCAGCAACGCTTCAAAATGGGATTGGCAAGCACCTGCAATAACGATCAACCCGTCACGGCTTCTCTCATATTCTCTAGCGACGCGTACGGCATTAACGAAATGTTGTGAGTTTTTATAGCTGCTTAAACTGTACAGATCCATGGGCAAACGGCTTTTCAGTACGCCATCATGACCTGTTATTACGACAATATCCGGTTGAATTTGGGGCAGCAGACGGTAAAGCACATCAGCCATCTGAGACTCATGCACATGGAGACCGTGGGAAGGAACTTGCATCGTATTGTACAGCTGCATGCTCTTCTTCAAATAATTACTATCACCATCAAGGTGAAGTACCTTTCCTGGCACTTCAAAGAATGGTTGAGTCTGCTGCAGCGCATGCCGAATATGCTCCTCATTCTCAACCGCTTGACGTTCCCGTTCAGAATGCATGCGTCTTAATGAATTATTCACTTTAATTCGAACTTCTTGCACCGCACTTGTCGTTTCTGGATCGCGTATGACCGACAAATCAGGAATCGGAGCATCCGCAAGCAATCGGTAATCCGTGCCTTTCAGAACGGCAGTATGTGTACGAATAGCCTCAACCTTGAACAGCACGTCACCGCCATACGATTTGCGGACGACCAGGTCCCCTTGCTTCATGGGTAAATCACCTCTTCGTCTATCCTATGGGCAGAACGTGCGAATGGTGAGTATTTT
This sequence comes from Paenibacillus sp. MCAF9, assembly GCF_052114265.1. NCBI lineage: Bacteria > Bacillati > Bacillota > Bacilli > Caryophanales > Paenibacillaceae > Paenibacillus > Paenibacillus sp. MCAF9. The sequence continues at coordinate 63,120 of NZ_JBFREL010000030.1, forward strand.
ATGATGAAACGGCCTAGCTCTACCAGCCGGCCTCCAGCATGCTGCGGCTAATCCGCGCAAATTCCTCGAGCGACAACGTCTCACCGCGTCTTATAGGGTCAATATCGTTGCTTAAAAGCATTTCCGTTAATGCTTCGCGGCGCTCCTTGCCCACGAATGCAGTTAGATTATTCGCCAGTGTCTTCCGTCGCTGAGCAAAGCTGGCTTGCACCACTTTAAAGAAATGATCCTCATCGGGTACATCAACAGCAGGCTTGTCACGCAAAGACAGCTTAATAACGGCTGAATCTACATTTGGCTGCGGTATAAACACCGTATGAGGCACCATGCAGACAACCTTAGGCACGCAGTAATATTGAACGGCTACACTGAGGCTGCCATATTCCTTGCCGCCTGGCTTCGCTGCCATCCGCTCCGCGACTTCCTTCTGAATCATGACGACGATATGCTCAAGCGGCAGCTTCTCTTCAAGCAGCTTCATAAGAATTGGCGTTGTCACATAATAAGGCAAGTTGGCAACAACACTTACACCTGTTACGTCCGCAAACTGCTCTTCGAACAGCTTCTTCAAATCAAGCTTAAGCACATCGCCATGAATGACGGTTGTATGCTCCTCGCCCTCCAGCACATCCTTCAAAATCGGAATGAGCCTATTGTCGATTTCGACAGCCGTCACCTTACCAGCCGCTTTGGCAAGCCGCTGTGTGAGCGCGCCAATACCGGGGCCGATTTCAAGCGCGCCCTTCGTTTCATCAAGCTCAGCTGCCGCTACGATGTTATTCAGTATATTTTGATCGATCAGAAAGTTTTGTCCCAAACTCTTTTTGAAGGAAAAACCGTATTTCGCAATGATTTCTTTGGTGCGTTTGGGCGTAGCCACCTCTATCGCGGATGGCTTTACCGTTTCCTTGCTAAGCTCACTATGCTCTTGACTCATTTAGCTATCCCTCCAGTTCCTTTTCCATTTGACGGAAAGCTTCCGTAAACTCTGCTTTGGAAATCCGAAAGCTTGTACAGCGCTTATAGAACTGCTTGCCATTCGCATAACCAATTCCGAGCAGCTTGCCTATAACCAAGCGACGATTAGACGCATCAGGATGTACAATAAGACCTGCATCCATTAAGTCTTCCCAGCTGATTTCTCCCGCTTCATCTGCCGATTCTGTACGGAGCTCAGAGAGCGCCGCACGAATAGCTTCGGGACTCGCATTTTCGATGCCGATGTCCCCTTTGTACAAAGCCTTCTCCTGCGGCAAAAAAGCATGCTTGCAACCTGGCGCATGACGCGCCACAATTTTGCGAATGCGTTCTCCTGCATGATCAGGGTCTGTGAATATAATAACGCCGCGACGCTCGTTGGCCAGCGCAATCCTCTTCAATACATCCTCACCGATAGCGGAACCATTCGTCTCTATGGTATCTGCATCTACCGCCCTTTTTATTGCAACGGTATCATCTTTGCCTTCAACGACAATGATCTCTTTGATCACCAAGATCATCCCCTTCTACATAAACTGTATTAGACCCTTAGACATGCAAAAAGAAGAGGCAGTGCCTCTCCTTATGATGGCATATTTAATTGATTATTGCGATAAGATGATGGTAACCGCACAATTAGCTTGCAGTTGGTTTATTCGGCCCCAGCACATATACGGTGATGCCTTTTTTCCTGCCGAATTTGTTCGCAATCTTTGTACTATCAAAGTATACGTCGATTTTGTTGCCTTTAACCGCACTTCCTTTATCCTCAGCGCGGCGGAAACCGATTCCTTCAATATAAACCCACCAACCGATAGGAATAACCTTCGGATCAACAGCTATCGTCCGACCCTCTTGCACACGAGTGCCTGATGATGTAATCCCGTATTCCGGATGGCTTTCATCTTTGCCTGTTGAAGAGAGGTCTGCAGAATAAGCAGTCAACGTGACATTTTTAAGTACTTTTCTCGCCTTAAACGTTACACCGCTCTTCGTAAGCGAAGTAAAGCTCGGGCTCTTGTTTGAGAGCACAGATACTTTAGGCTCTTCCTTCTTCGTTCCGATGGCGACAACCTGATTAACCGCAGCGGTTTCAACCACTTTGCTGACCATCTTCTTCGATATAAGAATACCGTCCTCGTACTGCTTCTCGATACTCTCTACGATCAGACCTTCCTTGCCGGGTTGAACAAGCTTCTGCTTGCCCGCTTCCAGCGTTGGATCGTTCTTCTTCACAATAGAGAATGGCATTGCACGCTCTGTCTCGGCTACCTTCTTATCTACGCGAACGACGGTTACAGTCAATTCGTTTTCCAAAACGGTATGAAGCGGAGGTATTACTTTATCTTGACCACGAACTGGAATATGTAATTCCTCGATCGCTGCCTGCACTGTTCTCTCTGTCGTATATACAGTAGAGGTCTTGCCATCAGCCTTCACAATTACCGGTATCGCATGAGTCACCTCTATACGATCTCCGTCCTTTATTGCCGCATTAAGCGGTATGGACACCTCATCATGTGGTCCAATTGCGATAGCTTGTTCATCCAGTAGGCGTTGCAGGACCCATTGCTTCGTTTCCACAATGGTTTCTTGTCCGTTCACTACTACGGAGACGCTTTTGACAGCCGTTCCGTACAACAACACCAAAAACATGAAAGTCATAGCGATTGAGATAGTAGCACTCAAAAGAATCAAACGCAAGTTTTCACGCTTCCATCGCAATGCGAAAGACATGCTGGATGATCGTTTCCCATGGGTGTCCTTAACCTGGAGTATTCCCACTTCATCGGTCCTCCTTCATAGCCCCGCCGCCAAGTGTTACGCATGATACAACTGACGCGACTATAGTATATTGGCGTGCGAGCACGCAATCCAGTACTGCTATCGATCCTCCCACCCCCATCTTTTATCCCTATGTCGACAAATTCCCGATTATTCGAAAATAAAAAGAAGCCGTCGACAGAGGATCTGTTTCGTGGCTTCCCGGTTAAATGATTCACTGGGATACAGAAAAATGGATGCACGAGGTTGATCACTCTCTATAACGCTTGCGAGGTTAGCTGACGGATTCGGACAAGAGAGTCGCCCTATTCGTTACACAATGCTCATGGCAATGGCTTCGAAATTCACCCCTGAAGAATTCAAAATACGGTTTCAAAAACCGTACATGGTTCCCCCGCTCTCCGAATGGAGATTAAGCGTAAACTGGAAATCCAATACAAAATTTTATTGCTCTGAGATGAATCATACCTTCATACGAGGTCAATTGTAAAGATACGATAAAAGACGATTTAAGCGAAAAAGCAGGATAAAGCAGGAAAAAATAAGCGATTATCGCTATAAAAATTAGTTTTTACGCGATAAAGGTCTCTATTTCTCATTATTCCTCTCGTTTTTAGACAATACCAAAACATCTTCGACCGTTTTCAGTCGTAATTACGCCTATTTCTTCTACCGTTTTGCCCAATAATTCGGCTGCTGTCTCTGCAACTAAAGAGACGTAAGAGGACTCATTTCGCTTCCCTCTGAACGGGTGAGGAGTTAAATATGGAGCATCGGTTTCGATCAAAATTCGGTCGATCGGAACCTGCTTAAGCACCTCTTTTGGCACCCTTGCATTTTTGAAAGTAACGGGTCCTCCAAATGATATATAAAAGTTCATATCAAGACATTGTTTAGCCGTTTCCCAGCTGCCGGAGAAGCAATGCATGACACCGCCAACCTCTGCTGCATTCTCTTCCTGAAGAATACGAATAATGTCCTCATGAGCATCCCGATTATGAATAACAATTGGCTTGCGCACCTTACGAGCAAGACGAATTTGCTCACGAAAAACCCTTTGTTGTACCTCTTTTGGAGAAGTATCCCAGTGATAATCGAGTCCAATCTCACCAATGGCGACAACCTTCTCATGCGCGCATAGACGTTCAATCCATTCCAAATCCTCTGGAAGCATATCTATACTGTCAACTGGATGCCAACCAACTGCTGCGTATATAAAATCATATTTCTCTGCTAGCGCCATCGTTGTAGGGATCGTTTCACGGTTAAAACCAATATTGACAAGCATATGCACGCCTGCATCCTTCGCACGCTGGATGACCTCGTCGCGATCCTCATCAAATTTTTCCGAATCTAAATGGGTATGTGTATCAAAAAGTAATGTCATGTTGATGTTATGCTCCTTCAATCGAGTTTGAAAAGCTTACGAAGTGAATCCGGCAATTGATGAATATTTTTTTTGAGCGGCTCTTCTGGATAATAGAGATGATATTGTCCTTGATGCAGGCCAGTAATAGAACGAACAATGTCGGATTTAGAGGATATTTCGCTTATATCTTCCAAACCATCTAACAACAAAATCGGCGCTTTTTCTTTCTTTTCTCCTTCTTTTTTATCTGGTCGATATACGTCATACGGCAGGTCAAATGGAAAATCGATTTCCATATGATAATCCGGATTCATTCCTATAGAAGAGAAACATTCGCTAATCTCATTTAGCAGCTCTTCATCCGGGTTTTCAAGCGTAATGTACTTATATAAATGCCTGTTCAGAAATCGTTCACATAGATCGCTTAAAATAGGATCATGCTCCTCCGCCCACTCTGCGAAAGCGGTCTGAACGAGCGCTTCATCCAGCTTCAGATAGTCGTGCACCGTCATCGTGTTCTGAAGCAAGCATTTCAGCTGCTTAGGCATCCACTGAAAGGAGTAACCACCCACGTAAAGCTCCTGTGCTCTACGAAATATTTGACGTAGAATAATTTCCGAGCTTCTTGTAACCGGATGGAAGTAAATTTGCCAATACATTTGATAACGAGACATCAAATAATGTTCAACTGCGTGCATACCGCTCTCTTTAACTACAATTTGCCCTTTATAAGGACGCAATACGCGCAAAATGCGCTCTAAATCAAATGTTCCATAGTTAACACCTGTAAAATACGCGTCTCGGAGCAAATAATCCATCCGATCAGCATCCATTTGGCTTGAAATCAAACTAACAACAATCGGCTTTGGATATTTTTTTTGTATGACTGCAGCGACCTGAGCAGGAAACTGCTCCGATACAGCACTTAGCACGCGATTGATTTCTGTATCTCCCAAAATGATGTTACATGTCCACTCTTCGTGATCCGTGTCGAATACTTCTTCCAAGGAGTGCGAGAACGGACCATGACCAACATCATGCAATAAAGCAGCACAAAGTGAGACTAGCTTTTCTTCGACTGGCCAGTCAGGATAGCTGTTTCGTTCAAACTGAGAAATAATTTTTCGAGTAATTTCATATACGCCAAGTGAATGTGAAAACCGGCTGTGCTCTGCTCCATGGAAGGTCAAATAGGAGGTTCCTAGCTGTCGTATCCGGCGCAGTCTTTGAAACTCTTTTGTATTGATCAAATCCCAAATCGTTTGGTCTTGTACATATATATAATGATGAACAGGATCCTTAAAAACTTTCTCTTCGGTCAGCTGTTTTTTCATCGTCTCTCATCTCCTTTGTTCATATTTTCGACACAAAAAATGATTTTCATGTCGAATAGTGTCGGAAATTAGTTTCCAAATTGTCGAAGCTGTTGTATTCTATTACAGAGTAATATGACCGTACTAACTAGTCAAATACTTGTGAATTCAGCTATCCGGGGAATATTCCTGGTTGACTATTATGGTAATCGTTGGTATTATAGTAATCATAAAAGCAAAAACTATGTCGAACGATGACGAAACGTATTTTGAGAGGGGCAATAATAGATTATGATGAAATCTACTGGTATTGTTCGTAAGGTTGATGAGCTAGGACGCGTCGTTATACCGATCGAATTGCGCCGTACACTTGGAATAGGCGAGAAAGATGCACTTGAAATCTACGTAGATGGCGAGCGCATCATGCTTAAGAAATATGAGCCTGCATGTATCTTCTGTGGCAACGCAGAAAACGTATCTTATTTCAAAGGAAAAATTGTTTGTCATGTTTGTTTGTCAGAAATGCCAACACCTGTGACAAAATAAAAAAAATAAGTTATACTGTACTTATTAACTTGTTAATTCTAACCTTTTTTATACTCCTTGATACCTTCCTGCGCTTGAACCCGGCCAGGAAGGTCTTTTTTTGTCTACTATTTCACATATATGATAATCATCTATCTATTTACTTCATTATATACTTCGCGTTTAGGCAAACCTCGATCGAGCGCAACCTTCTTAATGGCTTCCTTACGATCAAATTGTTCCTCATAATGAGCAACATGGGCAGCAAGATCAAGCTCAGACCACCAAATATCTGCCGCTGGCAGCTCGCTTGCCCCTTCACCCTCTGATCCTTCCACCACAACACAAAATTCTCCGAGCGGCGGATGCTCCACAAACCATGCTATACATTCTGAAATTCGGCCGCGGACCGCTTCTTCATGGCGTTTTGTCAGTTCTCTGATACATGCTATTTGGCGATCGCCGAGACATTCCTGAAGTGCATCAAGTGTTTTGTTTATACGATGGGGTGACTCGTAGAAAAGCAGGGTCCCTTTCTGTGCTTGCATATCGAGCAGCCATTTCATTAATGACTTTCGCTCGCGCGGCGGAAATCCAGCAAACAAAAATCGATCCGTAGGCAGACCCGATATAATAAGTGCAGACAATGCTGCATTCGCTCCTGGAATAGGAATAACAGAAATACCATTTGCAATGGCGTCCTTCACCAGATCCGCACCTGGATCAGAAATAGCCGGCAGACCCGCATCACTAACTAATGCAATGGATTGCCCTTCTAGAAGCAATCTGATCAGCTCAGGGCCGCTGGCTTGTTTATTGTGCTCATGATAGCTGACAATACGAGTTCCAATCTCGAAATGTGTAAGCAGCTTCCGTGTTTGCCTCGTATCTTCAGCAGCGATAAGCTGTACTTCCTTCAATGTACGAATCGCACGGAAAGTCATATCTTCTAGATTTCCAATTGGTGTCGCGACCAAATAAAGGCTTCCAACATTTTCTTTGGAAGCATCGGCAAAGCTTTTTTGTATATTCAAACGATCTGCACCCCATTCTCATATACCATTATTGGCGGAAGAAGCTTGATGTCAGGCTTCCCATCACGCATTGCTTCTATTAATACCATGTTTGCTTCTGCATTTGCATGAGGATGGACAAATTGAATCCGCTTCGGCTCAAGCCTCCATTTACGCATCGTTTCCACAATATCAAGTAGACGCGAAGGGCGATGAACCATCGAGACCTTACCGCCAGGGCGCACCAGCCTAGAGCATGCTTCTGCGACATCATCCAGCGTACAATGAATCTCATGCCTTGCGATCGCATAATGTTCGTTTTCATTTTGTTCACCTGCTGTTATTGGCATGTAAGGTGGGTTTACCGTTATCGCATCATATACCCCGTTACCCGCAATCTTAGGATACAATTTCAAATCCTGCTCAATAACGTTTATTTGCTCCGTCAGCTTATTCAGCATCACGCTTCTTCTAGCCATATCCGCCAATCTCGGTTGAATCTCAACCGCATCAATTTGCGCATTTGTTCTCGTTGTAAGAAGCATCGGTATAACACCATTGCCCGTACATAAATCAGCAATTCGCCCGTGCTTTGGCACACTTGCAAACCGTGACAATAATACGGCATCAAGTGAAAAGCTGAACACTTCCCGGCTTTGTATAATTTTTAAACCATTTTCTGTCATAAGATCATCGAGACGTTCGTTTTCTGCTAAGGTTATATGTTCCGACACGATTTGGGCCGCTCCTTGATTGTATATTTAATAAAAATACCGCCCCTTGCGGCAAGGGCGGCATGTCGTACGGATTCCACTATTTATTAAGAAAGGATAGACAGAATAAACAGTCGCCTTCCGTCCGCAAATGCCCGTAATAAACGTTGCATATGTGGAATCCTTCGTGATACAACCGAGTTAAGTTGTCATGGCCTTCACCAATAGCTGCTCCCGCTTCCGCGAATGCATGGTCAGTGATGACCTGTTCCTCTTTGTTTGCTCCCGGTTTAATTCCTTTGGCTGGAGCTGCAACAACTTCATGCTCTAGCTCAGCCTCTCTCTTAAACAACTGACGCAGCTGGTTGTTCTCCTCACTTAGACGCTTATTATCCTCGAGCAGTTCTTTTACCTTCTGCTTCAAGTCCGTAAGCTCCTTATGGAACACACCTACTTGGTTATCCAGCTCGTCCATTTTCGCAAAAATATTGTTCTTCTCCAAGTTCCCACCCCAGAGCTTCAAGCGTGAGTGTAACCTCACCCGTGAGAATCGCACTCTGCCGCTTATTTGATGACGACATCATCCATCGACAGTTCTTTCGGTTTACCTGGTGTATCAAATAATTGCACATACACACTTTTGGTGGATGTATTAATACCAGTTACCTTACCTTCACCATATGAGGTGACTACGAATTTTCCAATTGCCGGAAGTTCTTCTCGAATGCTTTCGTAATTGTCATGCTCATATTTCAGACAGCACATGAGACGACCGCATAATCCAGAAATTTTTGTCGGATTAAGCGATAAGTTCTGATCCTTGGCCATCTTGATCGATACGGGCTCAAAATCACCCAGCCAAGAGGAGCAGCAAAGCACTCGTCCACATGGACCAATACCACCGAGCATCTTTGCTTCGTCCCGAACTCCGATTTGTCTGAGTTCAATCCGAGTTCGAAATACGCTGGCTAAATCCTTTACTAGCTCGCGAAAGTCAACTCGGCCTTCAGCCGTAAAATAAAAAATAATTTTGTTACGGTCAAACGTAAACTCAACATCAACTAACTTCATGCGAAGCTGATGACCTTTAATTTTTTCAAGACAAGTAGAAAACGCATTTTTGGCTGCGGCGCGATTTTCTTCAACAACTTTTGCATCCACATCGCTTGCAATACGTATCACTTTCTTAAGAGGAAGAACAACATCCGATTCACCGACTTGCTTCTGTCCCACCACCACTTTACCGTATTCGATTCCGCGTGCTGTTTCAACAATAACATGTTGTTCCTTATCCACGGGATGCTCAACCGGATCAAAGTAATAGATCTTGCCCGCTTTCTTGAAGCGGACGCCGATGACATTATACAAGAATTAGCCCTCCTGTAAGTTTACCAATAGTTGCTCAAATGCGAGCTGAGGTGTAACATTCGCTCGCATACGCTTACTCGCTTCTAACGTATGCTCGATGCAGGACACCCAACCTGCGAACGAACGATTAAATGCATGTTTACTTATCCAATCCAACTGATCTATAAAAACGATGTTGTCCTGCCTGCCGGCCTGGAACTGTATCAAATCTTTAAACCATATAACTAATAACGACAACAGCAGTTGCGTATGCTCTACCAAATCTGTTTTAAATAGCTGTTGTCCAGCAGTGATCATCGCCGCGGTGAATCGGGTCAAACTCTCCTTGCCTAATTGTATCACTAGGGTTCTGATTTCTGCAAACTGATTCTGCTGGAGAAATTGTCTTGCACCGTCTAAACCTGATGTTAATTGAACAACGGTTCGGGCTAAAATAGACGGAGCACCCTCAGCAATAAGAGTTTGCAGCATAATCTCAGGCGACATCGGCAGGAAAGGCACCCACTGCGTACGAGAACGAATAGTAGGAAGAACAGCTTGTCCATTATCCGTAATTAGAATCGCAACAACTGGCGACAACGGTTCTTCCAAAAATTTCAGTAAACTATTCGCAGCCTGCAGCGTCATTTTGTCAGCTTGCTCTATCATATACACTTTGCGCTTCGTCCCGCTATTGCGATAAGAAAAGTCTCGCTGCAGCTCGCGAATTTGATCAATTTTTATGGACTGGCCATCTGGCGCTATCGTCGTTAAGTCTGTCTGATTGCCATGTTCAAATTTTCTGCATTCCAAGCATTCCCCGCAAGCAGCGGCAATACCTGCCGTACAGAACAATGCCTTGGAAAATTCGCGAGCCATCGCCATTCTTCCCGTACCTGAAGGACCATTAAATAAATAGGCATGAGAAATTTTACCGCTCTGCAAAGCGTGGGTCAAAATCCGCTGCGCTTTCCATTGCCCCGGAATATTTTCGAAGCTCATCGCCGTTCCTTACCTTTCCCTGCTCTCTTATCATCAAAACAATAAATTTATAAGAAGGCCTCGTATCTCACCGATTCTGTTGAGCAAGTCAATTCTTCCTTGCTCACTGTCGAGTAAATCCTCAGCCATGGAGACGAGTGTCGCATCGATCTCATCCAGCAGTTTATATCGTTTAATTCGTCCTCTGCGATCGAAGCCTTTGACTTCCTTCAGCACAACGCCGCGCCGGATGGTGTCCTCCAAAAATTGCTTGATCATTTGACGATAAATTTTCAATTCACGGACAGTCATCACTCTAGCAAGTCGATCACCTTGTCTATGTATGTCCTGCAGCTTCAGTTGAAGCTGCTCTTGTGTACGATCAGCATCCTGCTGAACCATTACATCGGCAAAGCTTCTTGGCTGTATCTGTTTGTTTGTGGCTTCGTTGTTTGTACGGTTTTGTCCCAATGGTCGAAAGCCTTGATCAATTTTCACCCTATATCACGCCCATTCAGAAATGCTCAAATCGTTCAACAGGCATTACGAATACAGCTGCTCCACCAACCTGTACTTCAACAGGGAAAGGAATATAGGAATCTGTTGATCCGCCCATCGGTGATACAGGAGTAACCAATTGGTCTCTTACTTTGCAATTTGCATTAATGACTTGAAGAACCTCATGTACTCTCTCGTCCTCAATACCAATCATAAAGGTAGTATTGCCTGCTCTTAGAAATCCACCCGTACTTGCCAGCTTCGTTGCTCTAAACCCTTCACGAACAAGTGCATTTGACAGTCTGTTGCTATCCTTATCTTGAATAACCGCGATTACTAATTTCATCTTCATTCCCCCTTGACTACTATTAGAATAGGTTATTAATAACTTGCAATTTTAACCATTAAACCATTTCTTGAATCTCAAGCCCCATAACGACAAATCTCTTGATGCATAGAATTTCGTCTATACTTTAAAGTTTGACATCGGTTGCAAAAAATCCTGCAAAACGCTCATCAATTGCTGATAAAACGTCAGCAAACACCAAATCCGCACTATTTTCGGCATTTACAAGCACGATTCGTTCCGGGTTCTGCTGCAACAGCTTCATATAGCCTTCTCGCACCTTCTCATGGAAAGACTGCTTCTCTAGGTCTAAACGATTGATTTCTCTCTCTGATGCTTGTGCGATACGTCCGAGACCTACTCCCGGAGACACATCCATGTAGATCGTCAGATCAGGCATCACTTCTTTAATCGCGAATTGATTGATGGCCCAGACCTCATCCATCCCAAGCCCACGCGCATAACCTTGATAAGCCAAGCTGCTATCTACGAAGCGGTCACAAATAACAAACTCGCCTTTCTCCAGTGCTGGAACGACCTTTTCCACCAAATGCTGTCTTCTCGCAGCTGCATACAGCAGTGCTTCTGTTCTTGCATCCATTGCAGTATTCTCGCGATCCAATATAACGGCACGAATCTGTTCTGCAATGGGAATGCCTCCTGGTTCTCTCGTCGTCGTGATCGACTTTCCCCTTTGAAGCATTATATTCGTCAATTGTTCAATCAGTGTCGATTTGCCGGCTCCTTCGCCGCCTTCTATGGTAATGAATACACCTTTTTTCAAACTAAGGCTTCTCCTAACGTTATGTTAACTATACTTTCTTCTATATTAACAAAGCGGTACTCCTAGTACAATCAACATTTACTTCAAGTTCATAATCGTTCTGCTATTTCAGCTTATTCAGGGTAAACAGCAATGGTATTCATCATTCCATCAGCAGCGCCTTGAAACTTTGCACCCATCTCGGCAAGCTGTTGTATATGCTCAATTAACTCTGCCGTGATTCTCTCTCCTGGATACAAAATAGCGATGCCAGGCGGATAAGGTATGACCATCTCTGCTGATATATGATGTACAGCATCTTTCAGCTGTATTCGCTCACTTGATTTGTTCTTAAACCTAGATCTCGCAAACGAAACAGGCTCTGATATTAAACGGCTCTCATGACAGGTAATTATTGAAACTGCTGGCAGCGCACACCCCTCTTTATCATTTGCCATCAGCCCATCAGAGTTTTTATTTGTCGTAGCATTGGGCTCAAGTGCCTCAACAGCCTCCTGCAGCCTCTTTATGTCCTCTAATGAAGTCTGGATACCAACAACAAGCACAATGTACCGCGGATCTGCCATCTCAGCAAAACAGCCATGCTGCTCCAGGTGCTTCAGCAGCTCATAACCGGTTCGCTTACCGCTAGAATCGTATAACACTAGTCGTAGCGGATCTGAACGCAAGCCTGATTCGCTATTTTCTTCGATTTTCATCTCCCGTATAACGGATGAGCGACGATGCAGCCATTGACGGAAAAACGCCGCTGATTCAAGACTTTGTTTAAAAAGATCAGCGCCCAAAGCATCAATCATTGCTCGGGAAATATCTATTGAAGCCAAAATCGGAAACGATGGGCTTGAGCTTTGAATCATCGCAAGCGACTGACGCAGCAATTCCCTTGATATTCTGTTGCCTTGAATGTGAAGAAGAGCCCCCATCGTAAGTGTCGGCAAAGTTTTATGCGCTGACTGTACAACGCCGTCTGCTCCCTCTGACATTGCCGACTGCGGAAAAGCTTTCTCCAAGCCATAATGTGCACCATGTGCTTCATCTATGAAGATCGGCTTATTATACCGATGGACAGTCTCAACATATGATTTAAGTCTCACACTAATACCGTAATAATTCGGGTTAGTCAAAAAGACAGCTTTTGCATCAGGATATTGAATAAGCGCTTTTTCCACTTGCTGGACAGAAGGAATCGTTGCTAGCCCTGATAACGGTTCAATCTGAGGCGAGAGGAACACTGCTTTGGCCCCAGCAAGCTTCAAACCATTTATAATGGATTTATGTACATTCCGCTGAACGATAACGATATCATCTGGATCACATGCGGCGAGCAGCAGCGCCATATTACCAGAGGTGCTTCCTCCAACCAAAAAGTGAGTCTCCTCTGAACCAAATGTTTTTGCAGCCAATTGCTGCGCTTCTTTAATAGAAGCTTCAGGATGATGCAAATCGTCGGTTGTTGAGATTTCAGTTAAATCAAGCTGCATTATTTTATAAAAATAATCGACTACATCATCATTTAATTGATCATTCCATGATGGTTGCTTAAATGCTTGTCCACCATGATGGCCGGGTACGTGAAATCCAACTGGCTTGGTACGGGTATGATTCACAAGCGCTTCAAATAACGGAGCAATAAAGGGCTTCATTGTTTATGTACAATCCTCTCCAGTAAACATTCATTCCTATTTCTATTATATATAATATTCAATAAACACTACAAAAAAAGAGCAGCTTCTGTAATCAGAAACCGCTCATGCATTTTTACCCAAAAATATTTGCTTCATTTGATTAATGAAAAAAGGGTATTTGGCATCTTTAACATCTGTTCTTATCATTTCCGCTTCACAGGTATCGCAGATAAAACCGGTCACTATCCGAATACCCTGACCTTCAGCCTTTTCCTCGTTGCAAATAATACATTGATACTCGCGATTATCGTCCATAACAATCCCCGCTTTCTGATCGTCCCTTATTAACTATTATTATGACACATAGTCTATCTATTTATACTTGTTTCATAGCGCATTTCAAATATTTATATATCGTATGCCCCGTATGGGCTAATGGTTACAGCATATGTAAAAATGTTTCATAAAGCTATGGACAGAATGCTTGTAAATACCGATATAGTTAACGAGAGTCACAGTATCTCTGAGAAGGAAAGGAAAAGTAAATATGCGTCAAAAATTATCCGAACAACAAAATGCTACAATTTATCAATATCAGCTTGTAAAACGAAAAATCATTCGCCCTGAGCTTATTCAGAGCCATTTGCTTATTGCAGCCGTATTATTGGCTTTCCAAATGCTTATGTATGAAATGGATGGTCTATTTTCATGGCTTTTCGGCTTTGCAGTCGTGCAAATCATCCATATCGCGATTATACTGCTTACTTTTATCCGAGTGGACGAAGCAGCAGACAGGCAATGGGTGTGGCGAATTACACCCCCATGGATTGGATTTAAACCAGCTAATGATATCAAGCTGTACCTATTTCGCCGAGTTCATCGCCATATGTTCTGGATCGGCCTTTGTGCCATTGCGCTTCTATATCCATGGATCAAAGAATCATTGATGATTAGCATTGTAAGTTGGCACCTATGGCTGCTGATCCCGCGTATGCTGCTGTCCTTCTCTTTCCGTAAGGAGCAGAAGGACGGCGTACTTAGGCTTCAGTCTAGAGAAGCATCTTATTATCGCAGATAACAAAGAGGCCTTAGAAGCTCATACAGAGCGTTCTAAGGCCTCAATTTTTAATCAAAATTAGACACGGAAGAAACAAAAAACCTATCGCATCACATGCGATAGGTCTCTCGTGCTTGGCGACGTCCTACTCTCCCAAGACCCTGCGGTCTAAGTACCATTGGCGCTGGAGGGCTTAACGGTCGTGTTCGGTATGGGAACGCGTGGTTCCCCTC
>NZ_JBFREL010000031.1:0-69636 GCF_052114265.1 Paenibacillus sp. MCAF9
TCCTATTTATCAGTCTTGCATCAAAAAAATAAACGGCACAGGGCTTTTCCCATGCCGTTTCAGATTCACTTTCTATTTACGATCTTGTCTCGGAGATTAACTTAATGACATTGGCCACGTGGCAGCCCTTTTAGTCTTCAACTATCGTTTCCCGTTAGTTTAATGAACCATGCTGAAATGATCCTTGTGCGATCTTCGAGTTAAGAACATGCAGTGACCGGTCATGTCGGCAGCCGCGTTTTTCCATTCTATCCCTCGACCCTATACCATAGTTCACAATATTCGTAGCCATCAACGCTTGTACCATACATTTCGAAGTTGCCGCCATCTAAAATCGTAAATGTTGATGTTTGCAGCCATTCCGAAAATATCCGATTCTTCAAAGACCGCAAATCATACTTGCCGCTGCCATTCCCATCATGTAAAGTTGAAAATACTGCCCACGTGGATGGCGGAACATCAACAACTGTATATCCATTCACCTTGCTATCGACCGCTTTGTAACACCCAATCAGATAAGGGAACGTCGTATTGTTTGTGAATTTATAGGAATCGAATGAGAAGACAGCTCCAAGTTCCTTGCTGAAACTGCCTTCGTCTCTCCAATCCCCGCTAACCGACTGGGATAAACGGTCCAACTCACCATTACTGCTGATGGTTTGCCAAACATCGGGGATCGATATGCCCTCCTCATTTGCAATAGTGTCGTAGTGGTAGATATCCTCCAGCCCATAAACTTGAAAAGCATCCCGTTTTTCAATCCGATAATTCATTCCAACAACTCCCTTTAATATGATTTGAAAGGAGATGCGAGGAAAGGCTCTTAACTCACTTTCAGCATTTCGCGCTAATGTAGGCGTCATTCCATGTAGATTTTGAAATGCTCGTGAGAATGATTCAGGTGTTTCATATCTGTACTTCAAGGCAATATCCGTCACAGTGTTTTTTCTGTTCTTTAAATCAAATGCAGCAAGCGTCAGCCTTCTGCGCCTGATATATTCGGACAATGGGACATCAAGTACAAATGAAAACATGCGTTGAAATTGGTAAACTGAACATAAGGCGATTTTAGCGATTTGGTCGTAATCAATATCTTGTTCTAAGTTGTCTTCGATATAGCTGACAGCTCGATTCATTCGCTCTAGCCAATCCACGGCAATCCCTCCTTTCGTAAGAAGCATATCATCCGGTAGTTTATGTCGCCTGACTTTCCGTGCAAGATAATATCAGGTGGTAATCATCCGAATACAGAAGTCCTGTTTCCTAAATTGATTCCAGTCTTTATTAGTTTGAAGCGTCAAGTAATATTTTTCCACTCGATTTTCCCCTGTCATTAAGTCTGTCTTAAATCCTATCATATAACCACTTTTTTAATAGCCTCGTATTACGGTATTCGTGAAGGTATTAAAACTAACCTGCCTGTTAGCGTAGCGAAGGGCTGCCATATTGCAGCCCTTCAGGGGTGGAACTATCATTCCCCTTTAGCTTAACAGGACCGAGAGCCGAATGGCCCGAAGCGTGAATATGGTGTTAGCTGATGGATACGCCTTTCATAATTTTATTTTTGCGTATCTTTCAGCTAACAGTGTATTTACGAACTTAACGAAAATTATCAATTTTGAAGTATTCGCGAAGTTATTGAACAATTCTGTCCGTTAGTGTAATGAAGCAGCCAATCATTGTGGTCGGCTGCTTCCGTTTTTTTATAAAACAAACGTTCCCCGATAGCTTAAACCTCGGACCTATCAAATAAATACTTTATAATTGAATCTGCACATTCTTCTGAGGAATTTATGTGTGTATTGACAGTACAATTGTATTGTATATCTTTGGCCATAATATTATTTTGCCACTCAGATTGGTCTTCGGTTCTATCTCCACGTTCAATATTTCTTTGGCGACAAATGTCTAAAGGACAAAAAACTTCGACAATATAGAAAGGATACCCCGCAAATATATCCTTAACTTTTTCATAATGCGGTTTTAATTCGGGTCTTTCAACCAAAATTCCGTCTATTAGTACATTCTTACCATGGTCAGAAAATAGTTTAGCAGTATGATACATCATAATAATTGCATCACTTAAATATTTCCAATAATCTTCACGGAGATAGTTATCGCCTATTGTATTCTCAAAAAGGTCATTTGCAACAACATAAAAAAATTCATCTGATTTTAACTGTATAGCATCTACTATAGATGTTTTCCCAGCACTAGTTACACCATTTAGAAATACGATTTTCCCTTTTTTCATCTTAATATGCCTCTCTTATTCATGATCATCAAAAAAGAATACTATGGTGACGGTGATTTCCTGATTAGTATAACATTTGCACCAAAACGTGGTGATGTAAAGAACTGTTATAATTAATCCTGCCCGTTATTTTTATAAAAGACATGCTCTTAATATGAATAAAAAATCAAAAAACCCGACCTCACGAGGTCGGGTTTCTTCATGGTATTGGTGGAGGCGAGGGGATTTGAACTGTTGTACGCTTCTTATCGACTTGAATCACCATATATCCCTGTACTTCGAAAGTCTTTATTCTATATGCATCGCTGGGTGCTACCTTCTTAAGATGTGTTACTTATCGTTAACCCGTATTAACCATAATTTCGGTCGAGGTCTATGCCGCGACTACATAAATCGGACGGGATTTCTCGGAAAGTAGACGATTTGTTAAACAACGTTATATATGCTTGTTTAGCACATGCATTGAAGTAACGATGATTTGCCACTTCGCTGTCTCCGATTTCACAACATTAGTATCAGTGTATCCATAAAGACATCTACAATGTGTGTCATTGACTTTCAGTATGTGACAATGCTGTTATTACATCTTCAAAATTACTCATGGCTACGTGTTTTTCCCCAAGTCTATTTTAAGTGTTAAGTGATGATTGGAGGAATATGGCGACTAGCTCCCTATGTACAAATATAAATGATTTTAGAACACAGTTATTCTGCTACAATTTCTGTATGAAAAACACTCATGTCGAGGGGGGCAAATAGATGGAGAAACATTTTTTAAGCAGCCGACCAACGCCAAGCACAGAGTATAAGTATTTCGAATTGAAAGGAAGTATAGGCTCAGTCATTATTGAACTTTATGAGACGAACAAAAAGAAAGTAAAGGATAAAGTGGTTGAACCTGCGGAGAAGACGGTGCTCGTTGAGAAAGTTGATGTTGGTGACGGAAAAGGAATGACTCGATATGAAAACCAAAAGTTTAGCGTAAAAAATTTCAAAGAATTTTTGATACTGAAAATTGGTGAGCCTTATCAGAATGAAAGCAGAACCGCATTCTTTGAAGAACTGTACTATTCAACGCCTGAAGTTGTGATGCATGAAGAAGGTGAAATAGAGGTCAATATTCCGGATGGTCCGACAGATGGATATACCGTTTCCAAGAGACGCAAGGAACAACCGGCTTTACGTGCAATGCTGATGAGGGATGCTCCTAATCATCATTGTGTACTATGTGGAAATCTGTTTCCTAATGAATTGCTTATTACGGCGCACATAAAAAAGCGAAAGCATGCAACAGAGGACGAACGAAAAAAATTATCCATCGTCGTACCCATGTGCAAATTGGGCTGTGATGCTTTGTTTGAGGATGGTTGGGTTGGAGTAATGGATAGGCGTGTAGTTCGAATTCGTACAGAAAAGAGCACACAGCATCTTGAAATGGCGATTCAAAACGTAGTAGAAAAAGAATGTAGGAACGTAAACGAAATATCAGCTAAGTTTTATGATTGGCATCGGAATTACCATGTACACAGGATATTATTAAAGAAATCCTAATGGTTAGATTTCTTAAAATATAATACTAGCTAGGAACATTACCATTAATCGCTCTTGGCAATAGCAACTACTCTTTGAATGAGATTTCAATAACACACCAAAAACAAAAGACCCTGAACAAATTCTAACGGGTTCCGTTTTCGGGTGCAAAAATTAATTTGACGCAAGTTTTGGCGATGGATTTAACACAAAATTCAACAGAAAAGGATGGCATATTGCCATCCTTTTTGCCTGTGAATGAAAGGCAGCTAATTCAACTATTCGTACCGTTAACATAAAAGTTTCGTAATTGTTCTTCTGTTTCAGATTTTAGTTCCTTCAGCTTTGACAGCATGAATTGTTCCTCTTTGGATAGGTATGAATCAGAATCAGAATTGATTTTACTAAATAATTCATCAATTTTTTTTGTTATAACTCCCAAACATATATTAGCAGCCTCATCGTAACCTTCATCAAATGCTCCATTCATTCGTTTAATATCTGATTCCCTTAACCCATTTCTTGTATTATCGAAGATTTCTCCTATTAACCCTCTCATTATCGTTCTCCAATCTATATTTTAAAATGTAATGATATTAAACAGTATAACGCCAATCCAACTTCAAGGGAATATTTACCTATTCTGCCCAGTTAGCGCAACGAGACATGCCAAAAAATTGTCACCGAAATTGGCAGTAAAATTGACAGTCAATTGATCCAGTCAATAAATCTATTGGCAGCTAAAATTTGAATATCAATTCGCTGTCAATTTACTTAAGAATATAGCTAAAACCCAGTAAATTCAACAAAAATGGAGCACCAAACCGTTGCCAGTTTCCGCTCCATTTTCCATGTCATTTTCTGTTTTGCACCTCAAAACGGAACCCGTTAAACAAATTCAGAGTCTTTTCTAATTGGTTTATCTCATTAACGCATTAGCCATTACATTTGCTGGCGTTTTTGGAGTTTCACTCAGTTTATGTTTGTAAATTCTCCTTGTAGTTTCAATGGTTGAGTGACCCAGCAATTCAGAAATTATATCAATTCGTACTCCTTCATCAAACAAAATGCTGCAGTACGTATGCCTTAAGTCATGAAACCGAATTGGTGGAAATTCATGTTTTCTAAGGAAGACCTTAAACTGGTCAGAAAGAGTATTAACTCGGTATGGCTTTCCATCATCTCTTGTCCAGACGTAATCGGAGTCATGGTAGTCCTTACCGAGAAGCCCTTTAAAATATCCCTGTCTATCCTTATGCTTTAATAAGACTTCAAGTAATCTGTCTTCAATACCCAACCCCCGTTTACTTTCCTCAGATTTCGGGTCTTTTTCGATTACACGCTTTCCCGCACTTGTTCGAACTTTTTCAATATTTAAAACCATTCTATTTAAATCAACAAACTTCCACTTCAGCCCAGCTATTTCCGACCTACGAAGACCAAGAAAAACCCCAAGATACACTGGAAGCTCAAGATTTGTATTTACGACTGCATCCAGCAGTGTATTGAGCTGTTCCCTGGTATATGATTTACCTTTAAATTTTTTTTTAATCTTTGGCAGACTGACTGCCGTTGCAACATTACGATATACCAATTCTTGTTCTGTTGCAAATTTCAATGCATTACTAATTACAGCATGATGCTTATGAACCGTAATAGGGGAAAGTTTCTTTTCATCCATTAAGTATTTATTGTAATATCGTTGAATATGTGGTGTAAGTAAATCACGCAGCTTTATGTTACCAAAGTAGGGAACAAAGTGATTACGTATTATATTGCTATACCCGTAAATTGTTGTTTCCTCACATCTATACTTAACATAGTTTTCTAACCAATGTTCCATAAATTCAGCAGTTGTCATGTCTTTCAACTGGACAATCATGTTCCTTTGTTTATTGTATTTAAATTCATTTAAGTATTCCTCTGCTTCTTTTAGAGTATCAAACGTTTTATAATCTCGCTCCCTTTTCCCTTTCTCATTCATACCCAACTCCAATGTAACCCTGTGCTTCTTACCGATTTTTAGAATGCTTCCCGCCATTTTATTTTAGTCTCCTTCATTATCTTTGTTGGTTTCGCTCATACACATCCAGTCAAGAACATGTATGAGCTGAGTGATTTAATCCTTGATTGGCTCACCGAATGCCATTACATCAATCCATCTGGAAAGTGATTCCTCTGGAATACGGATTTGTTTTCCAATCCTGATTGCCGGCAATCCTTCCCGCACCAAACCGTACATTGTATTTTTTCCGACCTTTAAAAAGGCTCTTGCCTCATCAATTGTGAGCAATCTTTGTGTGTTTGCCATGTCTATTGACCCTCCGTGTGTTTTCGATAATCCGTTATGTAATCATTTATTTCTTTATGTCCCCGTCCACGTTTTAAAAATGGGGGTGATATGTGATTTTGTAAACCAAGTATATCCCCTACCAATCTAGCAGTCAATACTATTATACGCATTTTTTTGTTATCCATACTGTTTTTACATACTTTTGTACTCATTATTGTTGATTTAGTGTGAGTGATATAATATACTGTCTGTAGAAGGAGTTGAGTTGAATGGACCATTTAGCAACAAACATAAGGAATCTTCGAAAAGAAAAAGGACTGACCATAAAGGAACTTTCAGCTAAAGCACAAATTAGCGAACCTGCCCTAGCAAAGATTGAGTTGGGGAAACAAGACCCAACATGGGGGGTAATAAAAAAAATTAGTAATGCTTTGGATATACCTGTCTCGGAATTAGTTCGGTCCCCAGAATCCTTGGAGTTTAACCATAAGCTGTTCTCAATAATCAGACTATCCCCTGAAACCGACAATGAAGCATACATATTGACTGGTACATCGCAAAGCACACAAGGTGTAGAGGTTAAATGGGGCTACCTTGTTGTGTACACAGAATCAACGGTGGAATTATCGGAAAATTTCTTCATTAAATCTAATGGAAATATTAAAGACCCCACCGATTTCTTTAAGAACCATCTACAATTTTTTTTATTACCTCAACGTTTAAAAGTTGAATATAGTCCATTTGATATCGAAGGGAAGTATGAAAACCTGAAAGACCACGGTGTTCATTGGGACTGGAATACCTTTATCGAATTTATCGAATATTGTGTAGAGCAATCGAAAATATAATGGGATGGGTAGTTTAATGTGCAACTACTGTTATCGCAATCACCAGTGTACTAAGTATAGGAGGCTAAATATGTTATTTAAAAAAGCCCATATCGAAGTAAAACAAGGGATTCGTGAGCACATGCTGGAGGAAGAAAGGAAACACAAGGAGGCTTTAGGGGAGCTTGGTAAAATTCAAATGCGAGGAAATGGGCGAGAAAGCCAGCAAAATGATTCTCGACAAACTAAGAAAGAGTCTTAAACAAGCATCAAAGGAGCTGATTTCGATGGAAGAGCACGAAAAGCGAGACTGGGAAGAAGCTTACAATGGCGCGGAGAAGATGTTGATATTGGCTGCAATTCACTTAGAGACTATCCGAAAGAAGAAGTTAACCGGTATAGAAGCGGAATTACGACGAGAACTAGCAGAAAAAATAAGAAAAATGTCTGTTCATTTGTTGGACTATGATGCTTCAAATTAAAGCTAACGCGCCATACTTTCAAACGGATTTCAATGTCAGGGCAATTAATCCTTAGAGGTTCAGATTATTCTTTGTCAACTTATCTAGATTATTAGCCTAAACAGAATGATTTTTCTGTTTCGCTCACCTTATTACTCTCCACTCCATACCGTTCACAAGCTTTCGTTTTCACTAGTTAGAATTGCAGACTTGTTCGTCGTTATCTGAGCACATAAGATAAGCAGCCATTGAGCTGCTTTTTTTTAATTTATATAACATAGTGAATACTTCGTTCACACCTGGTTACCACATTGTTATAACAATGTATATACAAAAACCACTTGATTATAAAAGTTTAAAAATCTGAAATCAAAGATATTAACTACGTTCACTAAAATGTTCATACTATGTATATACACTGTTACTACATATAGTGTGTTCTTTTGAGATATAAACAATATATTGATTTATATAATGTTTTTGGTTAGAATAACTTGAATTAATCCTATCGAAGGGAGGTTATCTAAAGTTGACTATCAAGGACATATTTATAGAATGCGGGCGAATCGAAGATTACAATATACATAAAGACGCATTGAATTGCTGGAATTGGTGGAATCATTCAAGTGATTTAGAAAAACCTGTACAGGCAAAGGCAATTAAAAAGACACTGGAATACTCTGATGGGGACGTTTTCGACCTTTCACAATTTAAGTCAGCTTCAATATTATTGTGTGAATTCAATTGGAACTCTCGAAAACAAACTTATGTATTGAAGTAAATGCAGTAGTTCTCTACGCAAAAATGTTTGAATATATATAGGAATTAACATTATATTTTATCTCTAAATCACCAATTCATAAGAAGAGCAGAATTGGGTTTATTGCTCCCACCCCTACACACTGTCAATACTCCTACTTTTCTTACGAAGACATCGCCCCTTGATTTTTTATGCTGTTGTCTGGATTCAATCCCCTTCGGGAGAAACATCAAAACCCCCAAAGGGCATATCTCTATCTAAAAGCAGTGGTACTGCCCGTCCGTTTGCTCATTCCGAGTAACTTCGAGCATTGAGCAAGTTCTTTGTATGTTTTTGACTTTGCGAGAGAAATCACTGCTTTTGGGAAGGTTTTAATGTTTTGTTCATTTGAATGGCAAGAAAGAGCCAAAGCCAAGGTGAATTCGACTGTTTTCTAAATGGTCTAAGGGTTTGGGAAGCAACCATTTTTTATGGAAGTCTTTCTGCTTTCATTTTTGTGCTATTTTCTAAAGGACTTGAGCGATTGTACTTTTGTTTTTAGGGTTTTGCGAGAAGAAGGTTTTAGGTAGCCGGGGTTCATCCCGGTTGCCGTTCAGTGGGTTTAAAGTTAATGAATATTAGTTCGATAAATTAGAGGACTGAAACCCAAATAATTTAGTGTTTAAGTATGTCCACTGGTTGTGGAACATTTAGTGCAGAATTTTAGGTTCGTATTTAGTGAACTTGTAATATATATATGCTCACATGCACTTCATTGAATATAAACCCTAATGATACAAAAAAACTTAGAAGATTAAGAGTAAATATTAAGAAGAGACATAGGCGGTATTTTCCCAAAACATTGATGTTACAAGGCTTTTTGGCGGATTATTCACTCGGAAAATACGATTCAAAAACAGGGGGTAAATCGGAAAATACGATTTAAAAATTAGACCAACACGGAAAATACGATTCAAAATACTAAAAAAAAGACAGGCAATTTATAAATTGCTGTCTTTTTAAAACGATTAAACTTTCTTCTTTGTTGAAGATTTTTTTTTCACAATGGGTGATTTCTTTTTTTTGCTTTCTACTACCTGTTTTCTCACTTCAGAATAAGATGGTTCAGTCTGGTCAAATATGTACTCCAAACTCACTGCGAACTCACAGTTAAAATTATTTCTAGTCAACAAACCAGGGTTGACAAAAAATTTTGACTTCCTTCCCATACCATCTTTTAACATGATTCTCGCAGCTTCAAATTCGAGATAATATCTATCAACCACAGCTTTGCTCTTCCCTGCTATTTGGGTCAAATCATATATATTTAAGCATTCGTTTGCGAATAAAGTTTTTTGTTCTATGTTTTTAAAATAAGTGTAGTTCTTGTCTTTTCTTAAATCAAGATTCGGATTATTTGTTATATAGTGCGATTGAAAATGAATTTTGGGTAACAATTTATATAGAAAACCTCTTGCTTCAATTGATAGAAATTCAATGTGTTTCTTTGCCTTAGTTTTGAAAACACGAGTAAACGGAGTTTTAGTGTTTGGAAAAGTCCCCATACAGATGTACTCGGGATTGATTGTATAAACGTTTGCAGAAATCTTTTTTCTCTTGCCTTTATCTTTACCAAAAGTGATAGGAACCTCTATTTTTTGTCTCGTCCAGGAGAGAATTTTATACTCTATCGCTTCGTCTAAGTACGACTTGGAGGTCTTGTCGTCTACCCCTAAAATATCATCAATATCTTGTTTGGTGACCGGTTCTCCATTAATCATTAATATGCCATCACCGTGGATATTTAAATATAACATTAACGTCATAATAGCTCCGGCTGTCTGAATGGAAATTTCGCTGAGTGCTTCATTCTCTTTGTGAAAGGAAGCGACCCAATGAGCTGTTGGTTCAAAAAAATCGTTCTTCTGTTGAAACTTTCGTTTGGCAGCTTCAATTGCTTTTTTCGAACGATTATACTCAGTTTCCAAGTCCGAAGTCAGTAAAAGTTTAATCTCCCCTGTATAAATATTTACAACTTCAAATTTATTGTTCTTTATTGCTATTATTCTGTATGGTACGTCATCTTTGGTTATAATTAGGTCCTGCTCAATTTTAGTTTCATTCTTCAATTTTAATTCCCCCAATAAAATAAAAAATTCAGGGGATTAATACATTCTCTGATAAAGGATTTTTATTAACTTACAATAATATAAAAATAGAGGTTCACTGTTAATGACGATATTCCGTTAGCATTAATCCCGGCAGGTACTGGTACAACAGGACCTGTCTTTTTTTTGTATATTACACACTTAAATATTTCTAGTTTGCTGCTTAACTCCTTTTTCGTCTTGAGATTTTCATCATTAATAAGACTCTCTACTCGTCCACTAAATAACAATCTGCGCTGTTGCCATCACACATCACAATCACCCCATTTTATTAGAAATTTAGTTGTATTTCGGTGCTTTCTTTGTTCTATCTCGCATCCACTCCTGGCATTCTTTAATTTGTGAGTGTCTCATTTCTGCTGTACAGGTCTTATCTATATTTTCAAAGACGAGAACACAGTAGATTTGCCCGTCTCTTGGTTCACAGCTGGTTCCCATTTTTACTTTGCTGGGAGGGTAGTAGCCTGACTTGCTCAGATAATTCGTTATAGCGGCGGCTTTGTTAGTGTCTGTGTACAGGAAGTACAGAATGCCGTCTCCTTTGCCCCTCTTGTTGCCCTGCATGATGCCATTTGCATCATCTTCTAAATACTGCGGTGTCTGGTAACTCAATACCTGCAATGCTTGCGCTGATGCCGACTGCGCCTCTCTTGGCGATGCAGCATCTGTAACCAGAATGATTCCTAATGTAATGACCAATCCCATCGTAAAGCATAATATCAATTTTTTAAACAACATCACTCTCACCTCCTAAAATTAACCCCACCAATGAGTGAATTCATTCGTCGTTAATAAAATAACGCAATACAGTTTCTTACCTGTCGATGCACAACCTACTCCGACTGCTTTGTACTTTAAGTCGTTCGCCTTGCCCCCTGAGTCAATGTTCATGTCGTCAAAGATTTCTTTTGCAGTCGTTAATTCATCAATAGAATCCGTCCAGTAACTCCCATTTCACTGTTCTTTTCTTTTAATTCTGTGTTGAATGTTCCGACGCTCTTGTCTGAATCCGCTTTTGCCATAACTGTTGCCTGTCGTTTTGCCTGACTCTCTAAGTCACTGCGCTTCTTGCGATTAAGCATGATGTATAAAATGTCCTCTGCTTCCTCTACGTCAATAACAACAGCTGTAGGAGTTGTTACTGGAGCTTGCTCTTGTTTTACCATGCCCGTGCCATTTGTTTTTTGTGCCAACGGCTCGTTCGCCATCACTACAAATGTATAAACAAACAACGCAGATAGAATACAAGCTATTGTAATTAATAATGTCTTTTTCATCAGTATCACCTCTCTTCTAAAATTAGACATAGCTTTGAAGCAGAGCCGGAAGCTCTGCCTGTTTTTTAAGTCATGAAACATAATTCAAAAGTTATAAAACAAAATTCAATAATGTCAAGAAATTAGGCTGACCGCTCTACTTAGCGGATAAGCAGATTTTTGCACTGATGATACGGCGACTCGACATGGAGCCTCTGTGTGATTTACCAATTTCATTGTTTCGATTTTGAACACCATTTATAATCACTGCTTATTTTGTAAAGTAGGAAAGTTCGTCTTTAACTAAAACATAATGATGGAATTTTCTATAGGCGACCGTCATATACTATCAGGAAGAACGCATTTTCAATGAATAATCTCTTCTGAAATGACTATATTCATAGAAGAGAGCAGTGCATCAATTTGTCTGTTGCTGGAAGTTATGAAAATAGGGAACGAGAATCAGTTATTGAAAAAAAGTTCCTGCTTATACTGATTCGAGGAGGTGGTTAATTTGATTGTTTAATACAGTACCTACAACAGCATAGAGAGAGGAGGAAGCATAAATGGACTTATTTCTTCTGCTAATTAACGAAGCAATCTCCTTTCTGACGAACACAGAGAACATTGAACTCATCACGAGTTACTTAGAACTCTTCGTCGTAGCGAGAGCCGTGAAGAAACCAAAAGAAAAGACCCCCGACAATAAATCGAGAGTCGATTCTAAAAATGAAGATAACCCAGCTTAGGACGGGCTGCAACCCAATGTACTAAGCTAGAGAAGCCTTCGAACATGCCGGTTCGGGGCTTCTTTTATTATACTCGGTTATTCTGGTTGYGGGCATACCTGATTTTTCCTAAAAGTCTTCTAGCATATGCAATCAATCGCAAAATCATGATTGTTTCTTTCTAAATCCGCCCTGCAAAATCCTCTAGGCACTATGTTTAAAACACCGAAAATTCCATACACTTGCTGTTGCAACAGACACCCATTTCCAATCTACTCAGATGCATCCCGCATTGTAACTTTAGTTTGGAAACAATAAGAACTGCAGCTTAGTTGGATGAACGCTTTAGTGGTAAAACCGTCAAATTGTTGGTACTTCCACCCTGAGGAATATAGTTGTTTTTCTACAGTCGGAAATAATTCTCTATTCTCGGAATTACAGCAGTCGATAAAATCAGTGTACTAAGAGATAGATTTTAGTGTCTAATTAAACACGTTTCAAGCAATACAGACCTTTTCGGTTATATTTCTACATAATCAGGTAACCTCAAAAGCTCTTTGATTACTTCGTACATTGCTTCACCTTCTGCAATAAATATAAGGCTATGTTAAATTATGATGTTGATTTTTGAACATAAGAAAACCACCTTCACAAAGGCGGTTCATTGAGCTATCGTTTCTCCGTCAGTTCCATGAAATGATTGATTATTGATTAATCAGGTTTTTCCTGAATAGATTATAAAACTATTTCTTGTAACCATGCGCTCTCAATCCACAATCATTTGGGTCTTTGCATACCAATTTTAGTTCCTTAGTCTCTTTCTCACCGTCGTCAAGAATCACATATCTATACTCGAGCTCTTTTTCTTTTTTGTTTCCGCATGCAAAACATTGTTCAGCCATTTTATACATGCCCCTATTCTATTTATTTAAAAAATACATAATAAGCTCAATGAACCGCCTTTATTTTAGCATATATCATATTGATTGTTTGCACTTAATTATTATATCTTATGCTACTAAACTGCCCAGTTAGCTTAATGGGAAAATCAACAATACAGTTTAACAAAGCCAAATATAAAAAAAAGCCCCTGGGGGATGCTTTCCCTCCAAGTGCTCTGTCGCTTTGCCGATGCTTTTGGTCCAGTTTATTTTACCACGTTAATAGAAAAATGGAAAGTGAAGATTTTATCGTTTACCAACCTTTTTACGTTCGAATTCAATTGTTTCTTTAATCAAATAGAATTGCTCGAGCACGTCGTTTCGGAAGTGACCACTATCCAAACTGGCGAGAAATACGGCATTTTCATAATGATGAAGTGCCCTGTCTCCGGATTTTCTATTTTTATTGATTCGTTCGACAGCTTTCTCGTATTTCTTTTTCACTTTCTCATCTAGTAATCGCTCATCTAAGTGTTTCTGCTGCTCCGCAGCATCTAGTTTATTGTAGAAACTGAACCTTTCATTTACGAACGTTTTCCGTGCTGTGTGGAAACTTGCAGTTATGTGGATTTCTGTAGTTCTGTATTTCGTTTCTCCATTTTTATCTCTATGTTTATAGGAAACCGTTTCTGTTCGATTTAAGCCAGCTCGTTCGCCGGCGGTCGTAACGATTTCACTTAGTTTTCGCATCGCACTACCATTGCTCATCGCATTTCGCTTGTCGCCATTTTTATAAAGACGAATGAGCTTTTCACTGGAGCTTTTTCCTTCAGCAAGACTTTCCAAATACTTCAGAGTTTCTTCTGGCAGCGGCACATTTCGCGTTAGACCGCCTTTACTTTTTTCAAACTTCACTGAGCCAGCAAAATTTACAGTCCCATCTGAATTTATATTCTCTACCTTTAGATTAATGATGTCTTTTAATCTTGCGCCAGTCAACATTGCTATTTTATAAGCATAATAAGCAGCTTCTGCATGTTGCGACCGAGAATCCTGAATTTTCTCCAATAATTTTTCACTAATTTTCAAATTCGCCGACAACGTATGCGTAAAGGAACCGGACCGACGAATATGGTTATAATCTAGGACTCTTTTTACTTCATCTTTTCTCACGCATTCAATCTCGCTCTTGAAAGTGTTGGTTTTTATTGTGGCATGCCGAAAAAATTCAAGAGCGGCACGTTCCTGCTTAATCGAGAAAGCAACTCCAAGATTTCCATCTTTCCATTTTTCTACTGCTTCATCGACATACTTCATAAAGAATTCTGGCTTCCACTTTGTTACATCGGAAATATTAAAATCTCGACTGATTTTTTCAGCGTACTCCAGGATGATTCGTTCATAGGTATTATAGCTCCCGTCAGAAAGTCTTCCTTTTCCGTCTTTGACAGTTACGTTTTGATTTCGAGCAGCTCTAAAGACTGTCTCGATTTTTTTCTTGCTTTTTTCAAGTTTGCTCATCAAACACCTCCATTTAAATTAACGTTCGGGTTTCTCCGGACTGGATTTGCCCGGAGAAACCATTCTTTCAAATCTTTTAAAATGAATGCTCTATACTTGGTCTGTCGACCAAGCTATGCCCTCTGCCCACAAGGGGCAGTGAACACTTCTTTTCTCTTTGTTTCCAAAAGATTAAAACCATATGGGGCAGTACAAAAATCCCTTTCCTCCCCAGATTTTTTTCAAAACTTCAGAAACTGGTTATATGACAGTTTGAGAAAACCACTCAAACGGTCATATAACCGTTTCTAAAGCATGCTCATTCGCTTCGCTCTTTCACACTAAAGTCAAAGGCACGTTGCTCGCTTCGCTTCCTCAGTGCCGGCAACAGCCGTCACCTCGTTCGCGTAGCTGCGCTACGTAAACCATCGCACCTTCGCGCTCCGCCGCGTGCTCCACATCGCCCCCGGCGATGCTCCACACGCGTCGTTTCACGACGCTGCGCATTTGAATTCCATATCGCCCTCGGCGATACTCCATTCAAATGAAAGCCTTTAATTCAAAAGACCAAAGCCAATGAAACCTTCTTTACATGAATTTGTTCCATGATGTTAGCCGCTCACATGGATTGCTGTTGCGAATGTCCGTAGACGCAAATCACACCCCGATTATTTGATTTGCCGTTTCGTACGGCGGGGAAGAAGCAGTAAACTTCCGCTAACGTCATGTAAATCAGGTAAATCTGAAAATCAGGTTTAAATCTTTAATTCTTAAAAATCGACTTTCTACTCAACTTCCGTCTCATTCCACCAGGTACGCATACTGACCATTAATCGGTTTCTTCTGCGGTTTGGTCCTTACCTCGGCTTCCTAAAACTTCGCTATTCTAATCTCAACTACTCCTCTACTCTTTCCAATCTAATCCCGTCTCGATTCAGCATTTCAGGTACAAAGTTTCCCTAAAAAGGTCCGCTTTGTTTTAGTTCATCGACCTTTCCTGGTTGAATTCTCTTAGCTCTTTTTTTCTTTCCCGATGTGTTTCCGGGGTTCAATCACTCCAATTCATAGTTAAAATTTGTTCTTTGTCATGCACCAACAGAGTCGTCTGTTGTAAAATGCTCTCCTTCCGGATTGCACCTGAAGCTACTTTTCTTTTTCCATAACAGTTCCCTGTTGTGGTTACAATCGTTGTGTCGACCGATTGTTTAATAGTAAGGATAAAGCGATTCAATGCTAGGTTGTGCTCCGTAATCAAATACAGAACACCTTGTTTCTAATGTCCTATATTATTCTTTTTTGAAACATTGATTTATTGCATTCGTGCAATGAAATTTTCTATTGAAGGAAACTTCAATACTTTACTTGACCGTCGGGTCTCATAAAAATTGGTTGTTATTTTCCAATTTCAATTGTAAACCGAAAATAAAAAAGTGGTAAAAAATTTCCCCAAAATGGGTCGATTTTTACCACTTCATTTCTCTTAATGCATTTTAGATTCCACAAATCGGCGATGTTTATCTACTATATCGAGTTCTGAATATTTTTCTTCGCTGTATTTATCTTTTCTTCGCTCAATTTCAGCAAAATTTGGATATAGGGTTCCTGGCTTCGAATCGTCTATAAAAAAGCCTCGCGGAGCTTTGCTCTTTTCGTTTTTGAATGGGTTTTCGAGTCCTGGAGTAAATGCATGGATGATTTTATCCATCAATTCTTTGTGCGCATCTTCGATATTGCTATCGTTTAAGTACAACGGTAAATCCAAGTCCTGAAGCGTGCTTATTTCTGAGGTATCAGGAGACATTTTTTTTGCTTTTTCTATTCTCTCTCCGAGCAAATTCCCAAATTCAATAATCTCTTCTGTAAAATATCTTTTTCTTTCTATTAATTTCTCGTATTCTTCGAAAATGATTCCGGATGCAATTAATTTTGCCATCCAACCGAGTTCAGCTTCTTCATTGAAGAATTGAAGCAGCCTCTTGTAGTAATGAACTACACTTTCTATTTTGTTGTCTGGGCGTGACGTTGCAACCAAAGAAGCCTCGTCGAATTGCAGGTAATAATCCCTCAAAATAACCTTGCTCCGTTGAACAAGGCGTGGAATCACATGGTTAAATCGGATGTCGAAAACCTCTTTTTTATCGTCTTTTTTGCTTTCAGGATTTACTTGAACATAAATCCCGTTTTCGTAATCGAACATGTAATATTCCTCGTGAGGTTTTCCA
Organism: Paenibacillus sp. MCAF9; assembly: GCF_052114265.1. Taxonomy (NCBI): domain Bacteria; kingdom Bacillati; phylum Bacillota; class Bacilli; order Caryophanales; family Paenibacillaceae; genus Paenibacillus; species Paenibacillus sp. MCAF9. The sequence goes on from NZ_JBFREL010000031.1 coordinate 16,860, forward strand.
ATTCGTTCAACGCTATCGTGTAAAACGTTATTTCGATTCCTGATTATTTTGCATGAAGTAGCAACCATTTTTATCACACCGAGTGGATATCGAACAATTTCAATCATAAGCTTGTCGAAGCCCCCACCATCAACGATTCGCTTCTCGTTCTTCGTGAAGGCTACATATTTTCGTTCATCGTATTCTGGAAAAGTGAATATATGTTTTTCAAGGTCCTGTTTACAAAATTTTGCGACGTTTTTCCAATCATAGAGCTGCACGTACTCATCTTTTAAAATATCTTTTCTTTTTTCAAGTCTTTTTATTTCCTCCTCGTCCAATGTCGAAGCATCTATCTTCTGAACAATCTCTTTTTCTTCTTCTAACAAAACGTCCACATCGACGAATTTTTCTTTAAATTCCGGTGTTTCTTTGTAGATTTGATAAAGTTGTTTCATCAACTCTTCATCGTTTAATGATAATAAATCGGTAAACATATTCCTATCCATATAATCACGCTCCTTAAAAAGCAAAAAAACTCCCGGGTCCGGAAGCATAGAAAGGGTCGTTATTCAGTTCCTCTTGTTTAACCCTGCCTCCCGGCGCGTATCATCCTTCCGCCAAGTCGGATGATTGATTTCTTGAGGAAATCTTTCTTATTATAATACAGCTTTCGTTTTATAGATAAAAAAAGACCCTTTATTTTCGCAGAGTGTCTCGACTTATAATAAACCGTTCGCCATTCTATAAAAAGCCAAGTCACACAACGCTCCTTTATCACCGGTGAGTGCTTGCATCTCAAGCCACCGTTCCAGAAAGTTGCCCGGCTTATTGTTAGCGGGATTCTTAGTGGGGTCTAGTTCATATTTCATGAACCCATAAAGTCTTTCTAAATCAAAATGCTTCACCAGTCCGAATATTTTCATTATAATTTTCCGACATGCTACTTCGGCACCTGGTTCCTGGAATATCAGATTGTTATCCAATTCAAACAGCAGTTTCAAGCGATGCTTTTTAAATTCTTCTTCGATACCGGCGGCGATAAATATCTGTTCCAAATCTTCAATCGTCATCGTCCGTCTCCGTATTCAAAACTCCCTTGCTGGACCCCCACGATTCCATTGGTATACCGTTTTGGGCAGACAATCTAGTGAATACATCCCATAGTGACTCATCTGGACTAGGTTCTCCCCATCCCTTTCCTGGCTTTTTCCCGTGTCGGATTTCGAATTGAGCACCCACCTCATCATTAACCGTGAAACGATACAACAACACTCTCATACCTCCTTCTTCGTCATTTTATCGAATTTATTGTTTGTGAAATGAGATTATCCAGTTCGGTTTTTACGATAATTTCATTGTCCAATAAAAACTGTTTCACAATTTCAATATGACGTTCTAAAGGTTTCTTCGGAACAAAAATGGTCGCCCGAGTGGGCGGATGTTCGAAACTAATCACTTTATCCATTTCAATTTCTTCGAATGATAACTTTTTCAAAAGAGATTCGATTTGTCGGAACGTCAAGTTGTTCTGACCTGCGCGTACCTGCCGGATGCATTGTTGTATGAATTTCTTTTTTTCAGGAGAGGCTTTCAGATTCCCTTTCATCTTCTCGGCGATTTTTTTAGACGTTTCTTGACCCAATTCTCTTCCGCTTAACCTAATTTGAATCACCCTTCCTAGCCAACATTTTAGCGGATTCTAAAAAATCTGCGTGTGATATTTCGCCGCGTGCTTTAAGCCGAACTAAGTCCATTTGAGCTTCACTTAATGGACCACATTCCATTTCTACACTAGCTTTGGCGCTCTCAAATCGTCTCTGTTCTTCATGCCTACGCTGAATGTCGTTCACAACTTCCCGGGCACGCCGTAAGACCTTCTGAGTCCTTTCCGTCTGTGCTTGATTCATTTCTCGGATTAATACATATGTCGGCTTGCGTTTATTCTCCGACATACAACACCTCCATCACATAAGAGATATCACACAAACAAAAATGCCGCCTATTTTCATAATTGGCTGTGTTGCTTTTAAGATAACCCGCAGCTCGTCATTCTCTTCGGTTTTAACGAGTCGAGGAATAGTAAAAAAACCGCAGATACACAATGCAACGCCGAACAAGTAGATACTCCAATCACTCATTTGCCGGCATCCTCTGGTTGGTTATTTGCACCGGCATTTGCAATTTGGGCTTTCAAATCTTCAATCTTCCCCATGACCTCCATAATTTCCGCTTCTCGTCTTTGTTTGTTCTGCTCAATCCATTGTTTGACGGTTAGTTTCAATACATTCACCTCTGGAGTAATGCGTTAAGTATGAATTTCTCTGTGTTTTCGGCGGCTGGCGAACCGTGAACTACTTTACTTCCAAATCTCGAATCTTTGGTAATATTGCTCGAACAGTTCCGACACAGCGCGTAAATGTAGGCTCTTTTGTTCTCCGGCACTACAAAACCACTTATGCTACCGACTTTTTGAACGGTATTGTTCGACACCTTGAAACTTTCCTGGCATCGAGGGCACGTGTCGTTGTGATAATCGAAGAAATCTTTAATCACCACAGCATCCGGATGACTTTTCTTAAACGCTTCTCCAATTTGACGTGACGCCATAATGATTTTCACGTCGTAGTTTAATGGCTTCTTCATTTCTATTCGACTCCTTAGTATCATCTTCTACTATCTACAAATGAATGTTTTGATGTGCCAATTAACTTCGGACCGTGGTTAGGTACTGACCTTTCGCACCGTATGCACATAAATGACCTGTATATATTTTTCTCATTAGAAAAATTTACCTCATTTGTTTTTCGCGGCAACCATGCAACAACACTGTTTCATTAGATGCTCTAGACTAACCTCCATTTGGTTCATCGTTTTTTTTGTTCGGTTCTCATCGTTCACTTCTCTTTTCAGGAGCAGACAGCTATCGTGCTGCTCTTCCTCATGCTTCATGAATTCTTTCAAACCAACTTTAGCCTCTTGATGCGCCTTTTCGAATATCAGCATTCTTATCACCACTATCAGTGTCGGCTTATTCGTTCATGGTTCTATTTTACCACTTTTAACCTATTTAGAGCGGTAATAATGCAAGTCTCAGGTGCCTGAATTCCGGCAACCTATCGACTTCTTTACGGTCAATCTCCTCAAGCACGAACGGTCTGAGTACAAGAAAGATTTTGTACCGATTTTGATAAAAAGCCGGCTCAGGACGCCTATGATGCCATATCGTGATGTGTTCTTGCGATATCTGGGCACCTGAATGCACGCAGACAAGCAAATCGAATCCAAAGGTGGTGAAAGGAGGCAACTTCAATGAAGCAGAACAGTTAAATCCCATCATCAACATGTCCTCGATGTAGTTAATACCTGATTTCGTGGCAATTAGACGATACATCACACCGGCTAGTTCGACCTCAACATTGTTCATGGCATTCTCCGTATTCTTGGGGGATTGTACCAATTATACAGAACACATGTTTGTGTTTTCAACTTTTTTTCTGATACTCCTGTGATTTGGTGGCAACAAAAAACGCCCACAGATACGCGGGCGTTACATTGCTGCATCAATAGCACAGACTTCCTCTAATCGTTATTTTTTGTTCTCGACAACATATTTCTACTTCCTCTTCACTTCTTTTCCGTCCAATTCGGACAGAATGTCATCTAACTGTGCTACGTTGGTTGTAGCGTACTTTTTATAACCGGATTTGGTATATCTTTTGATTTCATACGCCTCATTATTGAATGAAACGACTTCATAAACAACTTGCGTTTCTCGCTGTTTCTCAATGTGCTTAGTCCAGATATTTTCTTTCATTGCGGCTATGCGCATCAATTTTCGTTCTTCTTCTAAATCGTTTTTTTATTGCGTGAAGAGGCGATGTATTTAACCCTCCATCGCAGTTCCTTTTTTAGTCTGTTCGTATTCTTTTACAATTTTATAAAACGTGTTTTTCTTCAGTGACAACATACCCATAAACGCCACAGCAATTAGGTCTCCACTTTCCCACACTTTATAAAATTTATTGAAATTCCTTCGTTGTTCCTTAGTAAGCGAATCCATTTCAATTTTTGGTCTTCCGAATGTTTGCCCTCTTAAACGCGCAGCATTGTACCCTTCCTTTTGCCGGGTCAGCATTTTTTTTCGCTCCTCTGAAGCTACGTAAGACAGCAACGATAAGAATTGGTCTTCCATAACCTTTCCGAAGTCGCCCATCGCTTTGAATTTTCTACTATCGAACAAACTTTCTTGCTCAAGAACGACGATATCAGCATTGAGTTCGCGAGTTATATACTTCCATTCATTTATAATGCCATCGTAATCTCTACCTAATCGGTCTAATGCATCCAGGAATAGCACGTCGCCTTCCTCGATGACCCTCCTCACGGTTTCGTATTCTTTTCTATCGAAATTCTTCCCGGAAGCCTTATCACAAAAGATATGATTCGGCTTAATTCCAAGCTCCAACATTTTAATCCGCTGCCGGTCTTCATGTTGGTGCTTATCCGATATCCGAATGTACCCGTACCAAGTCATAATTCATCCTCTCCCCTTTCTATTTTTCATCACCGTTTGTAAAACCCCTTCCTATTTTATAAACGCTATTTCTCTTTTTTTCAATTAAATTTGACCACTATTTCATTATCCTCGGAAAGCATGCTTTTATAAACACTGAAAACAAACTTAATAGGTCTTTGATTTAATCTAAGTATAAATCCATTTAAATAAAAAGACTCCCAGTGCGTACGCAACTGAGAGTCATCCTGAATACCACCTTTATTATATCATTCCAGTGTAACTTGAAAGAGCTTTAGCTTGGCAATCCGTTAAGGATATCTTCTGTCATTTTTCTTATTGACTCATTGTCAGCATATTCAATAACATATATCTCCCCATCATTAACAGCTCTCTTTAACCCTGAACTTATGACAAGCGTAATTTTAGGGGCAACTGTTTCTCTACTATACCAATCTTCAAAATCTTTAACATAGCCCATTACTTTGTACAAACTTGCCCTAAAGTATTCGGAGGAAGCGTTAGTATATTTAACTTCTACGAAGTGTACCCACTTTGACCCATCATGCCCCTCCCATGATAAAGATATATCAGGCATGCGCATTTTTAGAGTAACACCCAACTTATCCAATAAAGACTTATAAACTGTACTATCAATAAAGGGGGGCAAATTATACAATGATAACGATAAGTTTCCTTTCGGTAATTCCCAGGTTATCAGATAGTCTGAATTTGATGAAAATAAGCCGTATTTCCTAATCACCGTAGGTAACTGTGAATTTATACTCAATATTATATTAACGGCTACTGCCATCTCCATTAAATCTTCTTCCTTAATTCTCTCTAAATATGACTGTATTATACTTTCTTCTAAAGTCCCCTCATCTTTCTGGATAATCATAAATTCGTAAAATCTGTATAACTCACTAAGATTGACGTAATGTTCATTCCGGCTACTTTCCACTACATCCAACAACTTTTGATTAATCACTTGTGGTGCCATAACGTTTTCTAGATATGGGGATTGAAGAGTCTTTTTCACTTGATAACTTGAAAATGTAATATAATCCTTGAATTTTAATGATTCGTTAGCTAGCACATCCGTATTATCTATTTCATCCAATTCAATTTTTGTTTCAATCAGCAATTTATTTAATGCGTTAAGTAAAAAGACTAGTAACTTGTTATGAGGCAATTCAAAGGTCTTATTTCGTATCTTAGTTGAGTATATCGGCATTTGTAAGGAACCTTGTGTTAATCTTAATGAAATAGTTTTCCCCCAGTTGATTGGACCCCTTACAACACCAGATGTCACTTCCTCCTCTAAATTACTGCTCTTAGCAAGTTTTTGCCTGAGTTCTGGTAATGACCTTATGAAACTCACAACACGCGGATTTATTAAAAACTGTATATGAAATAAAGTAGGTCTTAGTTTTGCATCTATTTCTGATAGATTAAAACGCTGGGATGTTATCATCCCTAAGACTAGATAGCTACTAGGATATGTGTTTAGTAATAAGAAATCCCTAATCTTTTGTAGAAAGACGTCCCTATTTTGCATTTTTTTCACACATCCAATGCCTTTACTTTAGAGAATTACCTAAATTATTCGCCCTCTGCATTGCTTGCATTTACTTCTTCCTCTGGAGCCGGGGTAGCTTCTGACTTAATTGTTATCCCTTCACCTAGAGCTTGTATTGCTTCTTCATTTAATTCGACTTTTGGTGAAACTAATTCTTCTTGCGCTACTGTCACACCTTCTACAGCGGTTGCTGTACCCTCTACCGGCTCAACTGCTGTATCCAATGAAACTGGTGCTGCTACCTCCTCTTTTAGCGAGAAAACAAGATTCTCTTCGTTAAATACATAATCAGGTATTGCAACAGTAATTATATTTGCTATTTCTCTTTTTACATTCTTATTTAACCCTTCAAATTGTGGGGTAAGGAATATTTCAACTGCTTCTTTTAAATATTCAGATGTCTGGGAGGAAGCTTGAGGACATCTCTGAGCAATATACATTGCCATATCGAGAAAAATAGATGGACCAATTTCTCTGTGTTTGGTAATAGAAAACAACTTCTTCATTCCATTATCTAAGTTACAATTAGGGACCACTTTTGAAACAATTTTAGATAATTCATCAACTGAAGGAAGAGGAATTTTAACGACTGCAAAGCGCCTTAAAAAGGCGTATGAAATTTCAAAAAGCGATAGTTTATCAAAATCATTCATCGTTCCGATTAAACGCCAATTCGGATGAACATAAATTACGTCATCTGATGTATTTCCGGTCCCAGGAGTAATTCTAATATTGACTCCCATTTGGCTCTTAAATGGGAGCACGACTTCATGGTCACTTAGTACGGAAAAAAAAGGTCCTATCGCTTTATCAATATCAGCTCGGTTAATTTCATCAATAATTAGCCATTCGCGCCTCTTAATTGCCCGCGTTATAATACCTTCACTAAATCTCAACTTTCCATTATCATTGAAGTCAGGCAAATACCCCCCAACCGTGTCGAAAGTGCTCCAATCCGAAGTAGCGGTTGAAAATATCCCTCTTTCTAAAGATAGTAGTTGTTCATAGGCAGTCTTGCATATAGCCTGGGCTATTGTCGTTTTACCTGTTCCCGGCGCGCCAGCTAATATAATATGCTTCCCTGAATTTATAGATGCACAAATTTGCGAGATTATGTTGCGTGGTAAGGGGATTTGAAGGTTTTTTTCAAGATTCTCCTCTTTTATTACTGGCACTGAGGGTGCGAGTAGCTTCAATAATTTGCTACGCCTTCCACCACTTAAGAGTGTCATTTAGATATCTCCCCTAACTTTTCTTTCAATACATGCTTTTGAGAAACATCCAAAAAGTCACTCTCCAACAGTTCATCAACGGTTACTTCATTCGTTCTAAACGCTTTCCTTAGTTTTACTTTCTGTGATGTTTCTTGTTGCTCAACGGAATCCACTATCCATATTGCTTTCACTTTGAAATCGAGAGATTTAGCCAGAACAATCAATTCAGACCCTAGTGATAGTTCTGCACTTTCTATGACAACAGTTACAATATCTTCATCATCTTTGAAATTCTCAAGTATAATTATGTTAGTTATATCATCATCTTCCCCATACACTGCAGGAGACTCTTTCACCTCTAATTGAGACGTGGGTTGCTCAAATTTCGGTAGCTCGAATTTTTTAATATCAGGAAACTGTTCCTCATAGTATTTTGAGACATCACTAGCGCTGGATATTAATAGGTTTACTGGAACAAGACTTGCATTATCAGAAACCACGACTAACACCGATTGCAATTCTTGATATGCGTACTCAAAAATCTGCTTAGCAAGTCCGTTTAACGAAACATCTACGTGACAAACAAAAACAATATGTTCTACACCATGCTTAAACTGTTCTGTTACTCTGTTTTGAACTTGCTTCTGCTCTCTTATATAACTTGCTTTCCCAGGGACATTATAATAGTCAGCAAACCATTGTGTTACGAATTTACCTTTTGTACTATCCTGAGATTTTGCGTTCACCAAATATTCTAAGGAATTAATAAAACTATCATATTTTACAGTCTCAGCATCCATCATCCTACCTCCATATGCCTCATATGACTTTCGAGAAGTTCAATAAAGTTTGGGGGGAATCTCAAATTCCCCTCTTTTGCCCTTTTTATAAACCCTCTAGATGCCTTATATGAAAGTGGTTTAGGTTCGTATCTTAAAAACTTATCTATCCCGATTTCAAATCCGCTTACGGGTCTGTCTGAAACATTCGCCTCAAACCTTTCCCCGCCAATTGACCACCCTGCATTAGCCCAAACTTTTGTAGACATATGTGTGTCCGTCGAGTAATCATACGAATTTGGTTCTAAAATTTTATTTGCAATCCACGTGATAACATCAACAGTAACTGCATTGCCAACTAACTTCCATCTTGCAGATGGACGAGAAATTAGCTCCGCAGCTTTTGTCCAATCCGCTTCAAAACCTTGAAGTCTCTCAGCATCCCTTATATCAGGCGTAACAGCAGTACCATCTGGATATAATATTGCCGGAGGCGATGGAATCCCAATTGTAGAACCCGCTTTTATAGGTGGTATTGCATTTTTCGCTAGTCCTACTGCATACTTTCCCTCCGTCCAATAAAACCCCATAGGTACATCAAAAGTATCTACTGTTGGACTAATAGAATTTGAAAAATCATCACTTAGAATTACCGAACGGGGGTCATGGTTTAAGGAGGCAACTATATATACCCGTTTTCTTCTTTGTGGTAAATAAGCAGAAGAATCAATAATACGGTAAGCCCAACTATACCCAAGTTCCTCTAATTGGGTCATGATAGTATTCATTGCTTCCCCAGCTTTAAGCTTTAACATAAAAGCAACATTTTCGATGATTACCCATTCTACAGGACGTTGTCTCAAAATCCTAAATACTTCATTTACTAGTGAGGATTGCCCACCTTCTATACCTTCTTTCTGTCCTACAGAACTTAGATTCTGACATGGGAACCCCGCACAAAGCACATCTACGTTACTCGGAATAGACTCAACTTCTCTTACATCTTGAAGTAATTCCGTCCCAGGGAATTTATCCTTTAATACTTCTCTTGCAACTTTATCCAACTCACACAAAAAAGATGTTTGAAATCCTGCTTTTTTAAAACCTAATTCAAAACCACCTATTCCTGAAAACAAGCCAGCAACGACTAGTTTTTTATCGCTCATAACTGTAAAACCACTCATTAGCTAGCCTCCTATTACTGTAATAATTCCAATGCAATTAAATAGGGCAATTTCATTGGAACTGCGTTTCCAATTATAGTCGCCAGGGCAGTCCGATTTTTAACAACCGAAAAATCAAAGTAATCGGGAAAGAACTGAATTCGTGCAGCCTCATGCGCTGTCAAAGTTCTCCGATTATCCGGATGGACATATCGTCCCATACACATACTGTAAAAACCACTTGTAATCGTTTGTGAGGGTTTGTCCCAACTTAGACGTCCATAAATACTTTTATAAGAATGCTTCTTATTTCTATGACATGGAGGACGTTCATCATCTGGCAAATCGTAAATATTATTTTCAAAGAGATATTCGATTCTCCGTTTATTATCTTTAGATGGTGTGGATGGTTGGTCATAGATTGACATGTACTCTATATCTACGAGGTCTCCTATTGCCCATTTGAGCCCTCTTTCTTCGATGCCATACTTATCCTCAATATACTCTACATCTAAACTTCGATTTTTTGATGCAATCATTACTAGTCTTTTTCTGTATTGCGGGACGCCGATTTTTGCCAAGTTGGATGTTCCCATACTCACAAAATACCCAAGTTTTTTAAGATATTCAGCCACGGTTTGTACTACTTGGTTCTTATCATGAATTGCTCCGTTAACATTCTCAATAATTATATGTTCAGGGGAAAATAACTCCGCCGCTCTCGCCATATATAAATACAGAAGATTTTTGGGGTCATTTCTTCTTGTGGAATTGTTTAAATCAGAATGACCTTGGCATGGTGGACCACCTACTAAAAAATCAATCGGAGGCATATCTTTAATCAGTTTCAATTCAGCTTCATTTGGTTCACTTCCTAGATTACATGTCATTATCTCACTTACATCAGCGTGTATAGCATTACTGCCCTTAAAATTATGTTTATAAGTCTCATATGCATTTTTATCAAAATCTACTGCTAATGGTACTCTAAAATCAAAACCTAAAGCTTTACATGCTTCCTTGATTCCTAAAGAAATCCCACCGCATCCACTAAACAAATCTATTACATTAATAGCTCGCTCACTTGTTCCTAAATCTGCTGAAAAACTTTGCCTGAGAAACGAATAATCATCCTTAGCAACTTCCTTTAAATCCAGTTCAACTGCTTCATATATCAATGTCTTCATGTTATAGACTCCTTGAGCAATATACTTAAGTATAGAAACTATTATACTACATGCAGTAACACTACGATAAAACTGTTTGACTCACAATAACACTTTTCTAAGTATAGAACAAATGTTCCTTTTCATCAAACAATACCGAAGCAAATTTGTAGACATCATGTCTATAGTCTGGAAACTAATTCGAAATAATTAGTCGCTATGTCTACAATCCGTCTACAATATCTAGACAGCACAAAACCCAGCCCTCATGCGGACTGGGTTTTCATGGTGGAGGCGAGGGGATTTGAACCCCTGTCCGAAGATCACGCCACACAGGCTTCTACGGGTGTAGTCACAGTTTTGATGTCACCCAAGCAAACGCCCCGTAACCGGCTTTCGCTAAGGTCAGCCTGATTGTCTTCTTCAGCTCACCGCAGGCGGAGATGAGACAGCGTATTCCACTACTTGTTAGCCCCTAATCCAGTCACATGGACGATGCTGGGTAGAAGCACGCACACAGTTTCTTAGGCTGCGAAAGCGTAGTTTGTTTGTTGTTTGCCGTTTAATAGGCTTTAGCGTTGATGAAGCGGACGACTCCCCGCTACCCGCAACCCGCGCTCGTACAATCCCCGTCGAATCCATAAACGCCCCCAATTTTGCATAAACGGTTAGCTGCAGATTAACACTACTCCGAAAAGTAGATCTACACTAACGTTTAGCTCGATTGAAGCTTTAGGATTAAGGATCAGCATCTGACCAAGCAGGCTGTTCCGATTGTCTAGCACAATTGCACTTGCATTTATTGATTGTCTTGCCGTTGCTACTGTCTTAGTATACCACGAATCAGCTGCTTCCGTGCACAATTGTTATTGGCAATCATGGTCGCTTGCTGCCATGGAAATCTACACCTTAGTTAGAAACCTTCTGTTTCTCACGCAGCACGCGCTGGATATCACGCTGAGCATCACGTTTAGCAGCACTATCGCGCTTGTCGTATTGCTTCTTACCTTTACCGAGACCAATCAATAACTTCGCGTAACCATTGCGCACATAAATCTTCAAGGGTACAATAGCATAACCTTCTTGCTTGGATAAGCCTAGAAGCTTATGAATTTGCATCTTGTGCATCAACAGCTTGCGAGCACGCGTTGGATCGGTAGGGTTGTGAATATTCCCTTGCTCGAACGGACTAATATGCATATTGTGTATGAAAATTTCACCGTTGCGAATGGTAGCAAATGCATCACTAATATTTGCACGACCTGTTCGCAGCGATTTAATTTCTGTACCCAAAAGCACCATGCCAGCTTCGAACGTTTCCTCAATGAAATAGTCATGGGAAGCTTTCTTATTCTGGGCGAGCTGCTTGCCGTCACTCTTCTTACCCATGCTAGTCACCTCGACTTAATTAAGCTAAAATAATGGTTGCACGTATACTGGTGTTCATTGTAACAACTTTAACAACGAAAATCAAGGCGGCCATGGAGCATCCCGCTCTGTCGCTCTGCCAAAAAAGGAGATTTCCCATGCTGCTTGAAATCATTGCTACGACTGCAGATGAAGCGGTTACAGCTGTAGTGCACGGTGCGGACCGTGTAGAGCTTATATCCGCCTTTGAAGAAGGTGGACTAACTCCACAAGAGGACGTTACGGTTTCGGTGCTTGAGGCGTTAAAACGGCTTGAGCAAGCTAATCACACACCTATAACTAAAGTATATCCCGTACATGCGATGGTTAGGCCTCATAGCAAGTCCTTTGTTTACGATAAGGCAGATCTTAGTGAAATGGCTGCTCAAATGATTAGAATGCGTACATCAGGCGTTCATGCGTTCGTCTTAGGCACGCTTCAGCTTGATGGGACTATTAATACAGATGCATTAGAAAGTTTATTGGAAGCTGCCGGTGATCGTCCTGTTACCTTCCACCGAGCATTTGATGAGGTGCCTGACCAAGAAGAGGCGTTAGCCACACTCCTAAAATACCCTCAAATCAAATGGATACTTACCTCAGGCGGTAAACCGAGCGTTCTTGAAGCAACAGATCAAATTAATAGGTTGGTTAAACAAAGTATTGGACATACTGTTACCATACTCCCAGGAAGCGGTCTATCGGTTCCTTCATTGCCTGCCTTTATAAAATCTACCGGAGCACAAGCCGTTCATCTCGGAACTGGTGTTAGAACCGGTGGAACAGATTCTCCTATCGATGGAATGCTCGTTCGTCATGCCCGTCAATTGCTTAACGAATTCCTATAAAGAAACAAAACAGAAGCTCCTTTTATGCACAAAAAAACCGCCCTCAACCTAAAAGGTCAAAGGCGGTTTTATCAACGTTCGTAAGCTACTACAGCTTTACAACGTTTTCTGCTTGTGGTCCACGGTTGCCTTGAACAACGTTAAATTCTACGCGTTGTCCTTCTTCAAGAGTTTTGAAGCCTTCGCCAGTGATTGCGGAGAAATGTACGAATACATCGTTGCCGCCTTCAACTTCGATAAAGCCGAAACCTTTTTCTGCGTTAAACCATTTAACTGTACCTTGTTGCATGTGTAAAAACCTCCAAAAAAATAATATTAATATGCGCCTGGTTTGTCTTTAAACAAAAAATTCACACATTGGAAAGGGTTTCATGACTATAATGATACCCTTTTCAATATGTGAATTCAGGTTCATATTATCGATTGATTTGAGTGTACTATACCCAGAATTAAAATGCAAGTGACGAGCTTAAATATATTTTCCCAAATTGCCCAGATCGCGGCGACTTCCAATTATGCCATAGAACGGAAGTCGCCGCCCTTATTTATTTGCGATTTTTCCGGACAAAAGCAGCTGTGGCGTTGCCGCCGCCTCCGCTTTTTTTCTTCCGCTTGCTCTTCACCGCATCGCCGCCGCTGCCTTCCACGCTCGGCAATTCCGCGCCTCGCTCACTACCGACCACGCCGCCCTGCGGCGTATGCCGCCGCTTCGCGCCGCCGCCACTTCCATCGCTCCGCCGCTGCCCGGCTCCACGACCATTTCCGCCTGGCCCGCCGCTATTGCGGATGGGCAGGCCCCACATATCCGTACGCGCATTGTTCCCGCGCGATGAATCTCTACCGTTGCCAGGCGACAAATCCGCCTCTTGCCCCGGCCCACGCTCCGCCGGATTTCCACCGTCGTTCACGCCAGCTCCGGCTGCGCCTTCGCCGCCACGTCCGCGCCGCTTGCCGCCGCGCCCGCTATCAGGTGCATCGATGCGCCATGGATTGGCCTGCTCGACAATGCCAACCACGCTGCGGTCGACGCCGCCGCCAAATCCGCCGCGTCCGCCTTTGCCTCCGCGACCTTTGCCGCGGCCGCCCTCGGCTGCACCGCCTTGACCTTTACCTCCGGCATTTGCACCACGATCCGTTTTACCACGATAACCTTCGGCTGCTCCGCCTTGGCCTTTGCCAGCCGCGCTTGCTCCGCGCTCGTTTTTTCCACGGTAAACTTCGCTTGCGCCACCTTTACCAGCACCGCTCGCGCCGCGCTCGCCTCTTCCGCGGTTGCCCTCTCCTGCACCGCCTTGACCTTTGCCGCCGCGATTGCGATCACCGAAACCACCGCGTTTTTTGCCGCCGCGTTCGCCGCCGCCAAAACCGCTGCTTGGTATGCCTTTATAGCCGCTGCGCGGCTTCATATCTACAAGCTCGAAATCAATCGTGTGCTCCGTCATACTCACCCGAGTAACGCGAATTTTAACTTCATCGCCAATTCGGTACACTTTCGACGTACGCTCGCCGACCAATATCATATGCTGCTCATGGAAGTTATAATAATCATCAGACATGTCGCTCAAACGAATTAGTCCTTCGACCGAATTGTCCAATTCGATAAACATGCCGAAGCTCGTTACGCTGCTAATAATGCCTTCGAACTCTTCGCCCACTTTATCGAGCATGAATTCACATTTTTTCAACTGCTCAGTATCACGCTCTGCATCAACCGCTACACGCTCACGTTCCGAGGAATGCTGCGCAATTTCCGGCATCCTTGCCGTTAGCGACTCATGTCTTGCTTCCGTCAATTGGCCTTTGCCATCAAGCACCTCGCGAATGATACGGTGAATGACCAAGTCAGGATAGCGGCGAATTGGGGATGTAAAGTGTGAATAAAACTCAGCTGCAAGGCCAAAATGCCCCAAGCTCTCCGCATCGTATTTCGCCTGCTTCATCGAACGAAGCATCACTGTGGAAATAACGGTCGCTTCCTTCGTGCCGCGAATGTCCTCAAGCAGCGTCTGCAATGCTTTTGGATGAATGGAATTGCCTTTGCCCTTCACGACATAACCGAAGTTTGCTGCAAACTGAACGAAGTTAAGCAATTTCTCTTGTGACGGATCTTCATGAATCCGGTACAGGAACGGCACACGAAGCCAGTGAAAATGCTCGGCCACCGTTTCATTCGCCACGAGCATAAATTCCTCGATGATTTGCTCCGCTACCGAACGCTCGCGCTTCACAATATCAACCGCTTTGCCGTTCTCATCCACGATAACCTTAGACTCTTGGAAATCGAAGTCAATCGCTCCGCGCTTCATTCGTTTTGAACGAAGACGCATCGCTAGATCCTCCATCAAGCCAAACATATCAAGCAAGCCGGCGTAACGCTCTTTCAACTCGGTTTGCGGCTCTTCTTCCGTTGCAGTCAATATTTTTTTCACATTCGTATAGGTCATACGCTCTTTCGTGCGAATCACACTCGTAAACACATCATGACGTACACGCTTAAGCGTCGCCGCATCAAATTCCATTTCACATGAAAGCGTCAGACGATCAACCTGCGGGTTGAGCGAGCATATGCCATTCGACAAACGATGCGGCAGCATCGGAATAACGCGATCCACCAAATATACGCTGCAGCCTCTAAGGTATGCTTCCTGATCGAGCTCTGAATTTTCTTTTACGTAATAGCCGACATCGGCAATATGTACACCTAACAAATAATTGCCGTTCTCCAGACGCTTCACATGCACCGCATCATCTAGATCCTTTGCGTCCTCGCCATCTATCGTCACGATGACCTCATCGCGCAAATCTCGTCTGCCTTGCTGCACAATCTCATCGTCTGTAATGGAATCAGGTGCCGCTTCAGCTTCTCTCATTACTTCATCAGGAAAGCCCTCTGGCAGCTGATGCTTGCGAATAATCGACAGGATGTCGACACCGGGATCATTTTTATGTCCCAAAATTTCGACAATTTCCCCTTCGGCAGCAGAACGCCCTTCTGGATAGGAAACGATTTTAACGACAACCTTCTGTCCGGAGACAGCACCTTGATAGCCGCCTTTTGGAATAAAGATATCCCGATTGATCCGTTTATCATCCGGCACGACAAAAGCATAAACCTCGTGATCCTCGAACGTTCCTACGATTTGCGTAACGGCACGTTCTACAATACGGACGACCTCGCCCTCCATCCGGCCTCCATGCTCACTTCTCGAAGTGACACGAACCAGAATGATGTCTCCATTCATTGCGCTCTTCAAATCATTGGCATGCAAATACACATCTCCATGATCCTTCTCATCCGGGATTAGAAAACCGAAGCCCTTGGCATGCGATTGCAGCTTGCCGCGCAATAAGTTCATTCGTTCCGGCACGCCGTAATGATCATTTGGCGTACGAATGATTTTGCCTTCATCCTCTAATTTGTTCAGCAGCTTAAGGAACTCCTTAAACTCCACTGCATCTACGATACCAAAATGTTTCTCAAGCTCTTGGTACGTCATCGGCTTATACGCCGTCTCTCTCATAAAATCAAGCAGTTCCTGCTCGTAATTAATCATTATTAGTTTTTCTCCTCATAAACCTGCCGTATTGCTCTAGCGCCATTTGCAGCAGGTTGATAGATTATCATATAACTTGTAGTATACACGAAATGGAAGCCCAGCATCCGTGAATATGATGAAAATACAAAAAAAGCGAGGAATATCCTCGCTTTCTGCGTGTGTGTTCGTTATTGTTTTACGAAGTAAGATACAACAAGCGCCAATATGAAGAAACCAGCTGCAAGAGCAACTGTCAAACGTTGCAAGAACAAATCCAAACCGCGCGCTTTCTGTTTTCCGAAAAGGTGCTCAGCGCCACCCGTAATCGCTCCGGACAAGCCTGCACTCTTACCTTTTTGCAACAATACGACAGCAATAAGGCCGACAGAAAATATAACAAGCACGATTTTCAATATGATATCCATTCATTCCACCTCCAGCATAGGAGCTCCGTAGAAACACATAAATCGAGTGTACCATAGATGGGCACAAATTACAATAGGACAGGCCTTATTCTCGCTGTTCACGCAAAGCCATGCTCTTTCAAATAGTTAAAATTATTTGCTGCGCTATCAAGGGAGCTTGAGCTGAATTGCTCCTGCTCCACAAACATATATTTAACGCCTGCAGGCTCAAGCTCTTTTAACAGCTCATCATAACCTACCTCGCCTTTGCCGATTTCTGCATCCTTCCGCCCTTTCAAAAAGTCTTTCAAATGCACGCAAGGAACGCGTCCCTTATATTTCTTCAAATAATCAGCCGGTTTATAACCAGCGATATAAATCCAGCCCAAATCAAACTCCATCTGCAAGAGCTCCTCTGGAACATCCGACAATATTTGATCGATAATAGGCTTCTTCTCCACCAGCTTAAATTCAAAATCATGATTATGGTAGCCGTATTGCATACCTGTTGCCTTCACCTGTTTTGCGCATTTTGTGAAAACATCAACTAAATACTGCACATTATCCTTTGTCGGAAGTTCAGGAAGCGGCGACCAAGGCGTAATAATATAAGTCACATCAAGCTCCATGGCATATTCAATTTGTCCTTCAAAATCAGACTCCATTTGCTTGGTATCGCTAAAATTCAAAGGTACATGAACGGAGGGGGCAATTAATCCGAGTCCATCCATCTTGCTTTTCAACTCTTTGGCCGGCATTTTGAAATACCCTGTGAATTCTACCGCTTTATAGCCGATTTTGGCTACCTTCTCCAGCGTGGACAAAAAATCAATCTCCGTTTGATCACGAAGAGAATACATTTGAATGCCTATAACAGGTTTCGCCAATCAAACACACCGCCTAATCGTTGATGCTTTACCCTCTTATTATGTCCTGTATGAGCGAAAAAAAAAGAAGGATATGCCTGATGAGGCATACCCTTCTATATAAGCCGCTAAATGCGTCTTATTTTACGTGTTTCAAGTTGTAGAAAGCTGATTTGCCAGCGTATTGAGCTGTCGAACCAAGCTGGTCCTCAATGCGAAGCAATTGGTTGTATTTCGCAACGCGGTCCGTACGGGAAGGAGCGCCTGTTTTGATTTGGCCAGCGTTTGTAGCTACAGCGATGTCAGCGATTGTGCTGTCTTCGCTCTCGCCTGAACGGTGAGAGATAACTGCTGTGTAACCAGCGCGTTTAGCCATTTCGATTGCATCAAAAGTTTCAGTAAGCGTACCGATTTGGTTAACTTTTACAAGGATAGAGTTACCTACCCCTTTGTCGATACCATCGGATAGACGCTCAGTGTTCGTAACGAACAGATCGTCACCAACGAGTTGAACTTTTTTGCCAAGCTTCTCAGTAAGCAATTTCCAACCATCCCAATCGTCTTCAGAACAGCCGTCTTCGATTGTAAGGATTGGGTATTTGTCAGCCCATGAAGCAAGTAGGTCAACGAACTCAGCAGGTGTAAACGATTTGCCTTCGCCTGCAAGCACGTATTTGCCGTCTTTGAAGAACTCAGTGGAAGCAACGTCCATACCTAGGAATACGTCAACGCCTGGCTTGTAGCCTGCGCGCTCGATAGCCGAGATAATTGTTGTAATTGCTTCTTCGTTTGAACCAAGGTTAGGAGCAAAGCCGCCTTCGTCGCCAACAGCTGTGTTTAGGCCTTTATCATGCAATACTGCTTTTAGGTTGTGGAAAATTTCAGCGCCGATACGAAGCGCTTCTTTGAAGCTTTCAGCACCAACAGGAAGAACCATAAATTCTTGAACGTCGATGTTGTTGTCAGCGTGCTCGCCGCCGTTGATGATGTTCATCATTGGAACTGGAAGCGTCTTAGCGTTGAATCCGCCAAGGTAAGTGTAAAGAGGTACATCAAGAGCGTCAGCAGCTGCGCGAGCTACTGCCATCGATACAGCTAGAATTGCGTTAGCGCCTAGCTTAGCTTTGTTTGGCGTACCATCAAGCTCGATCATTTTGCGGTCGATAGCTACTTGATCAAGAGCATCTAGGCCAATGATTTCAGGAGCGATTTCAGTGTTAACATTTTCAACAGCTTTCAAAACGCCTTTACCAAGGTAACGGGATTTGTCGCCGTCACGAAGCTCAACAGCTTCGTATGCGCCAGTGGAAGCGCCGGATGGAACGATTGCACGGCCTTTGCCGCCGGACTCAAGAGAAACCTCTACTTCTACAGTTGGATTCCCGCGGGAATCAAGCACTTCGCGTGCGTATACATCAACGATAATTGACATGAGAGAAAACACTCCTTTTAAAGTTTTATTTTTTGTTGATTAATGTAATGCCCGTCATTTCAGCTGGCTTAGCAAGCTCAAGCAGATCAAGAACTGTTGGTGCGATATCTGCAAGAATACCGCCGTCGCGAAGAGTCTCGCCTGCTTTCGTTACGATAAGCGGAACCGGGTTCGTTGTATGTGCCGTAAACGGACGGCCATTCTCGTCGAACACCATGTCAGCATTGCCATGGTCAGCCGTGATGATGCAGACGCCGCCTTTGGCTAGTACTGCTTCCACTACTTTGCCAAGGCATTCATCCGTCGCTTCAACCGCTTTGATCGTAGGCTCCAGCATGCCGGAATGACCTACCATATCAGGGTTGGCGAAATTCAGAATGATTGCGTCATGCTTGTCAGATTCAATCTCGCGTACCGTGGACTCAGCTAGCTCATATGCGCTCATTTCCGGCTTGAGATCGTACGTTGCGACCTTAGGGGAGTTAATAAGCACACGAGTTTCGCCAGGAAGCTCATGATCGCGTCCGCCGCTGAAGAAAAATGTAACGTGCGGATATTTTTCTGTTTCTGCAGTACGTAATTGAGTCTTGTTGTTTTGCACGAGCACTTCGCCAAGCGTATTATCAAGGTTCTTTGGTGAATACGCAACGAATCCGCCAACGGTTTCACTGAATAGCGTCAAGCAGACGAAATACAGATTAACAGGGCGCTTCTCGCCACGGTCAAAGCCGCGGAAGTCCTCGTTCGTGAATACTTGCGACAATTGAATCGCACGGTCAGGACGGAAGTTGAAGAAAATCACTGCGTCCTCGGATTCAACAAGGCCAACTGGCTTATTTTCACCGTCTACAATAACCGTTGGCATAACGAATTCATCATAAACCGATTTCTCGTAGGATTCAACTACCGCTTGAATCGGATCGAAATATTGAGGGCCCTCGCCATATACCATAGCGCGGTAGGATTTCTCCGTACGCTCCCAACGCTTGTCGCGGTCCATTGCATAGTAACGGCCTTGAACCGTCGCAATGCGGCCTACGCCAACCTCTTCGATTTTGGCTTGAAGACGCTCTAGATAGCCCTTTGCACTGTCCGGGGACACGTCGCGGCCATCAAGAAAAGCATGAATGTACACTTCTTCAAGCTCTTCCTTCTTCGCTAGATCGAGCAATGCGAACAAATGCTCAATGTGGCTATGAACGCCTCCATCCGACAGCAAGCCGTATAGATGAAGCTTTTTGCTATTTGTTTTTACATGGCGAACAGCACCAAGGATCGTCTCATTGTCGTAAAATTCACCATCGCGGATCGATTTACTAATACGAGTCAAATCCTGATAAACGATGCGGCCTGCGCCGATGTTCAAGTGGCCAACCTCGGAGTTGCCCATTTGACCTTCAGGAAGTCCAACCGCTTCGCCGCACGCTGTCAATGTCGTATGCGGATAAGTTGACCAATAACGGTCATAGTTTGGTTTGTTTGCTTGTGCAACCGCGTTGCCCGTTACATCATCGCGCAAACCGAAGCCGTCGAGAATAATAAGCGCTACAGGTTTCGGAGCAGCCATATTACTTGGCCCCCTCGACCAGTGCAATGTAGGATGCAGGCTCCAAGCTCGCGCCCCCAACAAGTGCACCGTCAATATCAGCTTGACCCATGTACTCAGCTACGTTATTAGGCTTCACGCTGCCGCCGTATTGAATGCGAACTGCATCAGCAGTCGCTTGATCGTAAAGACCAGCAACAACGCTGCGGATATAACCGATAACATCTTGTGCATCCTCGGAAGTAGATGATTTGCCAGTACCGATAGCCCAGATTGGCTCATAAGCGATAACAACTTCAGCTGCTTGTGCTGCAGATAGGCCTACAAAAGCTGCTTCTGTTTGCACTTTGCATACTTCTTTTGTTTGTCCAGCTTCGCGCTCTTCCAGCTTCTCGCCTACACAAACGATAGGAAGCAAGCCATTTTTGAAGGAAGCATGAACCTTCTTGTTTACGATCTCATCTGATTCCGCGAAATAAGCGCGGCGCTCGGAGTGACCGATAATTACGTATTTCACACCAAGATCCTTCAGCATAACGCCGCTGATTTCACCTGTGAATGCACCGTTGTCTTCAAAATGTACGTTTTGTGCTCCAATAGCAATCGACGTACCTTTCGCAGCTTCAACAAGTGCCGGAAGTGTTGTGTATGGCGCGCAGATCACGCTCTCTACACCTGCAACTTCAGCTTTGCCTTTAATTTCGGAGAAAAATGTTACAGCCTCGGATACCGTTTTGAACATTTTCCAGTTACCTGCAATAATCGGTGTTCTGTTGCTCATGCGTAATCCTCCTCAAATCTATATAGTTGGGTAAATGTATTATTTATCGTTAAGAGCAACTACGCCTGGAAGCACTTTGCCTTCCATAAACTCTAGGGAAGCGCCGCCGCCTGTCGAGATGAAGTCCATTTTGTCAGCTAGGTGGAATTTCTCAGCTGCTGCTGCGGAATCGCCGCCGCCAATTACAGTATAGCCAGCTGTTTCTGCGCAAGCGCGAGCAACGGCTTGTGTACCATGGGAGAATGGCTCGATTTCGAATACGCCCATAGGTCCGTTCCATACAACCAGCTTGGAGTTTTTGATCACATCAGCATAAAGTTCACGTGTTTTAGGACCGATGTCGATGCCTTCCCAATCAGCAGGGATGCTGTCAACGTCAACGATTTGCGTGTTAGCGTTAGCGCTGAAATCGTCAGTTACAACGATATCAACTGGGATCAAGAAGTTTTTGCCTAGTTTTTTCGCTTTTTCCATGAACTCAAGAGCCAAATCAAGCTTGCTGTTGTCTACAAGCGATTTGCCGATTTCGTGGCCTTGTGCTTTGAAGAATGTATAAGACAAGCCGCCGCCAATGATGACATTGTCAGCAATTTCAAGCATTTTATCGATTACAGCGATTTTATCTTTAACTTTCGAACCGCCAACGATCGCTGTGAAAGGACGCTCTGGGTTGTTAAGCGCTTTGCCTAGTACTTCAAGCTCTCTCTCCATAAGAAGGCCTGATACAGCTGGCAAAATGTGTGCAATGCCTTCTGTCGAAGCGTGAGCGCGGTGAGCAGCGCCAAATGCATCGTTTACGAACAGGTCAGCAAGTTTTGCAAAAGCTTTCGCTAGTTCTGGATCGTTTTTCTCTTCACCTTCATAGAAACGTACGTTTTCAAGCAACAGCACATCACCGTTGTTTAGTGCAGCAACTTGTGCTTCGACAGCTTCACCGATAGCTTCGTTCGCTTTCGTTACTTGCTTTCCAAGCAGCTCGGATAGACGTACTGCGGAAGCTGTGTGGCGAAGCTCTTCTACTACTTGACCGTTCGGACGTCCAAGATGACTTGCAAGAATAACTTTTGCGCCTTTTTCGATCAAAAAGTTGATTGTAGGAAGCGTTTCACGAATACGCTTGTCATCCGTAATTTTTCCATCTTCAAGCGGCACGTTAAAATCAACGCGAACAAATACTCGTTTACCAGCTAGTTCTGCAACATCACGTACACTTTTCTTATTCATCTATGAAGCCTCCCGAAAATGTGTTATGGAAAGGTATAGCGGTAGAATACAAAAAAAAGAAGGGCGTTCCTTCAAAGAAGAAACGCCCCCATGACTTACGACTCTAGAAGCCGCAAATCAAAAACCTTAGCTCCGCATGCGCGGAATGCTGCGGTCTTTAGTCCGTCTTCTTTGCTTACAGACCTTTGCTAGCAATGTAAGCAGCAAGATCAACTACGCGGTTCGAGTAGCCCCACTCGTTGTCGTACCATGAAATAACTTTAACCATGTTGCCTTCAACAACCATAGTCGAAAGACCATCGATTGTGGAAGAAGCAGGGTCGCTATTGTAGTCGCTTGATACAAGCGGCAATTCGTTGTAGTTCAAGATGCCTTTAAGAGGACCGTCAGCAGCTTCTTTCAATGCTGCGTTAACTTCTTCTACAGTAACATTAACTTTAAGCTCAGCTACAAGATCAGTTACAGATACGTTAGGCGTAGGAACGCGCATTGCCATACCGTTTAGTTTGCCTTTAAGCTCAGGAAGAACAAGTGCAACAGCTTTTGCTGCGCCAGTTGAAGAAGGAATGATGTTCTCAGCAGCTGCGCGAGCACGACGCAAGTCTTTGTGAGGAACGTCAAGAACGGATTGGTCATTTGTGTATGAGTGAATTGTAGTCATCATACCTTTAACGATTCCGAATTTGTCGTTCAATACTTTTGCGAAAGGTGCTAGGCAGTTCGTTGTGCAAGAAGCGTTGGAAATAATGGTGTGTGCCGCAGCGTCGTATTTATCTTCGTTAACGCCGATAACTACTGTAATATCTTCGTTCGTTGCAGGTGCGGAGATGATAACTTTTTTAGCGCCGCCTTGCAAGTGAAGCTCAGCTTTTTCTTTCGCTGTGAAAATACCAGTTGATTCAACTACGATTTCAACGCCTACTGAACCCCAAGGAAGGTCTGCAGGGTTGCGCTCTGCGAATACTTTGATTTCACGGCCATTTACGATAAGCGCGCCTTCTTTAGCTTCAACAGTACCGTCAAGTTGACCGTGTGTTGTATCGTATTTCAGAAGATGTGCCAGTGTTGCAGTATCCGTAAGATCATTTACTGCCACGATTTGAACATCAGGGTTGTTCAGTGCTGCGCGGAATACGTTACGGCCGATGCGACCAAAACCATTAATACCAACTTTAACCATTTTTGTTTCCTCCTAAGCGTTTTTAAAAGATTTATGAATATATTTCAAGACATTTTGCAGGTATGCCTTAACAGCAATTTGCAAAGCGTCATGATTCCTTATTGCTTTCTTCTTGACTGTGCTTCTCTTGATCGATCAAAGCTACGATTTCAAGTGCAGCTGCTTCATCCGTTACGAGTACATCATTGTGTCCAAAGCGCATCACTGCCGCTATAGCCTCGCCTTTGCTCTTGCCGCCGGCTACACCTATAACAACTTCAGTTTTAACAATATCCTCGAGCCGTAACCCCACCGTTTGCATTTTGTGCACGACAGCGCCTTTTCGGTCAAAATAAAACCCGAACGACTCCGCCAAAGCACCCTCAGCTTCCATCGCATCAATAACTTCACGCTCTAGCCGCCTGCGTCTTGCCATAACCATAGCATCTCCGATACCATGTACAACGATGCGAGCACTGCGGATGACATCCACAATTTCTCGAATGTTCGGCTCCTGCATAATAGATGCAAAAGCTTCCTCTCCCAGATGATCCGGCACATGCAGAAGTCTGTACTGCGCTCCTGTACGCTTAGCCATCATGGAAGCAATCGTATTCGCTTGGTAATCCAAGCTCTCCCCTAGACCGCCTCTAGCCGGTACGAACAAGTTCGTATTCAGCTGAGAAGAACTAATCAGTTGATTCGACAGCTGTGCAATCGTCGTTCCGCCTGTTACAGCTACAACGTCGTTAGGCTGCATTACCTTGATAAGCACCTGACATCCCGCACGACCAAGCTCTCGCTTTGTTTGGGCAGAGACTTCCGAATCGCCAGCAACTATAATGACCTGTGATAGGCCGTAGTGACTCCGAATCGTTTCCTCCAGTTCGGATAGTCCGAACATTGTCTTGTAGAATGGCTCAAGCTGCTCTAATAGAAGCTTGCCTGAATCGCTAATCCGCATGCCTCCCGAATGAATCTCTAGCAGCCCCTGCGTCTTTAGGAAATCGGTCTCTGCCCGAAGCATACGCTCCGTCATCGATAATACAGAAGCCAACGTTCGACGTCCGATTAAATCCGATACCATTACTTGATGCAAAATCGAATATCGTTTCTTCATGACCTCTAGCAGATCAGGCACAAGCTGCTGCTGCAGTTCAATGATCTGACGCATTTCTCATCCTTCACTCCATCGGCCTATAGCGTATTCGCTTCAAATACGTTGGACTCAATATGTCCCGCGGTATCATTTCAAGTCCCACCTTTAGTTTATCGGAAATAACCAATTGTAGCAATAGCCGATTATCAATTGGAAACGGTTTCCGACGCATTTTTAACAAATTTAATTTTTGAACATCGCTTGCTTTAAAATCTTTAATATCATATAATCATTTTTGCGACTATTTTCTTACAAAAGCAGATAGCAGCAACAGCAGCTTTTCCTTATGCGCCCGTGGTCCAATGGATATGACGCAGCCCTCCGAAGGCTGAGATCTAGGTTCGATTCCTTGCGGGCGCGCCATTACTTTTTATTATCGCAAGTTCAAACTCTATATTGATACACACGAACCGTTCCTATACGCTGGAACGTTTTTTTTATTTTAAGCAACGGCCAAGTGATTAATCTCCCGCTACAACATCCAACCTATGCCTCATGGAAAACACTCCAAATTGCGCTTGTATATTTCATCCAATCCACTTCAAACCCATTTTTTTCGTATACGCAGCAAGGGAATTGCAGACCTGTTTGACTATCTTTGACTTTTGACTTTTCATCCGTTATTATGAGAATACGATTTAACCATTCATTGTTTTTTAGGAGGGGGCTTACGTTGGATATGAATTTCGTTCCTATGGTTATTGAGCAAAACAATCGGGGTGAGCGTGCGTATGACATTTACTCTCGCCTACTGAAAGATCGCATTATTTTTCTAGGATCAGGTGTAAATGACGTGGTGGCCAACTCCATCATCGCTCAATTGTTATTCCTGGCGGCAGACGACCCTGAGAAGGACATTTCTCTTTATATTAACAGCCCGGGCGGCTCAATTACGGCAGGCATGGCTATTTACGATACGATGCAATATATTAAACCTGATGTATCTACGATTTGTGTAGGTATGGCTGCTTCTATGGGTGCTTTCTTGCTTACTGCAGGTGCAATTGGCAAACGTTACGCGCTTCCGAACAGCGAAGTCATGATCCATCAGCCACTTGGCGGTGCAGAAGGCCAAGCAAGCGATATCGCCATTCGTGCAAAACGCATTATCGGCATGCGCGACAAGCTGAACGGTATTTTGGCAGAGCGCAGTGGACAATCGCTTGAACGTATCGAGAAAGATACAGACCGCGATTACTTCATGAGTGCAGCAGAAGCCAAAGAATATGGCTTGGTTGATAAAGTAATTGAGAAACTCGCATAATTCATTCCGATTCCGCTAGGTAATAGGTTTGAACGCAAAAAAGAGCAAGTTCGGATTCATCCGAGCCTGCTCTTTTTTTATTGCAAACACATTCGTAAGATTATTTTACATTCCATATAAAAAAAGAGCTGCCGCCGCAAGCTCATAATGAACCTGCGTGACTTCTCTCCTTCTTCATTATTGGTTCTCCAGCTCTTCTTTGCTTACCAAAGCGACTAAAGCGTTTACAGCCTGTTCTGCGTCCGAACCCTCAGCACTAATGGATACTTCAGTGCCAGAACTGATAGCCAAACTCATAATACCCATTATGGATTTAGCGTTTACTTTTTTGTCGTCTTTCTCTACAAATACTTCGGAGGAAAATTTGTTCGCTTCTTGTACGAATAATGCTGCTGGTCTTGCATGTAGTCCAGTCTTAAGACGAACAACAACCGGAAGCCTTGTCATGGAAACCATACCCCCTATATTTTTCTCAATCATTAGCATGCGGCAAAAGCGTATACGGCTCTGTTTGCCGTCTTCTGGCTGCAAAAGCTCGTTTCCGGACAAAGATAAGATGTGTAAGTATCAATGCTGCTTATTCTTATCTTTAAAAATTGCGTCATTTTAAATTATTATATCATTATACCAGCTGATGCACTAGGATAAAAGTTCAGACACCGCGGATTTTTTCCGCAAGTGCGTCGATTTTGCGCAAACGATGGTTTACGCCTGACTTACTGACCTTTCCTCCGAGCATTTCGCCGACCTCTGTCAAATTCATATCCGGATGCTGAAGCCTTATTTCAGCTACTTCCTTCAGCTTATCAGGCAAGCTATCCAGTCCTACCTCACGTTGAAGCAGTTTGATGTTTTCGATCTGACGAACAGCTGCACCGATCGTTTTATTTAGATTGGCCGTTTCGCAGTTTACGATCCGGTTTACTGAATTGCGCATGTCGCGCATGATTCGAACATCTTCAAACTTGAACAGAGCTTGGTGCGCACCAATAATATTGAGGAGCTCGATAATTTTCTCGCCCTCTTTGATGTAGAAGATAAATCCCTTTTTTCGTTCAATGCATCTCGCGTTTAGATCAAATTTGTTCGCAAGGTCAACTAACGACTCACAATGCTCTTGGTACATCGAAGAAATTTCCAGATGATAAGATGAACCTTCTGGATTGTTAACCGATCCGCCAGCAAGAAACGCACCCCGTAGATAGGAGCGTTTGCAGCAAGGCTTGCGAATGATTTCCTTATCGATGCCTAAATTGAACATAAAGCCTTCCGATACAATTTTGAGCTCGCTTAATATTTCCTGAACTCTAGCCGGTATACGGACAATATACACGTTGTTTTTTTTCAATCTCATCTTTTTACGGACAAGCAGCTCTACATGCACATCATAATGTTTTTTGAGCAGGGAATAAATCCTTCTGGCAATCGCGGCATTTTCCGTTGAGATGTCCAAAACGACTTTGCGGCTAGATACGCTAACCGAACCATTCATCCGTATGAGTGCAGATAGCTCCGCTATCTCACAGCAGCTGTCCGCTTCAATTAATGTCAGCTCTTTCTTTGTTTGGGCCGCAAATGACATTGTGTATCACCTCTTTCGTAACATCCAGTTCTCTACCAGCTTATAAATATGATGGCTTAAGCGTTCGGCATCATGCCGAAGAAAAGTGCGAAACAATACTAGCCGATCCGCAATGACTTCATATCCCTTTTGCGTAACTGCATCTAAATCCAAATGGACGGCCTTTGCGCCAAGCTCAGCATATCTGCTTTCGATTTGCGGCGGAATTTCGCCGTCATTTACAATGACATAATCGAATAGATGTTGACCGATATGAGCATGAATGGCATCAAGGTGATCGCCTACCGAATAATTATCAGTCTCCCCAGGCTGCGTCATAACATTACATACAAATAATTTTACCGCTTCTGATTCCACGATGGCAGTTGCCAGTTTAGGAACTAACAAGTTTGGAATAATACTTGTATATAAGCTGCCCGGTCCAATCAATATAGCATCGGCCTGTTCGATGGCCTCGACCGCCTCTCGCAGCGGTTCGACATCGGCTGGTTCCAAAAATACTCGTTTAATGACCTTGCCAGCTTTCGGAATCATGGATTCCCCTGTGACAATGCTGCCATCAGCCATTTCCGCTTTAAGTACGATAGCCTGATTCGCTGCGGGCAGAACCCGTCCTCGAACGGCTAACACACGGCTCAGCTCACGAATCCCCGTTACAAAGTCGCCGGATATATCGGTCATTGCTGCCAGCATAAGATTGCCAAGGCTGTGGCCTGCAAGTCCCGGCACCGTTTTGAAACGATACTGAAGAACCTCAGTCAGCAGCGGCTCAGCATCCGCTAATGCCATAAGTACGTTCCGAATGTCACCCGGAGGCGGAATTTGCAGCTCATTGCGTAAAATGCCTGAGCTCCCGCCATCATCGGCAACCGTAACAATTGCGGTAATATCGAGCGGCTTCTCCTTAAGACCTCGCAGCATAACAGAGAGACCTGTACCGCCGCCAATTACGACGATTTTAGGCCGTCTCATTATCTTGTGTCTACTTTGCATTCTCTCACCTCGTCAATGCTTGTCACGTTCGGCATCGCGATGGCTGACACGCACACGTTCCGTATCACTGCTGCCGAGCATGCGTCCCAAATATTCTGCTATAGCAACGGAACGATGCTTACCGCCAGTACAGCCAATACCGATAACAACCTGACTTTTCCCTTCCTTACGATAAAGCGGAATAAGGAATTGCAACATATCCAGCAGCTTCGTTAGAAATTGCTGAGTTTCAGGCCATTTCATAACGTATTCATATACATCGGGATTTTGACCGGTATTTGGGCGCAGATGCTCGACATAATGCGGATTAGGCAAGAAACGAACATCATAGATCAAATCCGCATCGATAGGAATGCCATATTTAAAGCCAAAGGAAGTTACATTTATCGACAAGCTGTTTTGCTCTAGGTGTGTAAAATGAGAAATAATACGTTCCTTCAATTGAGCTGGTTTCAAAATACTCGTATCAATAACCTGTGATGCCCAGCCCTTTAAGTCTTCTAGCAGGCGACGTTCGTTGCGAATGCCCTCAAGCGGCATGCCCTCAGGTGCCAGCGGATGGCGCCGCCTACTTTCCTTATAGCGCTGAACCAAGACAGAATCAGTTGCATCCAAAAATAAGATTTCACAGCTAATCGTATAATGCTCCTTGATATAGGCCAACGACTCCGAAAGCGCCGTGAAAAAT
Source organism: Paenibacillus sp. MCAF9 (assembly GCF_052114265.1). Lineage (NCBI taxonomy): Bacteria > Bacillati > Bacillota > Bacilli > Caryophanales > Paenibacillaceae > Paenibacillus > Paenibacillus sp. MCAF9. The sequence continues at coordinate 46,148 of NZ_JBFREL010000031.1, forward strand.
TCACGCCCGCGCAAATCGATAACAAGCGCAACGTTGCCGATTTTACCGTTCGACTGATCGATCAACTCTGCAAATTTAGGAATAAGAACGGGCGGCAGATTATCTACGCAGAAGAAACCGAGATCCTCCAGGCTTTGGACAGCAATGGTCTTGCCCGCGCCAGACATCCCGGTTATTATGACAAGCTTTGCTACTGCTGCTGTCGTTTCCATGAATAAACCTCCTAAAGACTTTGCGAATGCAAAGTCACTTCGTAAGGATATGCTTAAGGTTTGCGAACGCAAACCTACTTCGTTAGAATAGGCTAAGACTTTGCAGATGCAAAGTCTCTTCGTCATTTACAACTATGAAATTAACCTCTTAGAATAAGGCCGGCTGCGCCTACAACGCCAGCGTTGTTGCCTAGTGTTGCCGCTACGATTTGCACATTTTCTTTCGCTTGATCCTGTGTATACTTGTCGAATACTTCACGAATTTGCTCGAATAAAAATTCTCCAGCCTTCGAAACGCCGCCGCCAATGATGAAATATTGCGGATTCAATACAATAGCGATCATCGCCATTGATTTACCCAAATAATAAGCAGCACGGTTTACGATGCGAGTTGCTACTTCGTCTCCTGCTTTAGCTGCATCAAGAACATCCTTCGCCATAATATCCTCAACAAGTGAAAGCGATGTACGATCGCCGCGTTCAACCGCATCCTTTGCCATACGGATAATACCTGTTGCAGAGGATACCGTTTCCAAGCAGCCGATTTTGCCGCAGCCGCATACAATAGCTTCAAGATCAGGCACGATAGCCATATGACCAAGCTCGCCAGCCATACCCATAGAACCTTCAACGATTTTACCATCTATAATAATACCGCCGCCTACGCCTGTGCCGAGCGTGTAGCATACGCAGTGCGCGATGCCTTTGCCCGCTCCGCCCCAAGCTTCGCCTAGTGCAGCAACATTCGCATCATTATTAACTTTAACTGTCTTATTCAGCTCTTGCTCCAAATAAGCCTTTAGATTGACGTTCTCGATTTTTAAGTTTGGTGCAAATTTCACAATTCCGTTTGGAATATCTAAGAAACCAGCAATACCAACGCCTACCCCGTCAACTTGCTCCCAATCATAGTCCGATTCCACTACGATTTGTTGTGCATATTTCGCAATATTTTGAAGGATAGTGTCCGTTCCTTTACTCGCCTCCGTCGGCCCCTCGTACGTCTGGAGCAATTGCCCATCCGAATTACAAATACCTACTTTAATAGCAGTTCCGCCGACATCGACTCCAACGTAAATCTTCTCAGACATCACTAGTCCACCTCATCAATATGTTAATCTTCTCTTGTAACACTATAAGCGACCTTCATCCTCTGGTCAAGATAGAGGAATACTGGCAAATCAACCATTCTGGGCTTAGAAAAAACGCCTTCATCATTTAATGAAAAAGCTATACCTTCAAGCATGTCGCTCTGCTGGTATAGCCTCTTCTTTATCTTATGTTGCAACTCGTCAAGTATTAAAGCGATTTGCTCCAGTCGTGCGTAATTGCACCCTCCAAATATCTTTCACAATCCAGTGCAGCCATACAACCGCTGCCTGCTGCTGTAATTGCTTGACGATATTTGCTGTCTTGAACATCTCCACAAGCGAACACGCCCGGTACATTCGTTTCAGATGTGCCTGGTTTTACAACAATGTAACCATGATCGTCCGTATCGATTTGACCTGCTAGGAATTTCGTGTTTGGCGTGTGGCCGATAGCGATAAAGATTCCGTCTGTCTCAATAACATCCTCTTCACCTGTCTCGTTGTCGCGAACTTTAAGCCCAGTAACACCCATGCCAGTTGCTACAACCTCAACCGGTGTGCGGTTTAGGCTCCAGCTGATTTTCTCGTTCTCACGAGCGCGATCCTGCATGATTTTTGATGCGCGAAGCTCATCACGACGGTTAACAAGCTCTACGTTTGAAGCAAAACGAGTAAGGAAGTTTGCTTCCTCCATCGCAGAGTCGCCGCCGCCCACTACGATAATTTTTTTACCGCGGAAGAAGAAGCCATCGCATGTTGCGCATGTGCTTACGCCGCGGCCAACGTTTTCTTTCTCGCCTGGAATGCCGAGGTATCTAGCCGATGCACCAGTAGAAATAATGATGCTCTCCCCAACAAGCTCGCCGTGGCCTTCCACTTGAAGCTTGAATGGACGCTCTGACATATCCACGCTATTAACCCAACCCGTAATAAACTTAGCGCCAAAGCGCTCCGCTTGCTTACGCATGTTTTCCATCAGCTCAGGACCCATAATCCCTTCCGGGAAACCAGGGAAATTCTCAACCTCTGTTGTTGTTGTCAATTGACCGCCAGGTTCTGGACCTTCAATAATGAGTGGGCTCATGTTAGCGCGAGCCAAATAAATAGCTGCTGTAAGCCCCGCAGGACCAGTACCGATAATAATTGATTTGTACATAAGCTTCACCTCGTAAAAGTTTATTCGTCCTGTAATTCTTGCGTAAAGAAGACGGAACTCATCGACTTCATCTTTTCTTTGATGCCGCAAACTTCATCAATAATCTTGACGTTCTTGCTGACTGTCGCAATAGATGTACCGTATCTGGTGGAAACCTCGTGATAGGAGATAGCACGACGATGCATTTTTGCAGTCAAATATTCTAATGCGGCCGCCCAGCTCTCCGGCTTCGTAAGCTTCGGAGCATCTGGATATACTCGCGTCAAAAATTCCACCCATAAGGTCATCAAATCATGCTGCTGGACCAAATCATACTGCTTGCTCATGCGATCAAGAGCGATATCTGCAACAGCCTGCCATTTATCTTCCCATACAGGCAGACTTGAAGGGACCCGGTTCGGCTCAATGACCGTTTCTTTGCCTTCCAGCACCACATGTAAAGGCTCTTGTACGCCCATCGTTCGGAGTACAAAGATGGCAATCCGTTTTAAATAATCATCCTCTTCCTTCTCGAGCAAAAACGTCTGAAGAACATCCTTCACTTCGCTGTCGGCGATCATCCCTAGAGCCTGAATAACCTGGAGCTTCGTGTCCTGATCACCATGACGCAGCGCCCAGAAGAACGACGAACGTACTAGCGGATCGCGCTTCAGATGATCGGGAATGCCATCGGAAGATTTCTCCCATAGCTTAAACTGCTCTTCGAACGGCAAATGATAGTGATAGCTGATGGCAGCCGTCTGCTGCCCGCTTCGTACCAGCTCAAGCTGCTCCATATAATAAAGTGGAATGCTTGATTTTGGATCGAGCTTGATTGTCTGCCTCCATAGGCGCTCTGCTTCCTGCAAACGTCCGATATTGCAAGCTGCAACAGCCGCGTAATGATACAGGCTTGGATCCTGAGTGAGCTCTGAGTCTTTGAGAAGTCTGGTGAAATGCTTATAAGCAGCACCATGCTCTCCTAAGATGCCCATTGTTGTTGCCAGTTTAAACACATGCTCTTGATGGAACGGTACCGTCTTCGCAAGCAGCTCAACAAGCGGCTTCAAGCTTTTTTCATCGTTTTTGTGCTGATAAAAAATAGCAAGGTTGCACAGCGCATGCAGGTTGCCCGCTTCAAGATCAAGCACTTCATGGATCGTATCCATCGCTTTATCGAACATGCCCATATAGTAATAAGCCAAAGCCAAATTATTTCGAGCAGCTAAAAAATCTGGCTGTCCTTCGATAATTTTCTCCAAAATGCGCACAGCCTCAGTGAATTTGCCTTCCTCCAGCAGCGTGCGCGCCAAATCATGCTCGACCATGCCTTCACGAGACTTGATGTTGGTTAGACGAGTAGGACGCTCCAGTTCAAAATGCAGTAGATCCATCATATCTTCTGCTTCATCCAGAAACTGTCCTTCGGAGTCCTCTTCCAAATATCGAATAAGCGAGCCCTCGGCTGCTTCATATTGTTCTAAATTAGCAAAATTGTTCGCCATATAGAAATGGCACTCCGTCATCGTCGGATCAAGCTCATCTACAATCCAACCGAGGATTTTATTTGATTCCTCATAGTTGCCCATTTCAGAAAGAATGCCGGCCATATTACAATGGTTTACCGGATTCTCCGGCTCGTATTCGACGGCGCGACGAAAATATTTAAGTGCCTTGTCATAATGGAGCCGATCAAGCGATCGAACCGCACGTTCGAAAAAAAACGTAGCGTCCCATTGAACCGGTATGACTTTCGTCTGTTGATCTACGGCAACTCGTTTCTTTTCTTTCACCCGCAAGGCACCTCCCGTTACTTCCGATTTTATACGATTATACCATAGCAATACCCCTGAGAACATGAAAGAATATGTGGGAAAATCGCGGATGGCAAATACACCACCCGCGATTTCCCGCGGCATTACTATTCATTTCGTTAGTTCTGCATTCCATTTGAACGTTTAGACACCATTGCTTTTGAACAATGTGCTAATGGAGCCGCCCTCCAAAATAATGCGTGTTGCTTCTGCAAGCAACGGCGCAACGGAAAGCACTTTGAAGCGTTCAGGAGTCGATTCCGGCAAGCTGATTGAGTCTGTTACGATGACTTCTCTAATATTTGGATGATCCAAACGCTCAATGGCAGAGCCGGAGAATAACGGATGCGTTGCGCATACAAATACATCCTCAGCGCCGCGCTCCTTCAAGCTTTCCACAACGTTAACAATCGTAGATCCCGTATCGATGAGATCCTCGATAATAATCGGAGTTTGACCTTCGACATCACCGATAACATGTGTGATCACTGATTCATTATGCGCAGGGCGTTTCTTGATCATAATCGCAAACGATGTATCCAAGTAGTTCGCTAGCTTCTCAGCAGTTGAAGCACGTCCTGCATCCGGCGATACAACAACCGGGTTCTTGATGTTTTTCGACTTCAAATAATCGCTGATTAAATCTAGCGCAGTCATATGATCGACTGGAATGTTGAAGAAGCCTTGAATAGCTGGAGCATGTAGGTCGATTGTAATCACTCGGTTCGCTCCTACTGTCGTGAGCACATCCGCCAGCATTTTCGCTGAAATCGGCTCCCGAGGTGCTGCTTTGCGCTCCTGACGCGCATAACCGTAATAAGGCATGATGATGTTGACCGTTCTTGCGGAAGCACGCTTCGCCGCATCAATCATAACAAGCAATTCGACAAAATGCTCGTTGATTGGATGTGAGAATGATTGTACGAGAAATACATCGCAATTCCGAATCGTTTCCTCGTAATGCACGTAAATCTCTCCGCTTTTAAAACGGGACATCTTGATCGCACCTAGCGTCAGACCAAGCTCTGCACTAATTTTCTGAGCCAATACCGGATTAGACGAACCCGAAAAAATACGCACCTTGTCGCTTAACATGATACCCTCCTGAGCGTTAAAACCAATTAATTTGACGGAACAAGTACTCGTCTTTGCCGGATCATTCGACAAAGCTTATTTGATCATCTATATTATACATGGAATTTACGATATTTCAAAAATCAATCATCACTAATTTTCGACAATTAAATGTCGCAAGCTGCTTAAAGCCAACTTCTTTGAGCAAATCATACGCTTGATCCAAATATTGGCCCAGTCTTTCAGGCTGGTGAGCATCTGAACCAACCGTCAGCGGAATGCCTAGTTCCAGTGCATATTCCAGCATTCTACGGCTCGGAAACATCTCTGCTGCAGGTGTGCGAAGGCCCGATGCGTTGAGCTCAATCGCAAGTCCATGCATCTTGACTGCCTCTAGTGCAGCGTTCTCCAAATGGGTAACATTTTCCTCCGGCAGAAAGCCAAAACGCTTGATGACATCAATATGTCCAATGTAGTCATAAAATCCGCTTGCGGCTGCTTTGCCCACGGCTGCGTAGTACTGTTCGTATACAGCCATACGATTGCGGCCTTCCCAGCCTCCCGTTTGCCGGAAATCGGTGATGTCCCACTCCTCAAGAAAATGAACAGAGCCAATCACATAGTCCCAAGGGTACGCGTTCACGATCGCAGCGATCTGCTCCTCGCAGCCCTCAATATAATCGCCTTCAAGCCCAACACGTATGTCGATTTGTCCCTTATACTTTTCCTTAAGCGCAAGGCACTCCTCCACATAACGCGGAAGTTCATCCATCGGCATAGCCATTTCCGGATAATAAGTTGCAGGGTCAACATGGAGCAGTGGCATATGATCGGAAAGGCCGAGCTGCACGAGTCCGATCTCTATGCCCTTCTTTACATATTCCTCTAGCTCTCCAACGGCATGACCACAACGAGCATGATGCGTATGGTAATCGATAAACATGTGCGTACCGGCCTTTCTGCTGTCATTTATCATTCAGCTTCCATTATCTCATTTTATTTGTTGTTGGCTTGCCGTGACGATTGTTAATTTCGCTGATTACATCATCTAGCGGCAATCCGCGTTCACGAAGCAATACCATCAGGTGAAAAATAAGATCGCCAACCTCGCTGCGAAGCTCGTCGTTATCTTTATTTTTCGCTGCTATGATAACCTCGGATGCTTCTTCGCCTACTTTTTTCAAAATCTTATCGACACCTTTATCGAACAGGTATGAGGTGTAAGAGCCTTCAGGACGCTCTGCGTAACGCTCGGCAATCACGCTCTCTAGCTGTCCAAGCGTTGCGAAGCGGTCTGCAGCGGGTTGTCCAGCCTCTGAGGTAGCATCTGTGTTCCCGGCTACTTCAACCGAATTAAAGAAGCAGCTATAGCGCCCTGTGTGGCAAGCTGGACCTTTTTGCTCCACCTTAACGAGTAATGTATCACCGTCGCAATCATAAGCCAAAGAGACGATGCGCTGCGTATTACCGCTTGTCGCTCCTTTGTTCCAAAGCTCATTACGCGAGCGGCTCCAATACCAAGTCACGCCGGATTCAACGGATAGCTGAAGTGATTCCTTATTCATATAAGCCATCATAAGCACTTCTTTGCTTTGCACATCTTGAACAATAGCTGGTACTAGCCCCGCATCGTCCCATTTAATTTTTGAGATAAGTTCATTATGATTGTTTTCCGTCATCGTACCTCTACTCCCTTCAAGCGCAAGTCGTCCTTCACTTCACGAATCGTCATCTCTTTATAGTGAAAAATCGTTGCAGCTAGAGCCGCATCCGCATGTGCCATTTGGAACACATCGTTAAAATGCTCCACTCTACCCGCTCCGCCCGAAGCAATAACGGGGATGCCAAGCGAATCTGACACCGCCTGCGTGAGCTTGATGTCGAAGCCATCTTTGGTGCCATCGGCATCCATGCTGGTCAGCAAAATTTCACCCGCGCCTAGCTTCTCCACTTCACGTGCCCATTCGAGCGCCTTAATGCCAGTCGTTTTGCGTCCGCCGTGCGTATAAACTTCCCATTCGCCCCACTCAGCATTAAACTTCGCATCAATCGCCACCACGATGCACTGTGATCCAAACTTGCGTGACCCCTCTTGAATGAGTGCCTTGTTTAAAACCGCAGCTGTATTTATGCCGATTTTGTCCGCTCCGGCGCGCAGCAGCCGCTTCATATCATCGACATGAGATATGCCGCCGCCTACCGTAAACGGAATCGTAATTTCCCCAGCGGTCCGCTTGACGACTTCAATCATCGTCGCACGCCCTTCAACGGAAGCCGATATATCTAGAAATACAAGCTCATCTGCGCCCTCTTGGTCATAAGTGGCCGCCAGCTCGACTGGGTCTCCCGCATCGCGCAGGTTCACAAAATTAACACCCTTCACAACGCGGCCATCCTTCACGTCAAGACAAGGAATGATACGTTTCGCCAGCATATTGCACTCTCCTTTATGCCCGTAGTCGAGCTTAATTGTCTTTCCGGTAACACTCGGCATTACTTAGGATTACTTGGAATCACTTTGATGAAACTGCTTGGATTAAGGAAGAGGCATCCTTACCAAGCAGCGAATATTAAATGATAAAATTGCTTAAGTAAGTAAGCTTGTTATGCTTCGTTATTTTTAGTTAGTGCAAGAAAGTTGCCCAGCAGCTCCATGCCAAGCTCTCCGCTTTTTTCGGGGTGAAATTGCATGCCATATACGTTTCCGCGACCAACAATGGCTGTTACCTGCTGATAATAGTCTGTTGTTGCGAGCAGGTCGGAACCTACCTCCGGCTTCGCATGGAACGAGTGTACGAAATAAACATGCCCTTCAGTCAAACCGTTAAATAGAGGCGACTGCTCTTGAAGGAAATTTAACTTGTTCCAGCCCATATGCGGTATCTTGTAATCCCCTGTGAAACGGCTAACTTTGCCTGGAAGAAGATTCAATCCCTCATTCGTTCCATATTCGTCACTTTCGGTGAAGAGAAGCTGCATGCCAAGGCAAATGCCGAGCAGCGGCTTACCAGAAGCTGCATACGCTTTAGTCACTTCATCCATCTTCGTTTCCCGCAGGTTTTGCATGGCATCGCCAAACGCGCCAACGCCAGGAAGAATCGCTCCGTCTGAAGCTGCAATCGTCGCGGGATCGTCAGTGATAACCGTCTCATATCCAAGACGCTCAACCGCTTTGCTTACGCTGTGGAGGTTGCCCATCCCATAATCAATAATCGCGATCATCCTAGAGCACTCCTTTCGTTGAAGGCACTCCTTGTACGCGAGGATCAATGCTCGTTGCTTCATCAAGCGCTCGTCCAAGCGCTTTAAACACCGCTTCAATCATGTGGTGCGTGTTTTTGCCGTAATGTACGATGACGTGAAGCGTGATGCGTGACTCAAGTGCAAGCTTCCACAAAAACTCATGAACAAGCTCTGTCGAGAAGCTGCCTACTTGTGTAGATGGGTATTCGGCACGATATTCAAAGTGTGGGCGGTTGCTCACATCAATAATAACCTGAGCCAGCGCCTCATCCATTGGTACAAATACACTAGCGTAACGTTTGATACCGCGTTTGTCGCCAAGCGCTTCACGAAGCGTTTGACCGATGCAAATTCCGATATCCTCTACCGTATGGTGATCATCGATGTCGATGTCGCCGCGTGCTTCTAATTCCAGATTAAACTGGCCGTGCTTAATAAATAGATCCAGCATATGGTTAAAGAAAGGGACATCTGTATCAATCTTTGCTTCACCTGTTCCATCTACTGCAAAAGTAAGCTTAATATCCGTTTCATTCGTCTTGCGTGCCACCGATGCTTCACGTACGCGATTTTCCGACACTTTCATTCCTTCTTCCTATATGATTATGTTTGTTTTCATCATCTCAAATGCCCTGCCGCATAAGGGAATTCCAGCAGATGCCGCTAAAGAGCATAAGAGTTATTACCTAGGTAATAACTCTCCTATACTTAATTGTTTGCCTAACAAATTTATCTATTTACGTTAAAATGTTTGCCCGCGTTCCTTCTCAAGACGAACCTCGATTGCACGAGCGTGCCCTTCAAGCCCTTCGTGACGAGCCAGCGTCATGATTTTATCGCCATTAGCCATCAGCGCTTCTTTACTATAGTAAATCAAGCTCGATTTCTTCAAGAAATCATCAACGTTAACTGGCGATGAGAACCGTGCTGTGCCGTTTGTCGGAATGATGTGGTTAGGTCCAGCAAAATAATCCCCGACCGGCTCCGAGCTGTAAGGCCCAAGGAAAATAGCGCCTGCGTTCTGAATGTAGCCGAGCAAACGCATCGGGTCAACCGTCAGCACCTCTAAGTGTTCAGGTGCGATCTGATTAATAACGCCGATACCCGCTTCAAGCGAATCGACCAGCAGCACAGCGCCATAGTTGTCGATGGAGCTGCGTGCAATGTCTTGGCGCGGCAGAGTGGACAGCTGACGCTCCACCTCCGCTGCTACAGCTTCCGCAAGCTGCTGCGATGGCGTTACAAGGATCGCCGATGACATCTCATCGTGCTCCGCCTGCGACAGCAGATCCGCGGCTACATACGCGGGATCAGCTGAATCGTCAGCAAGCACGACGATTTCACTTGGCCCGGCGATACTGTCGATATCGACGGCACCGAATACGGCGCGCTTCGCAAGCGCCACATAAATATTGCCCGGTCCGCATATTTTATCGACCGGAGCAATTGTGGCCGTGCCGTACGCAAGCGCGGCTATGGCCTGTGCGCCGCCGACCCGGTACATCTCCTTGACGCCCGATTCCGCGGCGGCAACGAGAATATACGGGTCGATGCCTTCCGTGCCGCCAGTTGCCGGCGGCGTCACCATAACAATTTCCGGCACGCCAGCTACCTGCGCCGGTATAACATTCATCAGCACGGACGACGGATAAGCCGCCTTGCCTCCGGGCACGTATACGCCGACCCGCTTGAGCGGTCGCATAATTTGCCCGAGCAGCGTTCCGTCCTGCTGCAAATCCATCCACGAGGTACGCATTTGCTTCTCGTGGAATACCCGAATGTTCACGGCTGCTTCGCGAATAGCCGTGAGAAAGTCGGCGTCAACATGCTCATACGCCGCCTGAATTTCCTCCTGCGTCACACGCAGCGACGCAGCGTCCAGCTTAACGCGGTCATGCTGCTCAGTGTACCTCAGCAGCGCTGCATCCCCCTCAGACTTTACGTCTGCGACGATCTTCAAAGCAGACTCATTTTGCTCAGGCGTCCCATACTCCACCTCACGCTTCAAACCAAATTGCTCCGCTCGCATAATACGCATATCATCCACTCCTTCCAATACTCACAAGGCTATTAATCTATTAATCCGTCCAGTCCAGCAGGCAATTCACTTGTCATGCCTCGTCTATACATGAAGTGCTGCAAGCCCTACTTTGCGTTTGCTCCTGCTTCGTTGACACTCGCTATGCATTTCCCGCTCTTGCTGGACTCTCTTTGTCCGCTTATGCTTTTTCTTACTTTCCGCCCTCTTCTACCCCCGTTTAGCCAACGCTTCCTGCAAGCGATCACACAGTCCTTGAATCGCTTCATTCTTCATCCGGTAGCTTACTCGATTCGCGATCAAGCGGCTCGTAATACCGAAGATTGATTCCATCTCCACAAGCCCATTCTCACGAAGAGTTTGGCCGGTTTCCACCATATCAACTATACGGTCAGCTAACCCGATCATTGGCGCAAGCTCGATGGAGCCGTTCAGCTTAATAACCTCTACCTGCTGCCCAAGCTCACGGAAATACGCCGAAGCCACATTCGGGTATTTGGTCGCTACACGCGGATTCATGGCCGGCTTCCAATCCGGCATGCCAATAACAGACATCCGGCATTTGGCAATGCCAAGATCAAGCAGCTCATAAACATCTTTATTTTCCTCCATGAGCACGTCTTTGCCCACGATCCCGATGTCCGCTACGCCGTATTCCACATAAGTCGGTACGTCAACAGGCTTTGCCATAATGAACTCCATCCCTACCTCTGGAAGCTCAATGATCAGCTTTCGCGTATCATCAAAGTCGCTAGGAATCGGAAGCCCCGCTTCACGGAACAGCTTGGAAGCTACCTTATAAATGCGGCCCTTCGGCATCGCCACTTTCAATATATCTTTTGTCGCTCCGCTCATGTGGCGCTGCCTCCTTTAATTCCGCTTCCGTCAAATGTCAGCAATGCTGTGTAGGCTACGCCTTTATAAGTAAACGATTGCTGCTGTGCCTTATTTTTAAGCTCATCAAGAAGTGCGTTATACGCATCTACCCGCTCTGTTACAACGCTCGCACCCTGCCCGCGCAGTTCCTGTGCTTTAACAAGCGCCTCATTGCGTCCAGCAGTATCATAGATAACCAGTGTGCGTTCCGTTTCACTCTCAGCGCCATCGCCAAGCAGCTCCAGAATACGCGTCGTCTTGAGTGCAAATCCCGTTGCTGGAGCCGGTCTGCCGAACTGGGCCAGCAGGTTGTCATAACGGCCTCCACTTACAACCGGGAAGCCTAGATCAGCTGCATAACCCTCGAAAGTCATCCCTGTGTAATAGGAGAAGTCACCAATCATCGTCAGATCGATAAGCACATGCTCACAAACCCCGTACGCCTTCAGCACATCCCATATTTCGCACAAATGTTGAATGGACGCCCGCGCTTTATCATCCACATTCAGCTGCAGCGCTTGATCACAAATCTCTTGCCCGCCGCGTAGACGCAAAACACCTTCCAGCTCTTGCTGAACGGATTCATCCACGGATAATCCACGAAGCTGCTCGCGGTAACCTACAAAATCACGGCCTAACAAGCAGCTCTTCAACTGCTCCTGCGCTTCTGCACGGCCTGGCAAGGATTGCTCCAGCAAGCCGTTTAGGAATCCAACATGCCCAATAGCGATCTTGAAACGTTCAACACCGGCAGCTTTAAGCGACGCGATTGCAAGAGCAACAACCTCTGCATCCGCTTCTGCCGAGGAATCGCCAACTAGCTCTACGCCCGTTTGGAAAAATTCCGCCTCGCGGCCCGCCTCTTCCTCTATCGCCCGAAACACATTAGAGTGATACGACAGACGCTGTGGAAAATCCGCTTGCTTCAATAAGGATGACACCACACGAGCGATTGGCGACGTCATATCAGAGCGCAGCACCAGCGTTGTTCCACGATTGTTAAGCAGCTTGAATAACTTCTGATCGGACGTAGAGCTGGCTACACCCACTGTATCGTAATATTCCATTGTTGGAGTTATAATTTGTTCGTAGCCCCAGCCCTGCATGCAGGCAAGAACCTGACGTTCAATATGACGCAGCTTAGCCACTGCGCTTGGCAAATAATCTTTAACGCCTATCGGCTTCTCAAATACTTTTGGTTTAGACACCAATATCACCTTCGTTTACTTTAGTGGTTTAAAGCGATACCATGTTACCATGCTAACAAATTAAAGAGTTTAGTCGTAATATTAGCATGAAAAGCTTATTTTCGTCAAGTTGAAATCGATCCGTTTTACGTCAAAAAAGAAAGCCTCGACCGGCTGCGAGACGAACTCGCACGGACGAAGCTTTCCATAGCCCATTAGTTTAAAATGTTGCGCACATTCTCATCAAATTCGCTTGGCACGACCATTTCGCTTCGTCTAATTTCCCTCATCGGATTGCCTCCTACAAATGCATAAGCAGGCACATCCTTATGGACAACTGATCCAGCAGCTACAATGGCATGATCGCCGATTGTTACACCTGGCAATATCGTCGTATTTGCTCCTATCATGACATGAGAGCCTATCACGACGTCGCCGAGACGATACTCCTTGATCAAATATTCATGAGTTAGAATGGTTGTATTATATCCGATAATTGTATTATTGCCTACCGTTATACGCTCTGGAAAAAAGACATCGACCATAACCATAAGTGCAAAAGCGGTATGTTCTCCGACCTTCATGCCGAGCAAACGGCGGTAAATCCAATTTTTTAACGGAAGAATCGGACAATAGCGCGCTAGCTGGATGCAAATGAAATTACGAACCGATTTGAATCGGCTGACCGTTGAATATACTTGCCACAGCGCGTTTGGCCCTTCCACCGGATATCGTTCAACTTTACGCAAATGTTTCCCGCTCCATTCCGACAAAGGAATAGAGATCGCGCATGTCGTGAATGACATGATGGGCTCCGGCATCCTTCAGGATTTGCTCGCCTTTTAGCGACCAAGCGACACCAACTGCTATCGCACCTGCTGCTATCGCCGACTCGATATCCACTGTGCTGTCTCCAACCATAATGGTCGTTGCCGGATCTGCGCCGAGCAGTCCGATTGCTTTGCTCACTGGTTCTGGATGCGGCTTAGCATGAACAACATCATCAATCGTTACAATGGTATCCACGAAGTCGAACAGCCCAACGTATTTCAAGCCGCGTTCCGTTGTCAAACGCATTTTTGTCGTAACGACGCCAATTTGGATACCTTGCTTATGCATTCGCTCAATAACTTCTATGACGTAATCGAATGGTTTTACATATTCATCATGCAAACGCAGATTAACTTCGCGATACGCTGCCACAAGATGTGTTACTTCATCCAATCCCGAGAATAGCTTCATTTGATCCGTAAGCGGCTGTCCCATGCTTGGAATAATATGCTCTCTTCCGAATCCTTCTGGTGCTACGCCTTGTAAAGACTCTATGAACGAGCGGATGATAAGCTCATTGGTGTCGATAATTGTGCCGTCCAAATCGAACAGCATCGTTTTGATATTGCCCGTCATCGATAAACCTCCCTAATTACATTTAACGCTTGCCAACCTCATCATCTTTTTTAGTGCCAGCAGGTTGGTCTTTGCCCCTTTTCTCATCCGATCCCACATTACGCTCTGGCTTGCTAGTCGTAATTGGATCAAGGTAATGAGCGGATGCAAGTCCCGTCTTACGCCGCACGATAATAAGTACAACCGCACCAACGATTAAAAGCAGCGCCAGTACTTGTGAAATCCTTATGTTGCCGTACGCAGGATCCAAGTAGCCTTGTTTGAATAATACTTCCATTGGAGTCCAGAGGCCATTAATAAAGGATGCTAGCCACGATGGTCCTCTAAACGCAAGACTGTCCGTACGAAGCGCTTCAATAAAGAAACGGCCGATTGAATACCAGATAAAGTAGCTGGCCATCAGCTCGCCTGCGCGCAAAAACTTCTGGCGGCGAAGGATGAACAATATAGCAATACCGACCAAGCTCCATACGGATTCATACAAGAAAGCCGGGTGACGGTATTCACCTTGAATAAGCATTTGATCCACGATAAACGATGGTAAATGAAGGGTATTGCGTAGGAAAGACTCGCTAACCACGCCGCCATACGCCTCTTGGTTCATGAAATTTCCCCAACGGCCAATCATTTGACCTGCAAGCAGTCCAGGTACACAAATGTCTACCAAGCGCCAGAAGTTATAGCCTTTATAGCGGAAATAGAAGAATCCGCAAATAAAAGCTCCGATTATCGCACCATATATCGCGATACCGCCATTCCATATTTTGAACACATCTACAAAGTTGCCTTTATAATCTTCCCATTTGAACGCTACATAATAAATTCGCGCTCCAATAATGGCGGAAGGGACGCCGAGCAGCAGCAAATCCATGAAAAAATCAGGCTTAATGCCGAATCGTTTTCCTTCCTGCACTGCGAGAAGCAGCCCCACTAATGCCGCCGTTCCCAAAATAATGCCATACCAATGCACTTCAATAGAGCCTAATGTGAAGGCAATTGGGTTTAATATCAATGTCTTCATTTAGTTATATCCCCTTTAGGTTCAATCGTATTCGTCCATATCGTCAGCGATTGTTTCCGTAAGCTTATTCGTAAACTGCAGCGCCGCATTGTAACCCATTCGTTTCAAGCGGAAATTCATTGCTGCCACCTCGATGATAACTGCTAAGTTACGACCGGGTCTTACTGGCACAGTTACAAGCGGAATGTCCGTCTCGATAATACGGGTCGTTTCTTCATCCAATCCAAGGCGATCATACTGCTTGTCCTGCTGCCAGTTTTCCAGCTTAATGACAAGGCCGATACGCTTCTGCGTCCGAACTGCCCCTGCGCCAAAAAGTGTCATTACATTAATAATACCCAGCCCTCTAATCTCGAGCAGGTGACGAATAAGCTCTGGCGCACTGCCGTGCAGCTGCGCATCGGAGGTTTGCATAATTTCTACTGCATCATCAGCAACAAGCCGGTGTCCGCGTTTGACAAGCTCTAGCGCTGTCTCGCTTTTACCGATGCCGCTTCCTCCAGTAATAAGCATGCCAACCCCGTATACGTCAACAAGAACGCCATGAATCGTTGCTGTCGGAGCAAGCTTTCTCTCCAAAAAGTCCGTAATTCTGCTGGACAAAATGGTTGTAGCCACATTGCTTCTGAGCAGCGGAATTTGTTTCTCATTACATTGATCTACAAGCTCTAGAGGCGCTTCCAGCCCTCTTGTCAAAATAATGCATGGTGTATCCTCGTTGCATAAACGAACCATACGATCCTTGCGCTCTTCACCGTCCAGCATATTTAGGAACGAGATTTCCGTTCTTCCAAGCAGCTGTACGCGCTCACTTGGATGGTAGTGGAAATATCCAGCCATTTCGAGTCCAGGCCGATACAAATCATCTACTGTAATGGCACGCTTCATTCCATCCTCGCCCGCAATAATCTCAAGCTGAAATTGTTTAACGAGCTCAGATACTTTCACTTTTTTCGGCATCGTAGGGCCTCCCTCATATGACAACTGCTATTGTGTATATGTATGATATTTTCCAATGTCTTCATCGTAAAGGAAAAAGGCGCTGAACGCAACGTTTCCTCCGCTGCTCAGCGCCTTCGACTTATTTTATCGGTATACTTATCGGCTTTAATACATAACCAGGGTACTGCTCAATACTGAATGTTAACGGCTGCTTGTAATCTGCTGCTGGAATTCGATAAACATAGGTCACTTTATCTTCATTTGAATTCCACTGCACCCCGCGGCTATCTGAAATAGGATAGGATACACCAGCACCGTCCTTGAAGGTGCCGCCGTGCGGAAATAATGTATATCCCGGCTTCTTATCAATCTCATCCTGACTTAGCAAATCAAACTTCACTTCATACTCACCATTAAGCAGCTCTTTGCTGGCTAATAGAAGCCTATTATTCGGTGATGATATAGTTTCTATTTTATCCGTATCCACCGTGATGCTTAAATTGTTTTCCGACACATACAAACCGTCCGCAATTAAAGTTAACTTTTTGGGCTTAACGAAATAGCTGCTCTTAAAGTGACGGGTAATTGATGTATTAGAATCGCCAAACGCAGAATTCGACTCATATCGCCTGCCTTTCTCATCGACAAGCGCTATATTTATAAAACCATTTGCGTGTTTGTCATTAGTTGCATCTGCTTCAATTGTCACAGCTATTTGAAGCGGTGTTATGACAGCATTTTTCACTGTAAAACGTTGTCCTCCGATCTCAACCTTTTGCTCGATCGAGATTTCTTCGCGCATCCCCTCGAATCTTTTATGCTCAATCGGAAACTCAACCTTTAGCCACTGACCGCCAAGCAATAAGCTGAATTGCAGGCTTTCCGGCATTTTAGAACCTTCGCCCATTAGTATATCTAAATATTGATGGACAGGAACGCTTGAACCCTCGGCATCGTCATTCGGATAATGCGATGAACCAATGGAAGCGACCAAATCTTTGCCATCACTCGTTTTTAATTTATAATCCAGAAATCCTGTATTGCCGTTAATTCCTGGTCCCTCTACCGTATACAGAATAGCCATACGCTGATCATCGGCTATAATTCCATCAATCGTAAAAATGTAGCCGTTTTTCTCGTCCGAGAGCTTTATAGGCTGTATGAAATCATTTTCCATTGCTGTAAACAAGGACTTATCTCCCTGAATTAACTCAACAAACCCGCTGAAACCCGGAATTTCCTTCACAATAGAAGCAAACACAGGAGATACGCGAACGAACGCGGTTAGAAGCAGGATTACACTTAGCCCTGCAGCAAACATGCTCACACTCCATCTTTTTCTGTTTCTACGTATGGATCGCTTCCGCCCCTGCTCAATCCCACTTCGTATTGCTGCATCAAGCGCCAGCTCCGGCATCACAACAAGCTCCTGATTCACATGTTCCATGTCACTTCGCAGCGCCTGATTGGCTTGCCTGAACGGCGTCTCCTTGGCCTCGCCCATTTCGTATCTCCTCCTTCATATGTGCCATATCTGCTCTTAGTCCTTTTAATGCTTTGTTCAGCCACGTTCTAATAGTCCCATCAGGCTTCTCCAATAGCTCAGCAATTTCCGTAATCGTCATATCTCGATAATATTTGAGTGTTATCACCATACGATAGTTAACCGGAAGCAGCTGAATCTGCGCAGCCATATCAAGACGTGCTGCTGTCTCATCACACTCAACTGTCAATTCCCTCACATCATATTTCTCGGCTATCGAATCGGTAGGACGCTCCCTCGTTTGCTTCTTCTTAGCATCCATACACACACGGATCAAAATACGAATGGCCCACGTTGTAAAAAATTTCGGCTCCCTTAATGTGTGCTTTTTCGTCCATATCCGGCAAACCGTTTCTTGTATAGCCTCTAATGCATCCGACTCATTTCGCATATATGAATAAGCAATCCCATACATTTGATGCTTATCTAGATCAATACGCTGCAGCAGCGCCGTTTCATCGCCCCGTATAGCCGCTTGAGCCCACTCATCCTTATTCATGCCTCTTCCCTCCTGCCCAGGCTGCCTCTCATTTCTTATACATTATTAATCTTGTTTTATATTAGACAGCCGAAGCATGGATACGGTTTTGTGTGACTCCAATTTATTTAATCGCAACAGTCAATTCGACAAAAGCGCCCTCTATTTTTAAATAAAAAAAAGAACGATCGGATAATCCGACCGTTCTTCTTCCATACTATTTATTAAGCTTCGAAAATGTTAAGTTCTGTCGTTTTGTCGAACAAGTGTACTTTGTTCATGTCAAGCGCAAGCTTAACAGTTGTGCCATCACGTAGTCCAGAGCGGCCGTCAACACGAGCGATAACTGTGTCAGTGCCGATACCGTTTAGGTACAAGTACATCTCGTGACCAAGGTTCTCAGCAACCTCAACATTTGCGTTCACGATTGTTTGTGGGGATGCTTCCAAGAATACTGGCTCTTCGTGAAGATCCTCTGGACGAATGCCAAGAATCACTTCTTTGCCGATGTAACCTTTCGAGCGAAGCGATGCTGCTTTGCCTTCTGGAACAACTACATCAACGCCGCTTGCTTTGAAGCGAAGCGCGCCGCCTTGCTCTGTAAGCGAACCGCTGATAAAGTTCATCGATGGAGCGCCGATAAAGCCAGCTACGAAGATGTTAACCGGGTGGTTATACAGTTCTTCTGGTGAAGCTGTTTGTTGAATGAAACCGTCTTTCATAACAACGATACGGTCACCCATTGTCATTGCCTCGATTTGGTCATGCGTTACATAGATAGTTGTTGTTTCAAGACGTTTTGTAAGCTTGCTGATTTCAGCGCGCATTTGTCCACGAAGTTTCGCGTCCAAGTTGGAAAGCGGCTCATCCATCAAGAATACTTGCGGCTCACGAACGATTGCGCGTCCTAGAGCGACACGTTGACGTTGACCACCGGAAAGTGCTTTTGGTTTACGGTCAAGCAAATGCTCAATATCTAGAATTTTAGCAGCTTCACGAACACGTTTGTCGATGTCTGCTTTTTTGAATTTACGAAGTTTAAGGCCGAAAGCCATGTTTTGGTAAACGTTCATGTGCGGGTACAACGCGTAGGATTGGAATACCATCGCGATGTCGCGGTCTTTAGGAGCAACATCGTTCACAAGGCGGTCGCCGATGAACAATTTGCCTTCGGAAATTTCTTCAAGGCCTGCAATCATACGAAGAGTTGTCGATTTACCGCAACCAGATGGTCCGACCAATACGAGAAACTCTTTGTCTTTAATATCTAAGTTAACGTCAGTAACCGATGCTTTGTCAGTACCCGGGTATTTTTTGTAAATGCCTTCTAAACGTACGCCTGCCATGATAATTTTCCCCCTAGAAAGAAATTTCGTTATGCCTATATCTTATCCCACTGGGGAGCTTGTGACTATGCACATACTTTACAAAAAAACTAATTTCTTTTCGTAACTTTGTACAATAGTAATATAATTTTGACTAGTACGGCATCCCTAAACTGACGAACATCTAAACCAGTCTCTTGTTTAAGCTTGTCTAAACGATATAATAATGTATTTCTATGAATGTATAATTTCTTCGCTGTCTCACTAACATTGCAATCAAGCGTAAAAAATGTTTCCAATGTACTCAGCATTTCTGATTCAACGAATAGATCCGCTCTTTTTAACGACTGCTCCAAATATCTCGCACGATGGACTTCAGGAATTGCATTCAACAAACGTTCCAACTGAAGCATCCACGGCAAATAAATATTTGTTCCTACATGGAATTTTCGGCCGAGATTAATCGTCTCCCGCAGCAGCATCGTCGTCTCAATCATACCTTTTGCTGGCGATGAAGGATGAGCTACTGCGATGTGGCATTCACCAATCCACTCACTGGCGAGCATCTCATGCAATCCAAGCCCAATCGAAGCTAGACTATCCTCAATCGTCTCTTCCTCCTGCTCATCGAAAGCATCGGAATCCTCATCTCTCAGCAAGGACATCGAACCCCATATGAGCCATTCCTGGCTCTTGAGCGGAATAAGCAAGACATCGTCGGACATAAATGAACGCAAAAGTTTTTCTAATTCAGAATAGGTTGCATGCTTCGTGCCTGACTGCTCTGTAACGAGTAAGAAAGGTATCATTTCATTAAATAAGCGACTGCCAACGGTTAAATGATCAGGTAAGGAATATGCGGGCTCATCCGATTCCAACTGCTTCTGAATCCAATCTCCAAGCTTAAGCGCTTGCCTCTCTGATTCAGAGAGCGCCGCATTCTTTTTCTCCATTAAATGTCCGCGGTTAAGCTGCAAAGTCCAGCTTATCAATTCCTTCTCTGTTGCCTGAAGCGATGGACAATCGATTTCTAATAAATCCACTTCATATTCCGCAGATGAAATGACAATCCACGTTTTTTCGTCTTTTTCTACGCGTTGGCCCTCTATAGGAGAAGATCCTATATGATCGCCTAACCACACCACATCAGCATTGCTAATTAAATCGTTCCACTCCGCTATAGATTTCGAAACAGCATGTACCGGACAGTTCAAAATGTGCTTCAGCGGCTTCAACCAGTCTGTCGTGCTCATTTCTCTATCTCCAATCTCCACAAGCATTTGCGGCTGCGTGCTTCCTCCTATGGGAGGACACCTATTGCGATTAGCAGCTCTTTATAAGCGGATTAATAAGTAAAAAAGTTTATTCGCACCTTAATGTGGAATAACGCTTTTTCCCGTCATTGTACCACAAGAGCTTGCTTAATTCAGCCTATTACCAGTAAAAGAATGATTGACAAGAGCGCGAATAACGCAGCAATTAAATATAGAAACGAAACCGTTTGAACCTGGCTCAGTCCCCATTTCATCAAAAGATGATGCGTATGCAGCTTGTCCGMATGATGCAAGCCTTTACCGCTTATAAGCCTGCGCAGCATGACATAAGCCGTGTCAAATATAGGCAATCCAAGCGCCAGTAATGGAACTAGTAAGGTAATGAATGTTGCTTTCTTAAACGCTCCATCAACAGCAATTACAGCAAGAGTAAAGCCTAGGAAGGTCGCTCCTGCGTCACCCATAAATATTCTTGCTGGATAAAAATTATGAACCAAAAACCCAAAGCATGCTCCGGCTACAATAATGGCAAGAATAGCGGTGCTTGGCTGTCCTTTAACGAGCGCCACCGTCAATAGCGTAAGTGCTGACAGCGTGCATACCCCTGAAGCCAGCCCATCTACGCCATCAATAAAGTTGATCATATTGATTAGCGCGAAAACCCATAGCATCGTTGTCAACCACGATACCCAATCTGGAAATGAAATAAACAAATGTGTAAACGGATTGGTGATACCCGCAATTTTGATGTGAAATAAGCTTGGGATTGACGCAGCACCCATATAGAGAATGACACGCGGCCATATCGGAAAATCTTTCCCTTTTGCCTTTGACGCATCATCAAGAAGTCCAATAATTACGAGCACTGTTCCACCCATAACTATGGTCCAAGTGAGCGGAGTGAATCCGATAAAAATAAACATCGTAACGATGCAGCCAACAAAAATAGCCGCGCCACCCATGAGAGGGATCGGCTTATTATGTATTTTTCTATGATTAGGACGATCGACAAAACCAAGTCGCAGCGCAAATACACGAAGCGGTGGTACGCTTGCAAATACGATCGCGAAGCTAATTAAAACCGCTAATCCGTATACCATTGCAACTACCCCTTTTTCTATTTCATTCCTATATGTATACATTGTTCCCTTATATCGATAAAATACAAGAAACAAATCAAACCTGTTTGACCAAATAACATCTGCCATGGTACTATCTATTCAAAGTTTACTTATCGGATTAATGTAATTTTATTTCCTACTATTTATTTGAAAAAGAGGAGTGCACCCATGTCCAAGATTGTAATTATTTCAGGCAGTCCAAATGCATCATCTCGTTTAAACGGCATAACACAGTACGTAGAGCAGCAATTGATAACAAAAAGTCTTTCGGTTAATACGATAACCGTGGTTTCTTTGCCAGCCGAAGATCTAATTCACGCTCGTTTTGGCAGCCCTGCTATTATAGAAGCCAATCAGCTTGTTGAGAATGCGGATGCTGTTATTATTGCAAGCCCAGTTTACAAAGCATCTTATACTGGCGTTCTAAAAACGTTTCTAGATCTACTGCCGCAGAAAGGTCTTGATGGTAAAATCATTGCTCCTCTGTTTATCGGCGGCACCATCGCTCACCTACTCTCTATTGACTATTCCCTCAAGCCGGTACTCGCATCCATGGGCGCGAAATTATATGTAAGCGGAGTGTACGCCGTTGATTCCCAAATCGAGCGTTCACAAGAGCCAAATGAAGCTCCAGTATTTGAATTAAATGATGAACTTAAACTTCGTCTAAACGAAACGGTAAACGAGCTTGCTTATGAATTGAATCTACGGAGTAAAAACTAAGATTCATTCATTATTTAGTTTTAACTATGCAAAAAAAGAGTTTGCCCATCATTAAGTTGAGCAAACTCTTTTTTATTTCGATTAAAATCAAACAAAAAAACCGTAGATCTTAGGATCTACGGTTGTATAGGTGTGTTTAGAAAAAATGGTGAGCCATGTAGGATTCGAACCTACGACACCCTGATTAAAAGTCAGGTGCTCTACCAACTGAGCTAATGGCTCTTGCTGTAAAAGAAATGGTGGAGGATGATGGATTCGAACCACCGAACTCAGAGAGAGCAGATTTACAGTCTGCCGTGTTTAGCCACTTCACTAATCCTCCATACTATTACTTATTTCTCGTCGCAACGAAAAATAAAGTGGTGGCTCGGGACGGAATCGAACCGCCGACACGAGGATTTTCAGTCCTCTGCTCTACCGACTGAGCTACCGAGCCTTACTTTAAAGAAAAATGGCGGAGCTGACGGGATTCGAACCCGCGGTCTCCTGCGTGACAGGCAGGCATGTTGGGCCACTACACCACAGCTCCAAATGGATCCGGTCATAAAACCGAATAAGTACATATGGTGGAGGATGACGGGATCGAACCGCCGACCCTCTGCTTGTAAGGCAGATGCTCTCCCAGCTGAGCTAATCCTCCAGATGTTACGATAAAAAAGTTAATGGTAGCGGCGAAGGGGATCGAACCCCCGACCTCACGGGTATGAACCGTACGCTCTAGCCAGCTGAGCTACACCGCCACGCTTGTCCCCCGAATAGTTGTCGATTGCAGCGTTCGGGGACGCTTGCAAAGTCAGAACATTACGCCCTGAAAACTGGATACGAAAGATTAGGCTTGCTGAAGCCTTTATGCTGCTGTCTACTGGATGTATGGGTCACAGTAAACGTGTTTAGGATAAGCCCTCGACCGATTAGTATTCGTCAGCTACACACATTGCTGTGCTTCCACCCCGAACCTATCAACCTCGTCGTCTTCAAGGGGTCT
>NZ_JBFREL010000032.1:0-68372 GCF_052114265.1 Paenibacillus sp. MCAF9
CCCTCAAGATGAGATTTCCCAGTATGTAAGACCCCTTGAAGACGACGAGGTTGATAGGTTCGGGGTGGAAGCACAGCAATGTGTGTAGCTGACGAATACTAATCGGTCGAGGGCTTATCCTAAACACGTTTACTGTGACCCATACATCCGGTAGACAGCAGCATAAAGGCTTCAGCAAGCCTAATCTTTCGTATCCAGTTTTCAGGGCGTAAACACCTTGAAGGACTTTGGTTGGATCTTTTCTGAGGAGACTCAGGACTGCATTTCAACGAAAAATCCAGTTTGGTGGCGATGGCGGAGGTGAACCACGCGTTCCCATACCGAACACGACCGTTAAGCCCTTCAGCGCCGATGGTACTTAGACCGCAGGGTCTTGGGAGAGTAGGACGCCGCCAAGCACGAGAGACCTATCGCATAATATGCGATAGGTTTTTTGTTGTTTTTGCATGCAGAAAATAAGCATTAATCATATAAATGAATCTGGCTATGTATAAACAGCATGCAAGCGTACCAAGCTAATGGAAAATCAATTTTGCCGAGCACTTGACCTTTTGCTGAAATTGCATATAATAAAATCAAGGTCAAAGAAAGTCAAAGTCAGTTGTCCGAATATTCGGTGTATATTCTGATTTGATTGCAAGACCTCATTAATACCTATGTTTCAACTTTAGTTTTATTGGTTATTTCTCAGGGAGGTTGGTGGTTTGCGTAACATTTCCGATCTCATCGAACAGTACTTGAAGCTTATGCTTCAAGAAAGTCCAGAGGGCGCAGTAGAAATTCAACGCAATGACCTGGCTGACAAATTTTCTTGTGTACCGTCGCAAATCAACTATGTAATTAGTACTCGATTTACCATGGAGAAAGGATACATGGTTGAAAGTAAGCGCGGCGGCGGAGGCTATATCCGAATACAACGGATTGAGCTTCCTGCATTAAAGGCGATTCAATTCCATATCGAAGAAACGGTTGGAGAATGTGTCGATCAAGGTGCAGCGGAAGGGCTTATTTATCAGCTTGAGGAAGCAAGACTTATCACTAAGCGCGAGGGAAATCTGCTCCGTGCGGCTGTGCATCGCGATACCATTGCATTGAAGCTGCCGCTAAGGGATGAAATTCGTGCAAGGTTGTTAAGGTCCATGCTTATCTCATTGTTGGTCAAATAATGACAAACCGTTTATACCGGGAGGAGGGATCAGGCTTGTTTTGCCAAGATTGCGGTAAAAAACCGGCTACGCTTCATTTCACAAAAATCATTAATGGCGAGAAGACCGAATTTCATATTTGTGAAAGCTGTGCTCGTGAGAAAGGCGAAGGCATTCCAGGCGCGCCGAATAGCTTTTCTATTCATAGCTTACTATCGGGGCTTCTTGATTTCGAACAGCTTGGCGGGTCGACGATTACCGGCATCAAGCAGCCAGCGCTGCGCTGCGAGGAATGTGGACTGACCTATACACAGTTTAGCAAAATCGGTCGATTCGGCTGCAGCTCTTGTTATCAGTCGTTCGAAGGTAAGCTTGATCCACTTCTCAAACGTATTCACAGCAGCACCGTACACAGCGGTAAAATACCTAAGCGCTCAGGCGGGCAAATCCAGTGCAAGCGCGAGATTGAACAGCTGAGGCGGGATCTGCAGGAGAAGATTGATCAAGAGGAATTTGAAAGCGCGGCTGAGCTGCGTGATCGAATACGTGAATTAGAGCGCAAAATGGCAGACCTGTAGGCTGGCATAGAAGGAGTGAAGGAACCTCTTGACTAAGCATCGATTCTCACAGCATGCACTCAGCGAATGGATGAAGGACGCAGGTCCTGAATCTGAAATTGTCATTAGCAGCAGAGTGCGAGTAGCCCGAAATTTACGTCATCAGCCTTTTCCATTACTTGCAACAAATCAGCAATCTAAGGATGTCATGGATCAGCTGACTGAAGTTAGCCAGAGCGGCAAGCTGCAGTCAATTGGATCATTTGAGACCATTATTTTGTCAGATTTAAGCGAGCTTGATAAAAGGGTGCTTGTTGAAAAGCATTTAATCAGTCCCAATTTAGCGAACGAATCGCGATGTGGGGCCGTTATTTTAAGCGATAATGAATCAGTTAGCATAATGATTAACGAAGAAGATCATTTGCGCATTCAATGTCTGTATCCAGGTTTCCAAATCCAGGAGGCATGGGCATTGGCCAGCGGAATTGACGATATTTTTGAAGAGTCGGCTGATTATGCATTTGATGAGAAACGCGGTTATTTGACGACATGTCCAACGAATGTGGGCACAGGCATAAGGGCATCCGTCATGATGCATTTGCCGGCACTCGTTTTAACGTCTCAAATCAATCGGATATTGTCAGCTGTTACACAGGTAGGCTTGGCGGTAAGAGGCTTGTACGGCGAAGGCAGTGAAGCGCTTGGGAATTTATTTCAGGTGTCTAACCAAATTACGCTGGGGCAATCCGAGAATGAAATTATTGAAAATCTTTATGGTGTTGCAAGGCAAATCATCGAGCATGAGAAAGCGGCACGGGGACGTCTTATGCATGAGTCGCGGCTGAGGACAGAGGATCGCGTGAAGCGCTCATACGGTATTTTAGCATATGCTTCAATTATGGATTCCAAGGAAGCTGCGCAGCGGTTGTCAGATGTGCGGCTTGGTGCAGACCTTGGCATTTTATCAGATGTAACGCCACAAGTGTTGAATGAACTTTTGGTCATGACTCAGCCTGGATTTTTACAACAAACCTTCGACGAGAAGATGAGTCCAGAGCAGAGAGATTTCAGGAGAGCAGAACTCATACGCAAGCAATTGCGTGGTGAAAAAGGCCATGGGGGTGCGTAAATATGATGTTTGGAAGATTCACGGAGCGAGCACAGAAGGTGCTTGCATTGGCGCAAGAAGAAGCGGTTCGTCTCGGACATAACAATATTGGTACGGAGCATATTTTGCTAGGCCTTATACGCGAAGGGGAAGGAATAGCGGCTAAAGCATTAATTGGACTAGGACTTGGGCTTGAGAAGATCCAAGATGAAGTTGAGGCGTTGATCGGTCGCGGTCAAGAGCAGCCCAACAACATTGCCTATACGCCACGCGCGAAAAAAGTAATTGAGCTTTCGATGGATGAAGCAAGAAAGCTTGGACATACGTACGTTGGCACAGAGCATATTTTGCTTGGTCTCATCCGTGAAGGAGAAGGCGTTGCGGCACGTGTGCTCAACAATCTTGGCATTAGCCTAAATAAGGCTCGTCAACAAGTCCTTCAGCTTCTTGGCAGCAGTGAAGCTGTTTCAAGCAATCACGGTTCGCCAGCGAATGTTAGCACGCCTACGCTCGATGGACTTGCAAGAGATTTAACTGCTTATGCGAAGGAAGGAAATCTGGATCCTGTGATCGGCCGGAGCAAAGAAATTGAGCGTGTAATTCAAGTGCTTAGCCGCCGTACGAAGAACAATCCAGTACTAATCGGGGAACCGGGCGTCGGTAAAACAGCAATTGCCGAAGGACTCGCGCAGAAGATTATCGAGAATGAAATTCCCGAAACTTTGCGTGATAAGCGTGTCATGACGCTGGATATGGGCTCCGTAGTTGCAGGTACAAAGTACCGTGGTGAGTTTGAAGATCGATTGAAGAAAATCATGGATGAGATCCGCCAAGCGGGCAATATTATTCTATTCATCGATGAGCTTCATACGTTGATTGGCGCAGGCGGAGCAGAGGGTGCAATCGATGCATCTAATATTTTGAAACCTGCATTAGCACGCGGTGAACTGCAATGTATCGGTGCAACTACTCTTGATGAATACCGCAAATATATTGAAAAAGATGCAGCGCTTGAGCGTCGTTTTCAACCTATAACGGTTGATCAGCCATCTCCAGAAGAAGCGATTCAAATTTTGTACGGCTTACGCGATCGTTATGAAGCTCATCACCGTGTGAAAATTACGGATGAAGCTATCGTGCAAGCAGTTAAATTATCGGATCGTTACATTCCGGATCGGTTCTTGCCAGATAAAGCGATTGACCTTATTGATGAAGCCGGTTCAAAGGTACGCTTGCATTCTTACACTGTACCGCCAAACTTGAAGCAGCTTGAAAACCGTTTGGAAGATATCCGCAAGGAGAAGGATGCAGCGGTTCAAAGCCAAGAATTCGAGAAAGCAGCAGCACTTCGCGATACGGAGCAAAAAATTCGCGAAGAGCTTGATATTACCAAAAACCAGTGGAAAGAAAAACAAGGCCGTACTGATTCTGAAGTGACACCAGAGGATATTGCTCAGGTTGTAGCTAGCTGGACAGGTATTCCTGTTAGCAAGCTGGCTGAAGAAGAGACGGAACGACTTCTGAAAATGGAAGATATTCTTCATGATCGCATCATTGGTCAAGATGATGCCGTGAAGTCGGTATCCAGAGCGATTCGTCGTGCGCGTGCCGGCTTGAAAGATCCGAAGCGTCCAATTGGCTCATTCATTTTCTTAGGTCCAACGGGCGTTGGTAAAACGGAGCTCGCCAGAGCACTTGCAGAAGCGATGTTCGGAGATGAAAATGCGGTTATCCGTATCGACATGTCGGAATATATGGAGAAACATTCGACATCCCGTCTAGTCGGAGCGCCTCCTGGTTATGTAGGTTATGAAGAAGGCGGACAGTTAACCGAGAAAGTTCGCCGCAAGCCATATTCCGTTGTGTTATTAGATGAAATTGAGAAAGCTCACCCTGAAGTATTTAACATATTGCTTCAGGTGCTGGAGGATGGTCGATTGACTGATTCCAAAGGCCGCGTTGTCGATTTCCGCAACACACTGATTATTATGACTTCTAACGTTGGAGCGGATCAAATCAAGCGTAATTCCTCGCTCGGCTTCACAGCCGTACAGGATGCGGGACGCGACTTCCAGCAAATGAAGGATAAAGTGCTTGGCGAGCTTAAGAAAAGCTTCCGTCCGGAGTTCTTGAACCGTATTGATGAAAGCATCGTGTTCCATTCGCTTGGCGAGGAGCATATTGCTCAAATCGTAACACTCATGTCGGATGAGCTTCGCAAGCGTCTGCGTGAGCAGGAGGTTGACTTCATCTTGACGGATGCAGCAAAAAGCTTCCTTGCGAAGGAAGGCTACGATCCGCAATATGGAGCTCGTCCGCTTCGCCGGGCAATTCAAAAACATATCGAAGACCGTTTGTCCGAAGATTTGTTGATGGGTAAAATCCAAAAAGGCGATACGTTCACAATCGATGAGAAGGATGGCGGTCTAACCGTTACCAAATCGATTTCCGAACAAGAGCCAGAAGAATCCACTACAAAATAAGCATGATAGTAAACTGTCTCGCAATCAGAATAGCTGCTTGCGGGACAGTTTTTATTAATGCAATAAATTGACAATGATAATCATTATCGTATAATAAGGCTATAGCGTTACATAGAATGGAGGAACAACGATGATAGTTGTCACCAATACGATAAAAGTAAAAAAAGGCCACGGGGAGACGGTGGCGAGTAGATTTCAAAACTCCAAAGGCATAGATTTATCGCCTGGTTTTGTGCGCATGGAAGTGTTGTTAACGGAAGGCTTAGAAGAATATGATGAGCTTAAAGTAAGCACGACTTGGGAAACCAAAGCTTCCTTTGAGGGCTGGGTGAACAGTGATTCTTTTCGGCAAGCGCACGCTCATAGAGGCGGGGGACAACAGGGCGAGGCAGGTCAGCAAACGGAAAGTGTGATGCTCGGCTCACAATTGACAACGCATCGCGTTTTGGTTGCTCGGCAAGCTGGAATTGAGCTTAAGCAGCATTAATTCTATTTATTTATCATTTGGAGCTCTAATAAATATTCTGCGTTGTGACTAATCTTTCGCTCTCTTATCCACTGTGGATAACGAGGGCGTTTTTTATGTTGTATTTATAGAAAAAGGCTTTGGGGATATGTTGATGAGTTGTGGACAATGTTGATAACTTGTTCGTAATTCTGTGGATAACAATGAAAAGACGTGAAATGGATAAGCTTAGCTGTGGGAAACGAATAATAAGCAGGTTATCTCCTTTTTTTCATTAACAATGTGGGTTTATACATGGAGGATAAAATGGTAAACTTTATGTAGTGTGATTTTAAGCACAATCGCTAGGGCTGGCATCATTCATTTACGCTGGTTCATAACGTTTAAGGAGTACAGAATGGCCAAAATTAAATCAAAATTTGTTTGTACGGAATGTGGAACAGAATCGCCAAAATGGCTGGGGAAATGCCCCGGCTGCCACGCTTGGAATTCGATGGTGGAAGAGAAAGAAACCGTTGTGAAAACGAAGGGCGTCGGATTGTCGTCGTTTCATGCGAAAGAAAAGCCGCAGTCCATCATACATATAGAAAGTGGGCAAGAGCCTCGTATAGAAACAAGGATGCTTGAGCTTAATCGGGTGCTCGGCGGAGGTGTTGTTCCAGGCTCGCTAATTCTTGTTGGCGGAGATCCCGGAATCGGAAAATCAACGCTGTTGCTGCAAACGTCTCATGCGCTTGCGGTGAAGGGATTGAAGGTGCTCTATATTTCTGGGGAGGAGTCCGTGCGGCAAACAAGGCTAAGGGCAGATCGACTTGGTGCGCTGACGGAATCGCTTTATGTATTATGCGAAACCAATATGGAGCAAATTAACGATGCCATAGAATCAGTCCAGCCGGATTTTCTCGTTATTGACTCCATTCAAACCGTCTACGATCCAAATGTTCAATCGGCTCCCGGGAGTGTATCGCAGGTAAGAGAATGCACGGCGCACTTTATGCGAGTGGCCAAAATTAAAGGAATTGCGACGGTGCTCGTCGGCCATGTTACGAAGGAAGGCGCGATTGCGGGGCCAAGGCTTCTAGAGCATATGGTGGATTGTGTTCTTTATTTTGAAGGGGAGCGCCATCATACGTACAGAATTTTAAGGGCAGTCAAAAACCGCTTTGGCTCGACGAACGAGATTGGCATTTTCGAGATGGGCGAGGATGGACTGCGAGAGGTTTCGAATCCTTCTGAGCTGTTTTTATCGGAGCGTCCGCTTGGTGTATCAGGGTCAACCGTAGTTGCAAGCATGGAAGGCACAAGGCCTGTGCTTGTTGAGCTTCAGGCACTTGTGGCCACAACTAATTTTCCATCCCCGCGCAGAATGTCAACGGGTATCGACCATAACCGTATGGCACTCATTATTGCGGTGTTGGAGAAGCGGAACGGCATGTTTCTACAAACACAGGATGCTTACTTGAACGTAGCTGGCGGAGTTAAGCTTGACGAGCCGGCAGTCGATCTAGCAGCGGCGGTCAGCATAGCCTCCAGTTTTCGCGATGCGCCAACGAAGCCGTATGACGTTATTTTTGGCGAGGTAGGATTGACGGGAGAAGTGCGTGCGGTATCGCGTGCTGAGCAAAGGGTGAAGGAAGCAGAGAAACTAGGTTTTAAACGTGTCATAATGCCAGAGAAAAGTTTAAAAGGGTGGAAACCGCCCGCAGGCATAGAAATTATTGGCGTATCTACAGTGTCGGAAGCACTTAAGGCAGCGCTTGGATAGGGGGGCAGATGATGAAGGAACCTACACAGCTTGAAATTATGAATCAATTATTGCAATTAGTCGCACCAGGCACCCCTTTTCGGGATGGGCTTGAAAATGTGCTTCGGGCGAAAACGGGGGCGTTGCTGGTTGTTGGCTACAGCCCGGAAGTAATGGAAGTCGTAGACGGAGGTTTCTCCATTAATTGCGACTTCTCGCCTAACTATTTGTATGAGCTTGCAAAAATGGACGGAGCTATTATTTTGAGCGAGGATATGCGCCGAATTTTGTATGCGAATACGCAGCTTATACCAAATAGCTCCATTCCGTCGATCGAAACGGGAATTCGGCACCGTACAGCTGAGCGGGTTGCAAAGCAGACAGGCAAGCTTGTTGTATCCATCTCGCAGCGTCGTAATATTATTACTTTGTATCAAGGCAATCTGCGTTATTCGCTGAAGGACATGGGCGTTATTTTGACGAAGGCCAACCAAGCGATTCAAACGCTCGAGAAATATAAAGCGGTGCTTAGCCAATCCTTTACGAATCTTTCAGCGCTTGAATTCGAAGAGCTCGTTACTCTGCAGGAAGTAGCGCATGTTATTCAACGTGTTGAAATGGTGCTGCGCATCAAGATGGAGATCAAGCGTTATGTAAATGAGCTTGGAACGGAAGGGCGGCTCATCAGCATGCAAATGGATGAGCTCGTTGGCGGAGTAGAAGAGGATGCTTGGTACTTACTTAAGGATTATGCCAAAGAAAATTCGGATGAGAAAATACGGGAAATTCGGGCAGGTCTGAAGAAGCTGAGCTCGGATGAGCTGCTTGATGCGCCTCCAATCATCCGTTTGATCGGTTATCCACATACGAGCAACATGAATGATGAATCTGTGTCACCGCGCGGTTACCGCCTGCTGAATAAAATTCCAAGATTGCCGCTCATTATTATGAACAATCTGATTGAAAACTTCGGTCGATTGCCTCATATTCTGATGGCGACAATTGAAGAATTGGATGAGGTTGAAGGCATTGGTGAGGTGCGGGCACGTGCGATTAAGGAAGGTCTAAAGCGGATACAAGAGCAGATGTTCATTGACAGGCAAATTTAAATCCCATACAATGGATTGAATGTGGTCCTGTAACGTGGAGATACATTCGTTAAGGGTTTTGGGGCATAGTAGAGAAGAGGTGGAAAAGATGATCACAAAATCGATACCGAGCCTTCTCACGGTGGGGAACTTATTCCTAGGAGTAATCGCCATCATTCTTGTATTCAATGAAAAACCAGATACTGCGGCTATGATGGTGTTAATCGCCATGCTGCTTGATGGTGTTGACGGACGCGTTGCTCGGGCGCTGAACGTTCAAAGTGAATTCGGTAAGGAGCTGGACTCATTATCCGATGTGATTTCGTTTGGCGTAGCTCCAGCATTTATTATGTATGTAGTTGCTTTTCAAGATCTAAATCCAGCCTTGGCTTGGATCGTAACGGCATTGTTCCCGATTTGCGGGGCACTGCGGCTTGCTCGTTTCAATGTAATATCAAGTGCGCCAGGTTATTTTATCGGTCTTCCGATACCGGCGGCTGGCGGAGTGTTAGCGACATTAGCTTTATTTCAAAATGACATTTATGTATCCGTGTTGCTTGCAAGCACAGTGGTGCTTTCCATTCTTATGGTTAGTACGATTAAATATCCGAATTTCAAAAAGGTCGGTATTCCTAAGAGCGCAGTATGGGTTGTCCCTATTGTTATTGTTGTATCTGTCGTATTAGGTCTATTGTTCAAAAATGACTTATCCAAAATTTTGTTTGTACCGCTGCTTCTATATGCGCTGTACGGCCTAAAAAAAAACGTTGATCGCCGTTTGCCCAAGCGAAACCGCAAGCGGAAGAAACGTGATGAAAACGCAGAAGACCCTGTTCAAACGGAAAAGCCGGCTTAGTAAAATAGCGTTTCAAGCACAGATCTTTGTGCTTGGGCGCTATTTTTTTTCGTTCTTATAGTCCCTTTTAGCAATCTGTTATGGAATAATTTTGAAACTAATCATCTTCCAAATTCGTATTTAATAGGCGGTCAAAAACGAATTCGAATGGAGAAGATGCTGGTTTGAAACGACTATTTAGTATTAAAAAGCCTTCTTTATGGACCAAAACGATTGTTACTGCTGCTTTATCAGTCAGCCTGCTGGCTCCAGCCGTCTATGCGGCTCCCGTGGAACCGAGTGCTGCGCCTGCTCCAAAAGCGTTAAATGCTGAGAATGCGACAACATTTTTAAACGATTTTTTTGCAACGGAACAAATCAAATCGCAATATGTAGGAGCTTCTGTGGTTATTGTGAAGGATGGGAAAACAGTAGCGCAGCGAGGATATGGCTTTGCAGACCTGGAAACAAAAAAGCCGATTGACCCTGCTTCGAGCGTGTTTCGCATCGCGTCAGTGTCCAAGACCTTTACGGCAGCCGCGGTTATGCAGCTTGTAGAACAGGGGAAGATCTCTCTTCAAGACGATTTCACCAAGTATGTGAAGGATTTGAAGTTCGACAACCCGTTCGGCAAGCCGGTTACGATTGAGCATTTACTTACGCATACGACGGGTTTTGAAATACGTGATCCGCAGCCAGAGGATATACATAGCGACTTCAAGAAAATAGTTGAAATTGAAGACTATGTTCGGGGGCATATGCCCTCTGTTGTTCGGGAGCCAGGCAGCGCCTACATGTACGATAACTTTGCGTCGATGCTGCTTGGATTGATCGTACAAAAAGTCAGCGGTTTACCTTTTAACGATTACATGGAACAGAAAATATTCAAGCCGCTGAAAATGGATTCAAGCCGTTTTTTACTTGATAAAAAACTTAAAGAAAATCTAGTTTCGGAATACGACGCTGCGAACGGCAAACATGAATTATACGCAGTTACTCCTACTGTAATGCCGCAAGGGGGAATGTTCTCTACTGCTGAGGACATAAGCAAGTTTATGATTGCTTTCCTGAATGGCGGGTCATCAGAATCCGGCAGCATTCTTAAGCAAGCAACCGTTGATCAGATGAAAACGTATCGCTCTTCGATTCATTCATTGCTGCCGAACACTACTTATGGATTTGAGGCACCTATTCAGCTTCCTGGTGCGGGAAGCAGTTCTTCCGTGATTGCCAAGTTTGGAGATATTGTGGGGACAAGCTCGCTTATGTTCCTTATTCCGGAACAAAAGACAGGAGTATTTATCACGTACAACAAGCTGGGCCCTCTTCGTGATTTCTTCTATCAGTCGTTTATTAAATCGTTTTTCCCGGCGTATGCTGAACCTGCCAAGTTCGACGCATTCACGCCGAGTACGAGTGATTCATTAAATAAATTCACGGGCATTTATACTGACCTACGTCTTGGACAACTAAATACATCAATAGAAGCAGACGGCAAAGGGAGCTTGATGATTTCAGATGCTTTCCTTGGACCGCGTGCACTTAAACAAGTAGATAAAAATCTGTTTGTAGATAGCCTTACGGGTAAATTCACTGCATTTGTGTTAGGGTCAGGCGATGAAGTGCTTTACTTTAAGGAGCCGTATCTGAATCCGCTCGGCTATGGGATGAAACATAAAGCGCCAACCTTGTTTGCTGATATTGCGAAAGACCACCCTTATGAGAAGGCAATCTATACGCTGAAAACATTAGGGCACTACTCCGATATTGAGGATGAGAAATTTAATGCTGAGCAATCAGTCACTCGGGGACAATTTGTTAAGCATCTGATGGAGATTAGCGGATTAAAAGGAAGCAGTACGGAAGTACTCGTATTTACGGATTTGGAAGGCCATTCGGCCGCTGCTTTTGTTCAGCAAGCGTATGAGCTGGGGCTGGTCAAAGGTACAACAACGAATCTGTTTGAGCCGGATCGCAACATTACTCGACAAGAAGCGGCTGTTATGATGTGGCGCGTCTTCTCTCAGCAGTATCCAGCAGAGTTGTTTGAGTCGGTTAAGCTCTCCGGTGAGACTGATAAATGGGCGCTGCCAGCTGTAAAGATGATCGTTAAGCTCGGCATCTATGGACCAGAGGTTCAAGAGCCAGAGAAAGGTGTTTTCAATTACGCTTCTAAGAAAGTTTTGAACCGCCAAGAGGAAGCTGCTATTTTATATTCTCTACTTACACGTCCGTTAGATGTTATTGTTTCTGGATTCATGCAACAGAAGTAGCACTATTAGCGCTAAAAAAGAGGCCTCCCAAAGTGGGAGGCCTCTTGCGTTACTCGGTGCTCGGGAGGAAGAGATAGCTATAGTCTCTTTCCTGCGCGATTCATATGATGCATATTTACGTTAAGTTAAACAGGCCTAAAGTTGAGCATTTGTCGTATTCATCCGCAATAACTTCATCCAGTTGAATGTCCAGCAAATTACATAAAGCAGTCATATAAAACAAGTTGCGGCCAAGATCGGCCTTGAGCGCATCGCGGCAATGCTCGCATACGGCTCCAGTGAGATGACTTTGCAGCGTCGTTTTCGCATTTTCAAGATTTAGTTCGTCCGAGTATTGTTGTTTGCGGGCATTTAGTTCAATACATCCACAGTCTGTGACTGCTTTCGTGACTGCGCGATTTACCGAAGCGCCTGACTGTCCAAATTTGGACATAACATCTAGCAAGCTGCGGTGCCGAAGCAACAATTCGGATACTTGCTGCTGAAATTGATCCAGTGTAGGAGCGCTCATCGGTTCCACCTCTTTCACCAACCTCTTATGTTTTCTTCCTAATATCCATTATAAGCCTCCTATCTCCCTTTTACAAAATGTGAATTATTAAAAATTATAAATGTTTTCAATTAATCCGTGCCCCCACGGTTAGCAATCCAATTATTGGAACATAATTATAGTGGAGGTGAACCATAATGGTTAGACGAATAATTCAAATATTGGGTATGTTGTTCGGTGGTATGGCAGGCGGTGAAGTATACGGATGGATAAATGGAGCGGCCGTATGGTCTGGCTCATCCTTCGGAATGCTACAGCGATCCGGCACTTATTACATGAATGTAGCAATTGGCGCGGTTTTTGGTGTAGTTGTAGCAACGATGGTTGCAGGGCAAGTCATTCGCTATATGCAGAAGGGTGCGGAGCAAACCGCAGCGCTTCCTATGCAGCAGCTGATTGCTGGAGCTGGCGGTCTTCTAGCAGGTTTATTGCTTACTGTTCTAATCTATCCCGCAGTATCGGGTCTAGATGGTATAGGAAGTCTCCTTCCTGCTGCTATGATGTTATGCTTCGGTTATTTGGGCATGCGAATTGGCCTGCATAAGCAGGAGGAGCTGGCAGAAGGCTTTGCAGCTCTGCTGGAGAAACGGAGAGTCGCGCCTGTAAATGAGGCGGGTGGTTACGAGGAGCATAAGATACTCGATACCAGCGTTATTATTGACGGCCGTATTGCAGACATCTGTAAGACTGGATTTATTGAAGGCACGTTAGTCATTCCTGAGTTTGTGCTTGAGGAGCTGCAGCATATTGCTGATTCATCTGATTTATTGAAGCGCAATAGGGGACGCCGTGGACTTGATATTTTGAACAAGATTCAAAAAGAGCTGGACGTAAAGGTTCTTATTTATGAAGGAGATTTTGAAGAAATCGGAGAAGTAGACAGCAAGCTGGTCAAGCTGGCTAAGGCGCTTCATGGTAAAGTTGTTACCAACGACTTCAACTTAAACAAAGTATGTGAGCTTCAAGGCGTGTCGGTGCTCAATATTAATGATTTGGCTAATGCTGTGAAGCCGGTTGTTCTACCTGGAGAAGAAATCATCGTACAAGTGATAAAAGACGGCAAAGAGCATGGACAAGGTGTCGCATATTTGGATGATGGCACCATGATCGTCGTTGAGGGCGGACGTGAATATATCGGGACAACGATGGAAGTGCTTGTAACGAGCGTGCTTCAAACCTCTGCGGGCCGAATGATATTTGCAAAGCCGAAGCTGTTGGAAAAAGCGCAGTAACAAGGTATGATAGTACTATTGTTATAGCGCAAACGGCTAACGTCGACAAAAGACGGCACAAGCTCGTTTCGCAGAGAAACGTAAGTTTATTTATAAGAAGCTAGGTTTATAAATACTTATGTTTTAACTCAGTGTGAGGCGGGTCGAGGCATGGGAGCAGATTGGGGAGTTATCATCGTAGCAGCCGGACGAGGCACGCGGATGGGAACGAAAGAAAGCAAGCAGTATTTGAAGCTGGCGGACAAGCCTATTCTTGTGCATACGCTAGAGCTGTTTCAATCGATGGATTTGGTAAATGAAGTGGTTCTGGTCGTAGGCAGCGAGGACGTGGAGCGTTGCCGCAATTGGGCTTCCCTATATGGCATAACGAAGGTAACCGCTATTGTTGCCGGGGGGAAAGAACGACAGCACTCGGTATACTTAGGTCTGCAGGAGCTGAAAAGCGACTGGGTGATGGTGCATGACGGTGTACGTCCGCTGGTATCGGCGAATGCCGTCTGCGCTTGCTGTTCGCAGGCTGAGCAGAGCGGTGCATCTGTGCTGGCTGTTCCAGTAAAGGATACGATTAAACAAGTCAATGAAGCGGGAGTTATCGTTTCGACTCCGGACCGCCGAAGCTTGTGGGCGATACAAACGCCGCAAGCTTTTCGACGTGTTCTACTGCAGGAGGCGCATGAGCGCGCACTTGCAGAAGAGTTCATTGGAACAGATGACGCAATGGTTGTAGAGCGCATGGGCGCAAGCGTTACTGTTGCAGAAGGCGAATATACGAATATTAAAATTACGACGCCTGAAGATTTGCCGTGGGCGGAATTTTTGCTTGCGAAGCGTCATGCCGATAGGGCAGAGGGGAAAGGTGAGCAAGGATGATTCGAGTTGGAAATGGATTTGATGTGCATCAATTGGTAGAAGGCCGTCCGTGCATTATTGGGGGAGTAACGATTCCTTATGAGAAGGGACTTCTAGGTCATTCTGATGCGGATGTTCTGTTGCATGCAATAACGGATGCAATACTGGGCGCGCTTGGACTTGGCGATATCGGCAAACATTTTCCGGATACAGATGCCGCGTTTAAAGATGCAGACAGCTTAAAGCTGCTGGAGGAAGTATGGAAGCTTGTGCGTGAGCGCGGATATAAGCTTGGGAACATTGATTCCACGATTATTGCTCAAAAGCCCAAAATGCTGCCATATATTCCGCAAATGGCTGAAATTATAGCGAAAGCGCTTGAGGCTGATGTAACACAGGTGAATGTGAAAGCAACGACAACCGAGCAGCTTGGATTCACAGGACGCGGTGAAGGAATTGCAGCGCAATCCGTTGTCTGTCTAATCAAGGATGTGTTATGATCGGGAGTATTCATTAATCAGCATATGCTTGCGAGACTAGATTTTGCTTCGCAAAACTTTACCTGTATATGCTTACGAAGCCAGTTTGTGCTTCGCAAAACTTTACCTGTATATGCTTACGAAGTTAGTTTATGCTTCGCAAAACTTTAAGGAGGTTATTTATATGACTGCAGAAGTTCGTGTACGTTATGCCCCATCTCCAACGGGTCATTTACATATTGGAAATGCAAGAACGGCCTTATTCAATTATTTGTTCGCGAGAAACCAGGGCGGTAAATTTATTATTCGGATCGAAGATACGGATGTAAAGCGCAATGTTGAGGGCGGAGAAGAGAGCCAGCTTAAGTACTTGAAATGGCTGGGCATGGATTGGGATGAGAGCATCGATATTGGCGGCGGGTACGGACCTTACCGTCAGACTGAGCGTCTAGATATATACAACAAGTACTGGCAGGAACTGCTTGATCGTGGTCTTGCTTATCGCTGCTACTGCTCGGAAGAGGAGCTTGAGAAGGAGCGGGAAGAGCAAACGGAGCGCGGCGAAACACCTCGTTATTCCGGACGCCATCGCAATCTGACGGAAGAACAGCGCCAAGCATTCGAAGCGGAAGGACGTGTGCCGAGTATTCGTTTCCGTGTACCGGAAAATCGGACTTATGCTTTTGACGATATCGTAAAAGGCTCAATCAGCTTTGATACAACAGAGATGGGCGATTTCGTCATCGTGAAGAAGGACGGTATCCCGACTTATAACTTCGCTGTAGTACTGGACGATTATTTGATGAAAATCAGTCACGTATTGCGTGGAGAAGACCATATCTCGAATACGCCGCGCCAGTTGATGATTTATGAAGCTTTTGGCTGGGAAGCTCCAAAATTCGGCCATATGACGCTAATCGTGAATGAGCAGCGCAAAAAACTAAGTAAACGAGATGAATCCATCATTCAGTTTATTTCGCAGTATGACGATCTCGGTTATTTGCCGGAAGCGATGTTTAACTTTATTACATTGCTTGGATGGTCGCCAGAGGGTGAACAGGAAATGTTTACTCGCGAAGAATTGGTTAATGTGTTTAATCCTGAACGTCTAAGCAAAAGCCCTGCCGTATTCGATACGCAGAAGCTTAGCTGGATGAACAATGAATATTTGAAAAAAGCGGACTTGAACCGTGTTGTTGATCTTTGCCTGCCACATTTGCAAAATGCGGGTCGAGTCGCTGCTGAACTTGATGCAGAAGGCAGAGCCTGGGTGACTGCACTAGTGGCGCTTCATCAGGACAAACTGCGTTCCGCCTCAGAAATCGTTCCAATGACAGAGCTATTTTTCCGTGATACGGTAGAGGATGAAAGCGAAGCGGTAGAGGTTCTTGCCGAGGAGCAAGTGCCAACTGTTTTGCAGGCCTTCCTGTCAAAAATCGAAGCGGGAGAAACAGCCTTTGAAGTGGATGGCATCAAAGAGATGATCAAAGCTGTACAGAAGGAAACTGGATTTAAAGGCAAGCAGCTGTTCATGCCGATTCGTGCAGCCCTTACTGGACAAACGCATGGTCCTGATTTGAATCAATCGCTTGCTTTGCTAGGCAAAGATAAGGTTGCTGATCGTCTGCGCGCGCGTTTGGCAGGATCTTTAGCTTAATTCTTGTAGATGAGAGTATGCATAAT
The DNA here is from genome assembly GCF_052114265.1 of Paenibacillus sp. MCAF9. Classification (NCBI taxonomy): domain Bacteria; kingdom Bacillati; phylum Bacillota; class Bacilli; order Caryophanales; family Paenibacillaceae; genus Paenibacillus; species Paenibacillus sp. MCAF9. The sequence continues at coordinate 16,493 of NZ_JBFREL010000032.1, forward strand.
GCCCTTGTCACATTTTTGGGTATTCGGTATACTATGACTAATAAATGAATGAATCAAACGGCCATGAACAGGAGAAGTACGTTTGCTTGTGGATTCGCAGAGAGGACAACCGTCATTCGAGTCGGAGTCGCATCACAATGTGACTATGAGGAAACGTAATGGGGCTGCAAGTTGTCTGGTCCGCCGAACGGAAATATGCACCTGGGAGCTTTGTTCCGAGCTGTGTCAGCAGGTAATGCGCAATGATGAGGATGGCGGCGACGCTTAATCGGCAATATTGGCATATATTTGTCTGGACAGGGTAGGCAGCAACGTATCGTCTGCGTTAAAGACCTTAAGGTGAATAAACTTCAGCGAGGATAGCTGTCGATTTATTCAAGCAGAGTGGAACCGCGAGATCACACGCCTCTGCAGCATATTATGCTGCAGAGGCTTTTCTTTTATTAGAAATTTATGAGCGTAGGAAAAAGGGGCATTGTTTATGTTTCGTCATTTTCGATCGGACATACTAGCTGTTTTTGAGAATGATCCGGCTGCTCGCAGTCGCTTCGAGGTTATTTTCACCTATTCAGGTGTGCACGCTATTTGGGCGCATCGCATTGCCCATCCCTTATACCGTAGAGGTTGGTATACTACAGCGCGCTTGATCTCCCAGGTTAGCCGCTTTATGACAGGCATCGAAATTCATCCAGGTGCTCGTATCGGCGAGCGATTGTTTATCGATCATGGCATGGGTGTCGTCATTGGTGAAACCTGTGAGATTGGTGATGATGTCGTTATTTATCAGGGAGTAACTCTTGGCGGAACGGGTAAAGAAAAAGGGAAGCGTCACCCGACAATTGGCAATAATGTAGTTATTGGCTCAGGAGCGAAGGTGCTCGGCTCATTTCAAGTGGGCGAATTTTCTAACATAGGATCAAACGCGGTTGTACTCAGAGAGGTTCCTGCCAATTGTACGGTAGTTGGAAACCCGGGACGCGTGGTCAAAAGAAACGGCGAGCGTGTAGGCGATCGACTTGATCATACGAAGCTGCCCGATCCGGTCATCGAAATGTTCCGTACAATGCAGAAGGAAATAGACGAATTAAAATCCGAGCTCGATAAGCTTCGGAATCCTGTAGCTGGAGGAGAAATACGAAAATGACAGTATCCATTTATAATACAGTATCGCGGCTAAAAGAGCCTTTTGTATCGCAAGAGCCAGGTAAGGTGAAAATGTACGTTTGCGGACCAACCGTTTATGACTACATTCATATTGGAAACGCTCGTCCGGTTATTTTCTTTGACGTTGTTCGCCGTTATTTGGAGGATGTAGGTAATGAAGTTCAATATGTTGTTAACTTTACAGATGTCGATGATAAGCTGATTCGAAAAGCAGAGCAGCTTGGTACGACAGTCCCTGAAGTAGCGGAGACGTTTATTGCAGCATTTTATGCAGATATCGAATCGCTGGGTGTTCATAAGGCGACACTTAATCCAAGGGTAACGGAGCATATTCCGCAAATCGTTGCGTTTATTCAAGGCTTGATAGATAAAGGCTATGCTTATATGAGTGATGGAGATGTTTATTATCGTACGTCTGCATTCGCGGATTACGGCAAGCTCTCCCATCAAAATATTGAAGAGCTTCAATTCGGTATTCGAGTAGAGATTGGCGACCGCAAAGAGAATCAACAGGATTTTGTATTATGGAAAGGCGCTAAGCCGGGCGAAATCAAATGGGAAAGTCCTTTCGGCGATGGACGCCCAGGCTGGCATATCGAATGCTCGGCTATGGCTCGCGCGTACCTTGGGGATACTCTTGATATCCATGGCGGCGGTCATGATTTGCAGTTTCCGCATCATGAATGCGAGGTTGCGCAATCGGAGGCGCTGACAGGCAAACCGCTGGCGAACTATTGGATGCATAACGGCTATATTCATATAAATAATGAGAAAATGTCCAAATCGCTAGGCAATGGCATTTCGGTGCATGAGCTGGTGAAGCGGGTTAAACCTCATGCGATTCGTTATTTTATGCTCTCTACACACTACCGCAGTCCACTCAATTTCAGTGATGACACGGTTGCGCAAGCTGAGAACAGCGTCGAGCGGATTGCAAACAGTGCAGCGAATTTAAAGCATAGGCTTTCATCGTTTGAAGGCAAGCTAAATGAGGCGGCAGGAAGTGGCAACGGACTTGTCCCTTCTGGCGACGAAGCGCTGGATGCAAGACTAAAAGTGATTCATGAACAATTCCATGCCAAAATGAGCGATGATTTCAACACCCCTGACGCGATTACAACGGTGTTTGATTTGGTAGCTGAGGCTAATCAATATTTGAATCGTGCAGACGCCTCTGCTGAAGCGATTTATGCTTTGCTTACATTGTTTGAGCGTATGGATGCTGTACTTGGCTTGCTGCCGCAGCAACAAGCGGACGCTGAACTGCTGGATGCGGATATCGAACAGCTTATAGTGGAGCGGACCGAAGCTCGCCAGTCCAAAAACTGGGCTAGAGCGGATGAAATTCGTGATTTGCTCATAGAGAAAAACATCGTCCTTGAGGATACACCGCAAGGTATCCGCTGGCGGCGTAAATGAGCGAGCATATCGATACGAACCGCTTGCTCTTTTACCCGCCGTCCAAATCGCCGCAGCTAATGAACCCGGTCGTTCTCGCTTATATGGGCGATGCTGTGTTTGAGCTTCTTGTAAGACAATATTTTATTTCACTGCCGAATCAGAAATCGCATCACCTTCACCGTGAGGCAACAAAATTTGTTTCTGCCAAAGGACAAAAGAAAACGTTGGATCTCTGGCAGCCGCATTTAACCGAGGAGGAGGCGGACATAGTCCGCCGAGGCCGCAATTCAAAATCGGGAGCGCCTCCCAAAAACGCTGATTTAGCTGATTATCGTCTAGCAACAGCGTTGGAGAGCTTGGTTGGCTATCTTTATTATGAAGGCCGAATCGAAAGAATACATGAACTATTTGCCATTGCAATTAAGAAGCATGAGAATCAACAAGGCTCATGAAGCTATTTTGTAAATGAAAAAATAAAGGAGGGTTACCGATGACAGAAGAAACGATTCAAGATCAAGATGAAATGATAGCCGGTAAACATCCTGTGCTCGAAGCACTGCGTTCCGGACGAGAAATTAATAAAATATGGATTGCTGACGGTGCTCAAAAAACGTTGACGCAGCCCATTGTAGCGGAAGCGAAGAAATCCGGTATCATCGTACAGTTTGTCGACAAGCGGAAACTCGACAGCTTAGCCCCTGGAGTTACACATCAGGGAGTTGTCGCACAAGCAGCGGCATTCGCTTATGTGGATGTTGAGGACATTCTGGAACGAGCAAAACAACGGGATGAGGTTCCATTTATTTTGCTATTGGATGAAATCGAAGATCCTCATAATTTGGGCTCTATATTGCGGACAGCGGAATGTACAGGCGTGCATGGCGTTATCATTCCAAAACGTCGTGCAGCAGGGTTGACGGCTACGGTGCTTAAAACATCTGCGGGTGCTGCTGAGCATGTGCCGGTTGCACGCGTTACTAACTTGGCGCAAACGATCGATAGGCTGAAGGAAGCGGGCGTATGGGTAGCGGGAACTGATGTAAGTGCAAAGCAGGATGTTTATAAAATGAAATTCGACATGCCGCTGGTTGTCGTTATAGGCAACGAGAGTAAAGGCATGGGAAGACTTATTAAGGAGAAATGTGATTTTCTCGTTAAACTTCCTATGCTTGGTCAGTTGAACTCGCTAAATGCTTCCGTTGCAGCTGGTGTTCTTATGTATGAGGTCGTTCGGCAGCGCCGGAGCATTTAGGTTATGAACCGGCGCGACGATATTTTATTAGTCGACGGTTATAACATAATTGGCGCTTGGCCGGTACTCGAGAAGCTGAAGGAACATGATCTGGAAGAAGCGCGGGATAAATTGCTCGATTTAATGGCGGATTATCAAGGTTTTACAGGAATGAAAGTGTATGTCGTGTTTGATGCGCATCAGGTGCCTGGATTAGGCGCTACTTACAGGCACCACAGGCTGACTATCGTGTACACAAAAGAGAAGGAAACAGCTGATGAATGCATCGAGCGTTTATGCTCGGAGCTGTTCCTCAGACGTAGAAATATATATGTAGCCACTTCGGATTTGGTCGAGCAGCATGTGGCATTCGGCAAAGGTGCGCTTCGTGTATCGGCACGGGAATTGCTTATTGATATAGGCCAGAATCGCAAAAATATCGAGCAGACACTCCGTGAGGAACAGCCGGGAAAACGGAATTCAGTAGACGGCAGAATTAGTTTAGAGGTTCGAAGCCAGCTGGAGAAGCTTCGGCGCGGAGAGAAATAAAAGATTGGAAAAGCGATAATCTTCAAATAGATATAGAATGATTTACTCGGGTCGTTCCACTAAGTTACAAAATTCCCAGTATATCTGTGGTTGTCGGGGCTCAGATTGGTTGACGGTGTAAGGTTACATAATGTATACTGACTCTATTATTAGCGATAAGAACGTGTTGATTTTGTTCAGTATACATTCTTATCTTTCGACGTGAAACGCTGCTTGAGCTCAGACTTTGAGTTCAATCAGATAGGTTTGCGTGAATAAGAATCTAGCGGTGTACGCCTTGCAGGCCGGAGGGATAGTTCGTGAGTATCGACCTCAAAGAATGGAGTACGCTCGAGTATGACAGCAGTACGGACGAGGATATCGTCGAAGCGGTCCGCAATGGTGATAGCATAGCGTTGGAATATTTGATAAACAAGTATAAGAATTTTGTGAGAGCCAAAGCGCGCTCGTATTTTCTTATCGGTGCGGATCGTGAAGATATCGTGCAGGAGGGTATGATTGGTCTTTATAAGGCAATTCGAGATTTTAAAGGGGACAAGCTAGCAAGCTTCAAAGCCTTTGCTGAATTGTGTATAACCAGGCAAATTATTACCGCAATCAAAACAGCCACGCGTCAGAAACACATTCCGCTAAATTCCTACGTTTCGCTAGATAAGCCCATTTATGATGAAGATTCGGATCGCACACTGCTGGATGTCATTTGTGGTACGCGAGTATCTGATCCAGAAGAATTAATTATTAATCAAGAAGAATTCATTGGCCTTGAAGATAAGATGTCCGAAATATTAAGCGACCTTGAACGCAAGGTGCTTATGCTTTATTTGGATGGAAGGTCCTATCAGGAAATTGCTGTTGATTTGGATAGACATGTGAAATCTATTGACAACGCTCTTCAAAGGGTGAAACGCAAGCTCGAACGATACTTGGAAGTCAGAGACATTAGCGGCTAGCCGCATTTATACGTAAATCATTTTTACGAGGACTGTCTTCCATCTGGCGGTGTCTAGGTGGAATATACGGTCCTTTTAGTTTTAAATGGACAAAAGTAGACTATAATGGTAGATACGAGACCGATGGCGCTTTTGTTTCCAATCATTCACAGGCTTAACACTTATCTTTTACATTGACATCAAAATTGCTGTATGATAAAGTGTTTAGGTAGGCCTAAAATCGAGGTTTTATTTCGTTTTGGCGTTGGAATCAATGAACTTTCATATAGAGCTTCATGATTCGTATTTTGTAGCAGTTCGGGAGGTGTAATTCAATGCGGGTAATTATCACGTTGGCATGCACAAACTGCAAACAGAGAAACTATGCGAGCAGCAAGAACAAACGCAATCACCCCGACCGCATCGAGTTGAAGAAGTTTTGCAAGTTCTGTAACGAGCAGACTCCTCATCGCGAGACGAGATAGTCAATTGGAGGTGTGAACGTGGCATTTTTGGCTAAACTAAAGCAAAGCTTTGGTACAACGTTTAGTTTTTTTGCCGACAGCTGGGCGGAACTTAAGAAGGTTCGCTGGCCAAGCCGTAAAGAGTTGACAAGCTATTCGATCGTGGTTTTGCTCACGATTACGCTTGTGACTATTTACTTCTGGCTTCTTGACATCGGGATCTCGTCTCTGGTTGAACTCATTGTTTAAGAAGGGTCCAAAGGTGGATTTGTGATGGAAAAAAGATGGTACGTCGTGCATACCTACTCAGGTTATGAGAACAAGGTGAAAGCCAATTTGGAACGCCGTGTTGAATCAATGGGCATGGAAGATAAGATTTTCCGTGTGCTTGTTCCTATGGAAGAAGAAGTGGTAGAGAAGGATGGTAAGAAGAAGACTGTCCAACGTAAGGTCTACCCCGGATATGTTCTTGTGGAAATGGTTCAAACCGACGATTCATGGTACGTTGTTCGAAATACACCAGGTGTAACTGGATTCGTAGGATCAACAGGTTCCGGTTCAAAACCGATTCCTCTATTGCCAGATGAGGTTGAGCAAATACTCAAACACATGGGCATGGAAGAACCAAAACCGAAAATCGAGTTCGATTTGAAAGAAACGGTTCGCGTCAAAGTGGGTCCTTTCGCAGATTTTGTTGGTACAGTAGAAGAAATTTTGCTGGACAAAGCGAAGTTGAAGGTTCATGTAAACATGTTTGGCAGGGAGACCCCGCTAGAGCTGGATTACACTCAAGTGGAAAAGATATAATATCTGGTTTCCGAACCCACTGGGTTAAACTAGTGGAGGTTTGGACGCGAAATAGCAATGCCCCCTTGCGGAGGCGGATGCTATTTACGCATGGAATAAAGGGTTAGGAGGTGTGTCAGGCATGGCAAAAAAGGTCATCAAGATGGTCAAATTGCAAGTTCCTGCAGGTAAAGCAAACCCAGCGCCGCCGATCGGTCCAGCACTTGGTCAAGCAGGCGTTAACATCATGGCGTTTTGTAAAGAGTTTAATGCTCGTACCGCAGATCAAGCAGGCTTGATTATTCCGGTTGTTATTACAGTATTTGAAGACCGTTCTTTCACTTTCGAAACAAAAACGCCGCCGGCAGCAGTATTGCTTCGCGTCGCAGCTGGTATCGAAAAAGGTTCAGGCGAACCGAACAAGAAAAAGGTCGCTACTGTAAAACGTGACAAAGTTCGCGAAATCGCTGAGCAAAAAATGCCGGATCTTAACGCAGCGTCTGTAGAATCAGCAATGCGTATGGTTGAAGGTACTGCTCGCAGCATGGGCGTAACTATTGTTGACTAATACCGCGAGGTAGCTTGCTTTGCGTTAGCTTCGGCTTTCGCGAGTGGGAGGATCATCCCTAGGAGGATTTTCCGCTACAACCACATGAGGAGGAAATTACAATGGCTAAACAAGGTAAAAAGTATGTAGAAGCTGCTAAGCTATTTGATAGCGAAGCAACTTACGAGCCTCTAGAAGCGATTGAGCTTGTTAAGAAGGCTGCAACAGCTAAATTCGACGAGTCCGTTGAAGTAGCAGTTCGTTTGGGTGTAGACCCACGTAAACAAGACCAAGCTGTTCGTGGCGTAGTTGTACTACCACACGGCACTGGTAAAACAAAACGCGTTCTCGTTTTCGCAAAAGGCGAAAAAGTGAAAGAAGCGGAAGCTGCGGGTGCTGATTTTGTCGGCGATGCAGACATGATCAACAAAATCCAACAAGGCTGGTTTGAATTCGACGTTTGCGTAGCAACGCCGGACATGATGGCTGAAGTTGGTAAACTTGGACGTATCCTTGGTGGTAAAGGCTTGATGCCGAACCCTAAAGCTGGTACAGTAACGTTTGACGTTGCTAAAGCCGTTCAAGAAATCAAAGCCGGTAAGATTGAATACCGTCTTGATAAAGCAGGTCAAATCCATGCGCCAATCGGTAAAGTATCTTTCGATGCTGAGAAACTCAACGAGAACCTCAAATCATTGATCGATGCACTTAATCGTGCTAAACCGGCTGCGTCAAAAGGTGTTTACCTGAAAAACATTGCCGTTTCTTCAACAATGGGCCCTGGCGCTCGTGTTTCTACAGCGGCTTACCGCTAAGAAGAACGGAACTAAATTCGAATACGCATACCGTAGACAGTAGGTGCCTTAAGGCTTAATTTCCTACCGAGGTGTTATGATAAAACGTTTGTAAGCAACATTCGATCCTTTAGGGTTGATGCGCGATAACGACATCATGGCCTTCGCAGTGTCTGCGAAGGCCTTTCTCATGCATCGAGGCGTGGAAAGCCCGTCGTAATTAACGGAATGTATACTATTACGGGAGGTGTACAGTTTGGCTAACGCAAATATCATCCAAGAGAAACAAGAGGCAGTTGCCGTAATCGCGGCAAAAATTGCTAATAGCTCTAGCACAGTAGTAGCTGACTATCGTGGATTGAACGTTGCTCAAGTAACTGAACTTCGGAAACAACTTCGTGAAGCAGGAATTGAATTCCAAGTTCTTAAAAACTCGCTCGTTCGTCGCGCAACTGAAGGTACGGATTATGTAGAATTGAACAACATTCTTACAGGTCCTACAGCAATTGCATTCGGTAAAGAAGACGCTGTTGCTCCAGCTAAAATTTTGAACGATTTCGCTAAGAAAAACGATGCTTTGAAACTTAAAGGCGGCGTTGTTGAAGGTAAAGTCGTATCTCAAGAAGAAATTAAAGCTCTTGCGGAACTTCCGTCCCGCGACGGTTTGCTCTCTATGCTCCTCAGCGTATTGCAAGCTCCAGTGCGCAACTTCGCGCTTGCAGTTAAAGCAGTCGGCGAGAAACAAGAAGCACAAGCTTAATTTTTTTCAAGAGTCCCTTATAGTAATGAACCGACGCAAGTCGGCTGTAGGATAAACCAAAAAAAATAAACCATATTCCCGGAGGTATAATCATGTCTAAAGAACAAATCTTAGAAGCGATTAAAGTTATGAACGTTCTTGAACTGAACGATCTTGTTAAAGCAATTGAAGAAGAATTCGGCGTAACTGCAGCAGCTCCAGTAGCAGCAGCAGGTGCTGGCGCAGCTGTAGAAGCTGAGCAAACTGAATTTGACGTTATCCTTAACGGCGCTGGCGCTTCAAAAATCAACGTAATCAAAGTGGTTCGCGAAATCACAGGTCTTGGCCTGAAAGAAGCGAAAGACTTGGTTGATAGCGCTCCTAAAGCAGTTAAAGAGAAAGTTGCTAAAGAAGAAGCAGAAGCTGTTGCAGCTAAGCTTACTGAAGCTGGCGCTTCCGTAGAAGTTAAGTAGTATTTCTTTCAATAAAATAAGCTGATCATGCGATTGAATGATGAATCGGCCGGCGAGCCCCTTGAAACGTCAGGTTTCAAGGGGTTCGTTGTATGTTGAAGGATAAGAATGTGCAAGTTTTGGCTTGTACATTCTTATCCTTCAACGAGAATCGAGTATTTTTTCGCTGAAGCAAGGCAATATCAATATACTCGATGCAATATGGAATAGCGGGGAGTGATGAATAATGTCGAATCACTATTACTCACAGAGCCCAGATGTTAAGCATAATCGTCAAGTTCATGAAGCAATACTCCGAGGCTTTTCTTTGAAGTTTATGACGGATGCCGGCGTATTCTCGAAATCAGGAGTTGATTACGGGAGTCAGGTGTTGATCGATGCTTTGGAGCTGAATGCAAATGCAAACATTCTTGATGTTGGCTGTGGTTATGGTCCTATTGGATTAACATCAGCAAAACTCGCTGAGCATGGGCAAGTAACGATGATTGATATAAATGAAAGAGCGGTAGAGCTTTCGCGTGAGAACGCAAAGCTTAACCAAATATCTAATGTTACCGTTTTGCAAAGTGATCTATTTGAAGCAGTTAAGCAAATGAAGTTCGATGTCATCGTTACTAATCCGCCGATCAGGGCTGGGAAGTCAGTCGTTCATCGGATTTTTGAAGAAGGTTATGAATTGCTCGAACAAGGCGGCAGCATGTGGGTTGTCATACAGAAGAAGCAAGGGGCACCTTCGGCGAAAGCTAAATTAGAGTCATTATTTGCAGATGTAGAGGAAGTAACGAAGGATAAAGGCTACCGTATTTTCCGAGCTGTAAAAGCTTAGAAAATTAGAGAAAAATATGTTTTGAAAATATGTTTGAAAACTGAATAATATTTATTGACTTGACATTTGCGATATGGTAAGATTATAAAATGTCAGCATTAAATTGGGCTCGATCTCTTTAGTTAACTAAAATGTCAAGTGTAAATTTAAAGCGCGGAATGCATAAGTTTTACACATTTGACGTATAATGTTTACGTTTTGGGCAAAATTATTTGATATGAGACTGTCACGGCCGCGCTGTGATTAGTTAACTGCCGGAACATGCTCTTTTTTCGAACCATTCGATAAGGGCTTTTCTTTATTTGACTATATAGGCGGCTGGTTCGTCTATAGTGACGCAGTGATTATCGATGCTGTGATACAGACATGAGGGGTGAGGTTAAGTTGGCAGGACAACTTGTTCAGTATGGTCGGCGCGCGCGCAGAAGCTACGCCAGGATCAACGAGGTGCTGGAAGTCCCGAACCTGATTGAAATCCAACAAAAATCGTATGAGAAGTTTTTGGACAGCGACCTAATTGAGTTGTTCCAAGATATTTCTCCGATTTCGGACTTTACGGGCAATCTATCGCTTGAGTTTATCGACTATAGCTTGGGCGAACCGAAATATTCGGTCGATGAATCAAAAGAGCGCGATGTGACGTATGCAGCTCCTTTACGCGTTAAGGTGCGACTTTTCAATAAGGAAACTGGCGAAGTAAAGGAACAAGAAGTTTTCATGGGTGATTTCCCGCTTATGACAGAGACGGGCACGTTTATTATTAACGGAGCCGAACGTGTCATAGTCAGCCAATTGGTTCGATCCCCGAGTGTGTACTTCAGCACGAAGGTCGATAAGAACGGGAAGAAAAACTACACAGCTACTGTTATTCCTAACCGTGGCGCTTGGCTAGAGCTTGAAACGGATGCTAAAGATATCATCTACGTTCGTATTGACCGGACCCGGAAAATACCGGTAACGGTACTTTTGCGTTCGCTTGGATTCGGTACTGACGCTGAGATTCTTGAACTGCTAGGCCATGATGAGTACATTCGCAACACGCTAGACAAAGATAACACGGATTCTACTGAAAAAGCGCTTATTGAAATTTATGAGCGTCTTCGTCCAGGCGAGCCTCCGACTTTGGATAATGCGAAGAGCTTGCTAGTTGCTCGTTTCTTTGATCCAAAACGTTATGACTTGGCCAATGTAGGCCGTTACAAAATAAACAAAAAACTTCACATCAAGAACCGTTTGTTTAATCAACGTCTTGCGGAAAATCTAATTGATCCTGCGACTGGCGAAATTATTGCTGAGTCCGGACAAATGATTGACCGCCGCTTGCTTGATGAAATTCTCGAGAAGCTTGAGAAGGATGTTGGTTTCAAAACGTATCATGTAGCTAATGGCGTTCTTGATGCTGATAGTATTCCACTACAAACGATCAGCGTATTCTCACCATATGACGAAAGCAAAGTAATTAAAGTTATTGCGAATGGCATTATTGACAAATCCGTCAAGCATATCACGCCTGCGGACATCATTTCTTCCATTAACTACTTTATCAACTTGCTTCATGGCGTAGGCAGCACGGATGATATCGATCATCTGGGTAACCGTCGTCTGCGTTCTGTTGGCGAGCTGCTTCAAAACCAATTCCGTATCGGTCTGTCTCGTATGGAGCGCGTTGTGCGTGAGAGAATGTCCATTCAAGACGCGAATGCAATTACGCCGCAAGCGCTAATTAACATTCGTCCGGTTATTGCATCTATAAAAGAGTTCTTCGGCTCCTCGCAGCTGTCCCAGTTTATGGACCAAACGAATCCGCTTGCTGAATTGACGCATAAGCGTCGTTTGTCAGCACTTGGACCCGGTGGTTTGACTCGGGAACGCGCGGGCTTTGAAGTTCGTGACGTCCATCACTCCCACTATGGGCGGATGTGTCCGATCGAGACGCCAGAGGGACCGAATATCGGTTTGATCAACTCCTTGTCTTCCTTCGCTCGTATTAACGAATATGGATTCATTGAAGCACCATATCGTTGGGTAGATCCGAAGACTGGAATTGTTACAGAACAAATCGCTTACCTGACTGCTGACGAGGAAGATAACTACGTAATCGCGCAAGCGAATGCGAAGCTGACTCCAGACGACAAGTTTGCAGAAGAGAATACGATCGTTCGTTACAATAAACAAGCCGACAACATTTTGACTATGCCTAGTGATCGCGTTGATTACATGGATGTATCGCCTAAACAGGTAGTATCTGTTGCGACAGCGTTAATTCCTTTCTTGGAAAACGATGACTCCAACCGTGCCCTCATGGGATCCAACATGCAACGTCAAGCGGTACCGCTTCTTATCCCTAGATCACCACTTGTTGGTACAGGTATGGAGCACAAGGCAGCGAAAGACTCAGGCGTTTGTATCGTAGCGAAGCATGACGGTATAATCGAACGTTCTTCCGCTAATGAAATCTGGCTTCGTCGCGTCGAGCAAATCGATGGCAAGCCGGTTACTGGTGACTTGGTAAAACATAAACTACACAAGTTTATGCGCTCTAACCAAGGAACGTGCATCAATCAACGCCCGCTTGTACGTAAAGGCGACGTTATTAAAAAAGGTGATATCCTTGCGGATGGTCCTTCCACTGAAAAAGGCGAATTGGCTCTTGGACGCAACGTCGTTGTTGCATTCATGACGTGGGAAGGCTACAACTATGAGGATGCGATCCTGTTAAGTGAAAAGCTAGTGAAAGAGGATGTTTATACATCCATTCACATCGAGGAATACGAGTCTGAGGCTCGTGATACGAAGCTTGGACCTGAAGAAATTACACGCGACATTCCGAATGTCGGTGAAGAAGCTCTTCGCAACCTGGATGAGCGCGGAATCATTCGTGTCGGAGCTGAAATCGGCGCTGGCGATATCCTAGTTGGTAAAGTAACGCCTAAGGGTGTAACTGAACTGACTGCGGAAGAAAGATTGCTGCACGCTATCTTTGGTGAGAAGGCTCGTGAAGTACGTGATACATCGCTACGCGTGCCGCATGGTACAGACGGTATCGTTGTTGACGTTAAAGTATTTACGCGGGAGAATGGCGACGAATTGCCACCAGGCGTTAACCAGCTTGTTCGTGCTTATATTGCTCAAAAACGGAAAATTTCCGAAGGCGACAAAATGGCTGGACGTCATGGTAACAAAGGGGTAATCGCTCGTATCATGCCTGAAGAAGATATGCCTTTCCTACCGGATGGCACACCTGTAGAAGTTGTTCTTAACCCGCTCGGCGTACCGTCGCGGATGAACATCGGTCAGGCGCTTGAAGTTCACTTGGGTATGGCTTGTAAGCATCTCGGCATCCACGCTGCTACGCCAGTATTTGACGGCGCGCGCGAGAATGACGTTTTCGATACGATGGAAGAAGCAGGCATGCAGCGTAACGGTAAAACCGTACTGTATGACGGACGGACAGGCGAGAATTTCGAACGTGAAGTTACGGTTGGGGTCATGTACATGATCAAACTGGCGCACATGGTCGACGATAAAATCCATGCCCGTTCCACTGGTCCTTACTCACTCGTTACACAACAGCCGCTCGGTGGTAAAGCACAGTTCGGTGGACAACGTTTCGGGGAAATGGAGGTATGGGCGCTTGAGGCATATGGCGCTGCGTACACGCTTCAAGAAATATTGACTGTTAAATCCGATGACGTGGTTGGTCGTGTTAAAACGTACGAATCCATCGTTAAAGGCGAAAACGTACCAGAGCCAGGTGTTCCGGAATCGTTCAAAGTTTTGATCAAAGAGCTTCAAAGTTTGGGTATGGACGTTAAAATTCTATCCGAGAATGAAGAAGAGATCGAAATGAAGGAAATGGATGATGAAGACGAGGCAACAGGCGATAAGCTTAACCTCAATATAGAAGGTGCCGAAGTCGGCGCTGCTGAATAAACTAGTTGCTAGATTCCGTCAAATGGTCACGCGCCTATGACGGAATCTAGCTGATTAGATAGACATTGTCATACATGACGGAGGAGGGTTGCTCCTTGTTGGACGTGAACAACTTCGAGTATATGAAGATAGGTCTGGCTTCGCCGGATAAAATTCGCTCGTGGTCCCGCGGAGAAGTTAAAAAACCGGAGACGATCAACTATAGGACCTTAAAACCGGAGAAGGAAGGACTCTTCTGCGAGAAAATTTTTGGACCTACAAAAGACTGGGAATGTCATTGCGGTAAATACAAACGTGTACGCTATAAAGGTGTCGTTTGTGATCGCTGTGGCGTTGAAGTAACTCGCGCTAAAGTTCGCCGCGAACGTATGGGTCACATCGAGCTAGCAGCTCCAGTTTCTCATATTTGGTACTTCAAAGGGATTCCAAGCCGTATGGGCCTTGCACTTGATATGTCGCCTCGTTCGCTTGAGGAGATCATTTATTTTGCATCCTATGTCGTAACGGATCCAGGTGATACCCCACTTGAGAAGAAACAACTTCTATCGGAGAAAGAATATCGCAGCTATCGTGAGAAATACGGGTATGGATTCCATGCTGGTATGGGTGCCGAAGCTGTTAAAAAACTTTTGCAAGATATCGACGTTGACAAAGAATTGGAGCAATTGAAAGAAGAACTGCGTACTGCTCAAGGACAACGACGCAATCGTGCGATCAAACGTCTTGAAGTGGTAGAAGCATTCCGCAATTCCGGCAACGAACCGGAATGGATGATTCTAGACGTGCTTCCTGTCATCCCTCCTGAGCTTCGTCCGATGGTACAGCTTGATGGCGGTCGTTTTGCGACTTCTGACCTCAATGATTTGTATCGTCGTGTTATTAACCGTAACAACCGTCTGAAGCGTTTGCTTGATCTGGGCGCTCCTGATATTATCGTGCAAAATGAAAAACGGATGCTGCAAGAAGCGGTTGACGCATTGATCGATAACGGTCGTCGCGGTCGCCCTGTTACAGGTCCGGGTAACCGTCCGCTTAAATCCCTCAGCCATATGCTGAAAGGTAAGCAAGGACGTTTCCGTCAGAACTTGCTCGGTAAACGGGTTGACTACTCTGGTCGTTCGGTTATCGTAGTAGGTCCAAACCTCAAAATGTTCCAGTGCGGTCTTCCTAAGGAAATGGCACTAGAATTGTTCAAGCCTTTCGTTATGAAAGAGCTTGTTAATAAAGGCCTAGCACACAACATTAAGAGTGCGAAGCGCAAGGTTGAACGCGTAAGCCCTGAGGTATGGGATGTTCTTGAGGAAGTAATCAAGGAGCACCCAGTATTGCTTAACCGTGCCCCGACACTTCACAGACTAGGTATTCAAGCATTTGAGCCTATCTTGGTTGAAGGTCGCGCAATTAAGCTTCACCCGCTCGTATGTACAGCTTACAACGCTGACTTCGACGGTGACCAAATGGCCGTTCACGTCCCGTTGTCTGCTGAAGCACAAGCGGAAGCGCGTTTGCTAATGCTTGCATCAGGCAATATCCTTAACCCGAAAGACGGCAAACCGGTCGTTACTCCTTCACAGGATATGGTACTAGGAAGCTTCTACTTGACGATGGATAACAAAGAGGCTAAAGGCAGTGGTTCCGTATTTGGTACCATTAACGAAGCGATCTCTGCTTACCAACGTGGTATTGTTTCCTTGCACGCCAGAATTTTCATTCCGGTTCGTGTGCTTAAAAAAGTTAACTTCACCGAGCAGCAGCAAAACTCGTTACTCGTTACGACAGTTGGTAAAGTCATCTTCAACGAAATTTTCCCTGAAGATTTCCCTTATATCAACGAAGCAACGAAAACGAACCTATTGCACGGTACACCAGATAAATATTTCGTTTACGAAAAAGGCGCAGATCTTCCTAAATTCTTGGATGCAATCGAAACGCCTGGTGCGGTAGGTAAAGACTATCTTGCATTAGTTATTGCAGAATGTTTCCGCCAATACCACACTACGCTTACTGCGATGCTTCTTGACCGCATTAAGCAGCTTGGTTTCACTTACTCGACTAAGGCTGGTATTACGATCGGCGTCGCTGACGTTATCATTCCGAAAGAGAAAGACGAAATCATGAAGCGCTCCGATGAGAAGGTTGCTACCGTTATGAATCAATACCGTCGTGGTTTGATTACAAACGAGGAGCGCTATGACCGGATCATTACAATTTGGGGTAAATGTAAAGACGAAATCACCGAAGTTCTTATGAAATCGATGGATCGTTACAACAACATCATGCTCATGGTGGACTCCAAAGCACGGGGTAACAAATCTCAAATTACACAGCTTGGCGGTATGCGTGGTTTGATGGCCAATCCATCCGGTCGTATCATCGAGTTGCCAATTAAATCGAACTTCCGCGAGGGTCTTACAGTACTCGAGTACTTTATTTCTACTCACGGAGCGCGGAAAGGTCTTGCCGATACTGCCCTTCGTACTGCCGATTCCGGTTACTTGACTCGTCGACTTGTTGACGTTGCACAAGACGTAATTGTACGTGAAGAAGATTGCGGTACCGATAAAGGCTTCTCTGTAAGCAAAATTCAAGACGGTAAAGAGGTTATTGAAGATCTTTATGACCGTATTGAAGGCCGCTATGCGTTTGAAACGGTTCGTAATCCAAAAACAGGCGAGATTATTGTTAACCGCAGTGAGTTGATTGACTCGAACAAAGCGGATGCAATTATCGACGCTGGCGTTGAAAAACTGCAAATTCGTTCCGTACTAAGCTGCCGTGCTCGTCATGGCGTATGTAAGATCTGTTACGGACGTAACCTTGCAACTGGTAAACACGTTGAGATTGGGGAAGCAGTAGGTATTATCGCAGCTCAATCCATCGGTGAGCCAGGAACACAGCTCACAATGCGTACGTTCCATACGGGCGGCGTTGCGGGAGACGATATCACACAAGGTTTGCCGCGTATCCAAGAGTTGTTTGAGGCGCGTAATCCGAAAGGTCAAGCGATTATTTCTGAGCTTGACGGTGTGGTTAAAGAAATCCGTGAAGCGAAGGACCGTCGTGAAATCGAGGTTCAAGGTGAAGCGGAATCGAAAGTGTATGCTGTTACCTATGGTTCGCGTATCCGCGTAACGCAAGGTCAACAAATCGAAGCCGGCGATGAGCTGACTGACGGTTCAATTGACCCTAAAGATATGCTGCGTATCAAAGGTATCCGTGGCGTTCAAAACTACATTTTGCAAGAAGTACAGCGCGTTTACCGAAATCAAGGGGTAGAAATCAATGACAAGCACGTTGAGGTCATGATTAAACAAATGCTCCGTAAAATTCGTATTGTAGATGCAGGCGGCACAACGTTGCTTCCTGGTGCGTTCGTTGATATTCATGAATATGAAGCTCAAAACCGCACTGCGATTTTCGCAGATCTCGAACCAGCTGTTGCAAAACCAGTTTTGCTCGGTATTACGAAGGCATCGCTTGAGACAGATTCGTTCTTGTCAGCAGCTTCCTTCCAAGAAACAACTCGTGTATTGACTGATGCCGCTATTAAAGGCAAAGTTGACCAGTTGCTTGGACTCAAGGAAAATGTTATTATCGGTAAGTTGATTCCAGCAGGTACTGGAATGGCCCGTTATCGTAACATTCGTTTTGCTGGACTTGAAGATGAAACAACTACTGCAGTTGAAGGCGAACTAGAAACAGAAGCTGTAACAGTCGACTAGTCGGCTTGAACAGATCATGTTCTTAAAACCGGATACTAACTAATATCGAAGGAGCGTCACATCTTCCGTTTCCTTGGAAGCGGAAGATGACCGCTCTTTTATATGTTTACAGTATGAAATTCATTTACAAAAAGTTTACAAGTGATTATCCTAGAAGGTTCTTGACACAAGCACATAGTAGGTGATACTATATCGAAGTGTGCCTAATTGTGTGTTCGCTGAATGGAAGAATTGAAGGTGATTATCATGCAATTCAAAGTCGGCGCGAAGCAAACGACGAAGATGCTCGAGCAGCAAAGAGCCATTAAAGTCTATGTCGCACGAGATGCAGATCCGCAGATGAAAGAGAAGATTGTTCATCTATGTGAGCGGGCGGGAGTTCCAATGAAATGGATCGACACGATGGTAGAGCTTGGGGAAACCTGCGGCATCGATGTCGGGGCCGCGATGGCAGCACTCGTAACCGAAGAAGAATAACACAATAGCCGTTTTTGTTAGTTGATTATTTAGCGATGATTAGCTGGCGAGAACTTTTGTTTGTTCTTTTATGATCCGCCTGGATCTGTGGGCTTAATTTTAGGTAAAATGTCTACCATACATGCGTAAACGGCTATTGCCGGCTTTTGGTGGGAAGAGCCCGCTTACGCGAAAAAGAATATAAGTTGATTTATAAACAACTTCTTTATAAATGCTTATATTTTCAAAAGACATGAATATAGGGAAGGGGGTGGCAACATGCCAACTATTAACCAGCTAGTCCGTAAAGGACGCCAAGCGAAAGTCGTTAAATCGAAATCGCCGGCATTGCAAAAAGGTTTCAATGCATTGAAACGTGAAGCTACAAACATCAGCGCTCCTCAAAAACGCGGTGTGTGCACTCGTGTAGGTACAATGACTCCAAGGAAACCGAACTCCGCACTTCGTAAATATGCTCGTGTTCGTTTAACGAACCGCTTAGAAGTTACGGCTTACATTCCAGGTATCGGACACAACTTGCAAGAGCACAGCGTTGTTTTGATCCGTGGTGGTAAAGTAAAAGACTTAGCAGGAGTACGTTATCACATCGTTCGCGGTGCACTTGATACTGCAGGTGTAAACAACCGTATGCAAGCTCGTTCGAAATACGGTACGAAACGTCCGAAAGTTAAAAAATCATAATCATAACCTTAACAGGTTATTGAAATGCTAGAAATAGCAACTATTAGAAGAAAGGGGGACTTTCTCATGCCACGCAAAGGTCCTGTAACGAAACGCGATGTGCTTCCAGATCCGCTATATAATAGCAAACTGGTAACGCGCCTAATCAACCGCATTATGCTTGACGGTAAAAGAGGCGTTGCACAAACACTATTGTATGATGCTTTCAAACTGATTCAAGAACGCACGGGTAAAGATCCGATGGAAGTGTTCGAAGCTGCTTTGAAAAATATTATGCCTGTACTTGAGGTTAAAGCACGCCGTGTCGGCGGTGCAAACTATCAAGTGCCGATCGAAGTTAAACCAGAGCGCCGTACGGCACTTGGTCTCCGCTGGCTCGTGAACTACTCACGTAACCGCGGTGAGAAAACGATGGAAGAGCGTTTAGCTGCTGAAATCACAGATGCTTCCAATAACACTGGCGCAGCTGTTAAAAAGCGCGAAGATACTCACAAAATGGCTGAAGCGAACAAAGCGTTTGCTCACTACCGCTGGTAGAATTTTTACATTCGAGAGGAGACAATTTTATGTCAAGAGAGTTCTCCTTGAAAAATACGCGTAACATCGGGATTATGGCGCATATTGATGCCGGTAAAACCACAACTACTGAACGGATCTTGTTCTTCACGGGCCGTACTCACAAAATCGGAGAGGTGCACGAAGGTGCAGCTACGATGGACTGGATGGAACAAGAACAAGAGCGCGGTATTACAATTACGTCTGCCGCGACAACTGCTCAATGGCATGGACACCGCATTAATATTATCGACACCCCGGGACACGTTGACTTCACTGTTGAAGTTGAACGTTCCCTACGCGTATTGGACGGGGCCGTTGGGGTTTTCAGTGCAAAAGAAGGCGTTGAGCCACAGTCTGAAACCGTATGGCGTCAGGCTGACCGTTACAACGTACCTCGGATTGCTTACGTAAACAAAATGGATATCATTGGTGCAGATTACCTAAACGTAATCAAAGACATGCGTGAGCGTCTTGGTGCCAATGCCGTAGCAATTCAAATTCCAATCGGCGCGGAAAGCGACTTTAAAGGTATTATCGATATCGTTGAACGTGTAGCTTATATCTACAAAGACGATACTGGTAAAGACCCTGAAAAAGTTGAAGTTCCAGCTGAGTATGTAGAGCAAGTAGATGCACTACGTACGGAATTGATTGAGAAAGTAGCAGAATTGGATGAAGAATTAACGATGAAATATTTGGAAGGTGAAGAAATCACTATTCCAGAAATTAAAGCAGCACTCCGTAAAGGTGTTTGCGAAGTTAAAATCTTCCCAGTTGTAGCTGGCTCCTCATACCGTAACAAAGGTGTTCAGCCGATGTTGGATGCTGTTGTGGATTACCTACCTTCACCTCTTGATGTACCGGCTATCAAAGGTACTCTTGAAGACGGTGAAGAAGGAGAACGTCCATCTTCAGACACAGAGCCTTTCGCGGCTTTGGCATTCAAAATCATGACTGACCCTTATGTTGGTAGACTTACTTTCTTCCGTGTATATTCAGGAGTACTAAAATCCGGTTCGTATGTCCTTAACTCAACAAAAGGCAAACGTGAACGTATTGGACGTATTCTTCAAATGCACGCAAACAGCCGTCAAGAGATCACGGAAGTTTATTCCGGCGATATCGCTGCAGCTGTAGGTTTGAAAGATACGACTACTGGTGATACACTTTGTGATGAGAAGCACATCATCGTTCTTGAATCGATGAACTTCCCTGAGCCGGTTATCTCGGTTGCTATCGAACCAAAAACGAAAGCTGACCAAGACAAACTAGGTATCGCTATTTCCAAGCTTGCTGAAGAAGATCCTACTTTCCGTGCACATACGGATGAAGAAACAAACCAAACAATTATCTCTGGTATGGGTGAGCTTCACCTTGAGATCCTTGTTGACCGTATGTTCCGCGAATTCAAAGTTGAGACAAACGTTGGTAAACCACAAGTTGCTTACCGTGAAACGTTCCGTCAAGCTGCGAAGGTTGAAGGTAAGTTCGTTCGTCAGTCCGGTGGTAAAGGTCAATTCGGTCATTGTTGGGTTGAGTTTTCACCACTTGAGCCTGGTACAGGCTTCATATTCGAAAACAAAACAGTTGGTGGATCAATTCCTCGTGAATTTATCGCTCCAATCCAAGCTGGTATCGAAGAGTCAATGAAGAACGGTGTTGTAGCCGGCTTCCCGCTCGTTGATGTTAAAGCTGTTGTTGTTGACGGATCTTACCATGATGTTGACTCCTCGGAAATGGCGTTTAAAATTGCAGGTTCGATGGCGCTTAAAGCTGCCAAAGAAAAATGTAAGCCAGTTCTTCTTGAGCCAATCATGAAAGTTGAAGTTACTGTTCCAGAAGAGTACATGGGCGATGTTATGGGTATGCTTAACTCCCGTCGTGGTCGTATCGAAGGTATGGATACTCGTGCAGGTGCACAAATTATCCGCTCCAAGGTACCTCTCTCCGAGATGTTTGGTTATTCCACTACACTACGTTCCGGTACACAAGGACGCGGCGTATTCTCCATGGAGCTTTCTCATTATGAAGAAGTTCCAAAATCAATCTCTGATGAGATTATTGCTAAAAACAAAGGCGAGTAATCGTTTTTGGACTAGCGCTCAACAAATTGCTTTTGCCGTCATTTTGGTTTGCTTGCGAGCCAAATGTCGGCCACACATAAAAAATATGATGTTAAATTGAGGAGGCTCAAGTTCAATGGCTAAGGCAAAATTTGAACGTAACAAACCGCACGTTAATATCGGTACTATCGGTCACGTCGATCACGGTAAAACGACTTTGACTGCAGCTATCACAACTGTACTTTCCAAAAAATACGGCGGTGCAGCAATCGCATTCGACCAAATCGATAAAGCTCCAGAAGAGCGCGAGCGTGGTATCACGATCTCGACAGCTCACGTTGAGTATGAGACGCCTGCTCGTCACTACGCACACGTTGACTGCCCAGGTCACGCCGACTATGTAAAAAACATGATCACTGGTGCTGCTCAAATGGACGGAGCTATTCTTGTAGTTTCCGCTACTGACGGTCCTATGCCACAAACTCGTGAGCACATCTTGCTTTCGAAACAAGTAGGCGTACCTTACATCGTTGTATTCTTGAACAAATGCGACATGGTTGAAGACGAAGAGCTTCTTGAGCTAGTTGAAATGGAAGTTCGTGACCTTCTTTCTGAGTATGAGTTCCCAGGCGACGACACTCCAATCATCCGTGGTGCAGCTCGTGAAGCACTTGCTAACCCAGATGGTCCTTGGGCTGAAAAAATCATCGAGCTTTTCGAGCAAGTGGATACTTATATCCCTACTCCTGAGCGCGATACTGCTAAACCTTTCCTTATGCCTGTCGAGGACGTATTCACAATCACTGGCCGTGGTACTGTTGCTACAGGTCGTGTTGAGCGTGGCGTTATCAAAGTTGGCGACGAGATCGAAATTATCGGTCTTGCTGAAGAATCCCGTAAGTCCGTAGTAACAGGCGTTGAAATGTTCCGTAAATTGCTTGACTCCGCTCAAGCTGGTGACAACGTAGGTGCTTTGCTTCGTGGTGTAGACCGCAGCAACATCGAGCGTGGTCAAGTTTTGGCTAAACCGGGTTCGGTTAAACCACACACTAACTTCACTGCTCAAATCTACGTTCTAACTAAAGAAGAGGGTGGCCGTCACAAGCCTTTCTTCACTGGTTACCGTCCACAGTTCTACTTCCGTACAACTGACGTAACGGGTATCATCAACTTGCCAGAAGGTACTGAAATGGTTATGCCTGGCGACAACATCACTGTAACGGTTGAGCTTATCGCTCCAATCGCTGTTGAAGAGGGAACTCGTTTCTCTATTCGTGAAGGCGGCCGTACTGTAGGCGCTGGCGCTGTAGCTTCTATCCAAAAATAATTCATTGCGGCTTAGCCGCTATGAATAACAAAAGCCCTCACTTCGGTGAGGGCTTTTTATTTTTCTATGTAAAACGGTCAATAGGGCTTCTTACTTAATTTTACAAATAACTATTCATTGACTGTATGCCTTAAGCCCATTTAATATTAAGGAATAGTAGGTAGAGCTTGTCCTTCACTCATTAATTGTAGTCATTACGCACAGACATAGGCTTTAATGATAGAAAGCGATAATGCTTTGCTGTACATTTTTTTTGCAAACGGCTTCATTACAAGAGAATTTATATGATGAGAGGGGTTTGAAGAATGAACAGAAAATTTTTACTTAGCTTGGTATTAGCTTCAGTTATGGTAGTAACAGCAGCATGTGGTGCAAACTCAGGTAAAGCAGGTACAGAGAACGAAGGAAATAAATCGGGTTCAGGCAACAGTGAGAAACAGTATACGATCGCGATCTCACAAATTGTTGAGCACCCATCATTGGATGCAACGCGCGAAGGCTTTATTGCAGCACTAAAAGATGGTGGATTTGAAGAAGGCAAAAACCTTAAAATCGACTTCAATAATGCGCAAGGTGAGCAAGCGAATATTGCTACAATTGCACAAAAGATTAAATCAAGTAAAAGTGACCTTGCATTAGGAATTGCAACTCCTACTGCACAAAGCTTGGCTGATGAAGTCAAGGATATCCCTGTATTATTCGCAGCAGTTACAGATCCGATTGATGCAGGAATCGTTACACAATTGAAAGCTCCAGGAGGAAATGTTACTGGTGCTTCTGATACGAATCCAGATGCCATTAAACAAACGATGGATTTTATCGCAGCTCAATTTCCTAATGTAAAAAATGTGGGCCTTGTTATTAATGAAGGAGAACCAAATGCGGTTGTAATGGGCGATATTGCTGAAAAGGCACTTGCTGAACATGGCATTAAGCTCGTTAAAGCTTCAGTAGCGAACTCTTCAGATGTTAAACAAGCGGCAGAATCACTAGTTGGTCGTGTAGAAGCTATCTACATCACTTTGGATAATATGGTTGTAAGCGGCGTTGACGCTATTATTGAAGTGGCTAATAAAAATGATATTCCTTTCTTCTCTGCTGACCGTGATACGGTAGAAAAAGGTGCTTTTGCGGCAGTAGGCTTCAAATATTACGATCATGGTTATGAAGTTGGTCAAATGGCAGTTGAGATTTTGAAAAATGGTAAAAAACCAGCAGACATGGATGTTACAGTGCCACAGAAGCTTGACTTCATTTTCAACTTGAAAGCAGCAGCTGAGCAAGGCATTACCGTTACTGACGAGATGAAAGCATTCGTTAAAGATCAAGCAAACAATATTATCGAGTAAATTTAAATTCATTTGCTAAAAATAACAGGCTCATAAGTTCAAAAGGGGTGACCGGGCTACTCGTTCACCCCCTTGTTATGAAAAAGGAGGTATGTCATATGCTCGTATCAATGCAGGGAGCTTTAGAGAGTGGATTATTGTATGCGCTTATGGCACTTGGAGTATATATAACGTTTCGAATTCTTGATTTTCCGGATTTGACGGTAGATGGCAGCTTTACAACAGGCGCAGCTATCGGTACAGTTATGACGGTTAATGGAACAGCTCCATGGATTGCTGTATTATGCGCATTTGCAGGTGGGGCTATAGCGGGTACATGTACTGGCTTACTGCATACAAAGGGTAAAATAAACGGACTATTGTCAGGCATTATTATGATGATAGCACTGTATTCAATCAATTTAAGAATTCTGGGAAAACCAAACGTTTCCTTAAGGGGACAGGAAAATCTATTTAGTAATGTATCCACATTAGTTGTTATGATCATTTTTGTCGTTGTGGTTAAGTTGGTTCTTGATCTGTTTTTCCGTACGGATCTGGGATTGAGTCTTCGCGCAACTGGGGATAACTCTCGGATGATTCGCAGCTTTGGCGCAAATACAGATGTTACGACGATTTTTGGCGTGGCTTTGTCGAATTCACTAGTTGCGACCTCAGGTGCATTAGTCGCACATTACAATAAATATGCGGATAATAGCATGGGTATTGGTATGATCGTTATTGGTCTTGCATCCGTAATTATTGGTGAAGCGATATTCGGATCCCGCACAATCTTTAGAGCAACTTTGGCTGTTATACTTGGTTCGATTATTTATCGAATTATATATGCATTTGCACTACGTGTTGAATGGTTGGATGCTTCTGATATGAAGCTTATTACAGCAGTAATTATCATTTTTGCATTGATTATACCTACGATAAGAAGAACATGGAAGCAAAAGAATATAGCCAAAAGACGAACGGCAGAAATGCTGGCATCCTTGGATAATATTCAACCTGGAGGTGGACGCTAATGTTGGAGATCGCTAAAGTGTCCAAGCTGTTTAATCCTGGTACCGTTGATGAGAAGACAGCGCTCGTAGGTGCCAATCTGATTATGAAGCCAGGCGATTTTATTACGGTTATCGGTAGTAACGGAGCAGGCAAATCTACATTAATGAACATTATATCCGGTGTGATGAAGCCGGACGCGGGCGAAGTGCGAATTGACGGCAACAATATAAGTCATCTATCGGAATATGAGCGCAGCCGCTGGATTGGCCGAGTATTTCAGGATCCAATGGCAGGAACAGCGCCGCGTATGTCTATAGAAGAGAATTTGGCGATAGCGTATGCTCGTGGAAAGTCACGTGGTTTTTCCTTTGGCGTAACACGCGCAAAACGTGCCATTTTTAAGAAAGAGCTGCAGCGCCTCGGTATAGGTCTCGAAAATCGACTTGGCGCAAAGGTTGGTTTATTGTCAGGTGGAGAACGCCAAGCGTTAAGCCTATTGATGGCTACCTTTACAAGGCCGCAAATCTTATTGCTTGATGAACATACGGCAGCGCTTGATCCTTCTAGAGCAGAGCTCATTACGACTTTAACGGAAAACCTAGTTCGCGAGATGAATTTGACCACTCTTATGGTTACTCATAATATGGAGCAGGCCATACGTCTTGGCAATCGACTTATTATGATGGACAAAGGCCGGATTATACTTGATGTACCAGAAGAACGCAAAAAGGATCTTACCGTACAGCAACTACTAGGCGAGTTTGAGTTGATAAGCGGAAAGAAACTTGCGGATGATCGTATCGTACTTGGTTAGGGCGTTATAACTCTGAATATGAAGTGTTGGATGGAGAGTGTGCAGCTCTGTTAGAAAAGTCATAGCTGCCTGCACCTTCTAAACAAGTAGAATCAGAGCCTGCGGATACTTCACATCAACTCTGTTATTATAGAAGGAAAACACGCAGCGACATGTGGTCGCTGCGTGTTTTTTATGTAAATGTGAAGGTTGGCGTTATTTGGTGGTGTATTTTCATCCGGATGATGTATATAATCATATAGCGCCCATTAAGTCCGTTATTATAATGATAGTGTTCTAAATACTTGTAATAAGGGACATAATGGGCGAATGTAAGGATAGATTACAATGCATTATTGACGATCTTTCCGCAGTTGTATGACGGTAAAAAGAAAGAAGAAACTTTATGTTGCATTTGCCTATTAGATTCGGTATAATATTGACTGTTGGTCTGACGTTGCGATGATGTGAGAGGTTGCCGACACACCCGGCCCCTTTGCCATGGGGCATGTGCAGGGTTTTCTCACGGAGTATGTCCGATAATAAATTGGGCGAAAGAAGGAGGGACTTATATGGCAAAGCAAAAGATTCGTATCCGCTTGAAAGCATACGATCACAGGATTCTTGATCAATCCGCAGAGAAAATCGTTGAAACTGCAAAACGTTCCGGTGCAGGCGTATCCGGGCCGATTCCGTTGCCAACGGAAAAGCAAATCATCACCATTCTCCGTGCGGTACACAAGTACAAGGATTCTAGGGAGCAATTCGAACAACGCACTCATAAGCGTTTGATCGACATTGTAAACCCAACGCCGCAAACGGTTGATGCGTTGATGCGCCTGGATTTACCATCCGGTGTAGATATCGAAATCAAACTGTAATATCAGCATATGCGATTATAGAAAGGAAATGAGGTGTCAACATGAAAGGTATCTTAGGAAAAAAACTTGGTATGACTCAAGTGTTTACTGCTGAAGGTAATGTCGTTCCTGTAACGGTTATCGAAGCTGGACCTTGCGTAGTACTTCAAAAGAAAGACCAAGAAAACGATGGCTACGAAGCAGTTCAATTCGGTTTCTCCGATAAGAAGGAGAGCAGATCGAACAAGCCAGAAGCTGGTCACGCTAAAAAAGCTAACACAACACCTAAGCGCTACGTTCGTGAAATTCGCGGAATTAATCTAGGTGATTATGAAGTTGGCCAAGAAGTTAAAGCTGACCTATTCACAGAAGGCGAATTCGTTGACGTAACAGGTATTTCAAAAGGTAAAGGCTTTGCCGGCGTTATCAAACGTTGGGGACAAAGCACGGGTCCTATGTCTCACGGTTCCCGTTACCACCGTGGACCAGGTTCGATGGGTTCTATCCAAGCGAACCGTGTACCGAAAGGCAAACGCCTTCCAGGACATATGGGTCACGAAACAATTACGATTCAAAAGCTTGAAGTTATCCGTGTAGATGTAGAACGTAACGTTCTTCTAATAAAAGGTTCGATTCCGGGCCCGAAAAACGGATTCGTAAAAGTTAAGCAAACTGTTAAGAAATAATTGATCTTAAAGAAAGGAGGAACAGGAAATGCCAAAAGTAACAGTATATAACGTGAGTGGCGCGCAAGTGGGCGAACTTGAACTGGCTGAAACGGTTTTCGGAATTCAACCAAATGTTCACGTTTTGCACAGTGCTGTTGTTAATCAACAAGCATCTGAACGCTTCGGCAATCACAAAACTAAAGGACGCTCCGAAGTACGCGGTGGCGGTCGTAAACCTTGGAAACAAAAAGGTACTGGCCGTGCTCGTCAAGGTAGTATTCGCTCCCCGCAATGGGTTGGCGGCGGTGTGGTTTTCGGACCGACTCCACGCTCTTATGGCTTCAAACTTCCTAAGAAAGTTCGTCGTCTAGCGATTAAATCAGCATTGTCTTCGAAAGTGATTGCAAACGAGATTATCGTTTTGGATCAACTGACATTTGCAGCTCCTAAGACGAAAGAATTCGCAGCAATTCTAAGCAACCTTAAAGTTGGCCGCAAAGCTCTTGTAGTAACGGCTAATTATGAAGATAACGTAGCATTGTCTGCTCGTAACATCCCAGGTGTGAAGTTCGTTGCAGCTGACGGCATCAATGTTCTGGATGTTTTGGTGCATGACAACCTTATCATCACTAAAGAAGCAGTAGAGAAAGTACAGGAGGTGCTTGCGTAATGAAAAATCCACGCGATATTATCAAGCGCCCGGTTATCACGGAACGTACGAGCGATTACATGGTTGATAAAAAGTATGTTTTCGAAGTTGATCTTCGTTCAAACAAAACTGAAATCAAACTTGCGATTGAATCAATCTTTAAAGTAAAAGTAACCGGCGTTAACACAATGCGTGTTGCGGGTAAACCGAAACGTTATGGTAAACATAGCGGATACAGACCGGATTGGAAAAAAGCCATCGTTCAATTGAGCGCTGATAGCAAAGAACTTGAATTCTTTGAAACGTCTGTTTAGAAAAGGAGGAAATCAAAGTGCCTATTAAAAAGTACAAACCGACCTCTCCTGCACGTCGTAACATGTCGGTCTCGACTTTCGAAGAGATCACGACAAGTACACCGGAGAAATCGTTGCTTGCTCCGCTTTTCAAAAAAGCTGGACGCAACAACCAAGGTAAAATTACGGTTCGTCACCATGGCGGCGGACACAAACGTAAATACCGTATCATCGACTTCAAACGTACTAAAGACGGTATCGTTGGTAACGTAGCTACGATCGAGTATGATCCAAACCGTTCTTCCAACATCGCTTTGATCCATTATGTTGATGGTGCAAAAGCATATATCATCGCTCCTAAAGGCTTGAAAGTTGGAGATCAAGTGGTATCTGGAGTAGGCTCTGATATTAAACCCGGCAATGCAATGCCGCTTGTTAATATCCCTGTCGGTACAGTTATCCACAACATCGAATTGAAACCAGGCAAAGGCGGACAACTTGTTCGTGCAGCTGGTACTAGTGCTCAACTTCTTGGTAAAGAAGAAAACTATGTATCCGTTCGTTTGTCTTCAGGTGAAGTTCGTCGTATCTTGAACACTTGCCGTGCAACAATTGGTTCTGTTGGTAACGAAGATCACGAACTCGTGAAAATCGGTAAAGCCGGCCGTAACCGTTGGTTAGGCAATCGTCCAACTGTACGTGGTGTTGTCATGAACCCTAACGATCACCCACACGGTGGTGGTGAAGGCCGTGCTCCAATCGGACGTAAATCTCCGTTGTCACCATGGGGTAAACCAACTCTTGGTTACAAAACACGTAAGAAGAAAAAAGCATCAAGCCAATACATTA
Organism: Paenibacillus sp. MCAF9; assembly: GCF_052114265.1. Lineage (NCBI taxonomy): Bacteria > Bacillati > Bacillota > Bacilli > Caryophanales > Paenibacillaceae > Paenibacillus > Paenibacillus sp. MCAF9. Next base: position 45,611 of record NZ_JBFREL010000032.1, read on the forward strand.
TTCGTCGTCGCACGAAATAATAGCTGCTTGATAAAAACCGCGTGATACGAAAGTATCGCTACCGCTTATTTGAAGGGAGGAACACAAATGGGTCGCAGTTTAAAGAAAGGTCCGTTTATTGACGGATACCTGCTTAAAAAAGTCGAGGTATTGAACGAAGCTGAGAAAAAGGTCGTTATCAAAACCTGGTCCCGCCGCTCGACCATTTTCCCACAATTCATAGGTCACACGTTTGCGGTATATGACGGACGCAAGCACGTGCCTGTATATGTAACGGAAGATATGGTTGGACACAAGCTTGGTGAATTTGCACCAACTCGTACGTATAAAGGCCATGCCGGTGAAGACAAAAAAACGGGCAGACGTTAATTTGCCCTTAAACATCTCTAACTGAACGAGAGGAGGTTCCTACATGCCAGAAGCTAAAGCGCACGCTAAATATATTCGTATTGCACCTCGTAAAGCACAGCTTGTTGCGGATTTGATTCGCGGTAAACAAGTTGGCGAAGCAATCGCGATTTTGCGTCACACGCCTAAGTCTGCATCCCCAATTTTGGAGAAGCTGTTGAACTCTGCGATTGCTAACGCTGAGCATAACTACCAGCTTGACGTGAACAAATTGGTTATCTCGCAAGCCTTTGTTAACCAAGGGCCAACGATGAAACGTTTCCGTCCACGTGCGATGGGTCGCGCAAGCCGGATCAATAAAAGAACCAGCCACATTACCTTGGTGGTATCTGAAAAATAAGGAGGGAATACGTGTGGGTCAAAAGGTAAATCCAATAGGCTTCCGGGTCGGTGTTATCCGTGATTGGGAGTCCAAATGGTTCGCTGGCAAAGATTTCGGCGATCTTCTTATGGAAGACGTTAAAATCCGTGAATATTTGAAAAACAAGCTGAAAGACGCAGCAGTTTCTCACATCGAGATCGAACGTGCAGCTAACCGCGTGAACGTTACGATTCAAACCGCAAAACCAGGTATGGTTATTGGTAAAGGCGGTTCAGAGGTAGAAAACCTACGTACTGAGCTTGGTAAAATTTCTAAAGGCAAAAAAGTTCACATCAACATTTCTGAAATCAAACATGCAGATCTTGACGCTATTCTTGTAGCTGAAAGCATTGCACAACAACTTGAGCGTCGTGTATCTTTCCGTCGCGCATTGAAGCAAGCAATTCAACGCTCCATGCGTTCAGGTGCTAAAGGGATTAAAACCGCAGTTAGCGGTCGTCTCGGTGGCGCGGAAATCGCACGTTCGGAAGGCTACAGCGAAGGAACAGTACCACTTCATACACTACGTGCAGATATCGATTATGGCACGGCTGAAGCGGCTACAACATACGGCCGTATCGGCGTAAAAGTATGGATCTATCGCGGCGAAGTCCTTCCGATTAAGAAGAAAGCTCCCCAGGAAGGAGGCAACTAATCATGTTGGTACCTAAACGTGTCAAACACCGCAAACAACAACGCGGTCATATGAAGGGTCGCGCTAAAGGCGGCACTACAGTAGCATTCGGTGAATTCGGTCTACAAGCTCTAGAACCATCATGGATCACAAACCGTCAGATTGAAGCGGCTCGTATCGCTATGACTCGCTACATTAAACGTGGCGGTAAAGTTTGGATCAAGATTTTCCCTGCAAAACCAATTACTCAAAAGCCTCTTGAAGTGCGTATGGGTAGTGGTAAAGGTAACGTTGAGAAATGGGTAGCCGTAGTTAAACCAGGTAAAATCCTGTTTGAACTTGCTGGTGTATCCGAAGAAACCGCTCGTGAAGCGATGCGTCTTGCGGCTCATAAATTGCCAATCAAGACTAAATTCGTGAAGCGTGAAGAAGTGGGTGGTGAAGCAAATGAAAGCTAGTGAATTTAGAAACCTAACCTCTGCTGAGCTTGAACAACAGGTCGCTGGTTTTAAAGAAGAGCTTTTCAATCTTCGTTTCCAACTGGCTACTGGCCAATTGGATAACCCGACTCGGATCCGTGATGTGCGTAAAGGAATCGCTCGTGCTAAAACGATTTTGCGTGAAAGAGAACTCGGAATTAGCAGCTAGTAAATCCCTTACATGAATGCATAATCATGGCTGAAGGAAGGAGGAAGAACATGAGCGAACGCAATGCCCGCAAAGTGTTAATTGGCAAAGTGGTAAGCGACAAGATGGATAAAACAATCGTAGTTGCTATTGAAACATATAAAAAACACGAATTGTACCATAAACGCATTAAAGTTACGAAAAAATTTAAAGCGCACGATGAAAATAACCAAGCGAAGATTGGCGACATCGTGAAAATCATGGAGACTCGTCCGCTATCGAAAGATAAGCGCTTCAGACTTGTGGAAGTTGTTGAAGTTGCTGTTATTATCTAATGAGCGTATGCAGTATCTGAGCATTTTTCCGAAAGGAGGACGTTGAAATGATTCAACCATTTTCGCGCTTAGCGGTTGCTGACAACTCTGGCGCAAAACAATTGATGTGTATCCGTGTACTTGGTGGAACGGGACGTCGCGTTGGACACATCGGCGATTTGATCGTTTGCTCAGTAAAACAAGCAACACCAGGCGGCGTTGTCAAAAAGGGTGACGTTGTTAAAGCGGTTATCGTTCGTACAAAACGTTCGGTTCGTCGTAAAGACGGTTCGTACATCGCATTTGACGAAAACGCAGCTGTTATCGTTAAAGAAGACAAAAGCCCACGTGGCACACGTATCTTTGGACCAGTTGCCCGTGAACTTCGCGATAGAGATTTCATGAAAATCGTATCGCTTGCTCCAGAAGTAATCTAACAACCTATATAAGCTTGAAAGCACAAGCGTGCAGGAGGTGTAACTCATGCCAAGGCTGAAAAAAGTACTCGAATCCCATAACAACAAATTGCACGTGAAAAAAGACGATACGGTTATCGTAATTACCGGTAAAGATAAAGGTAAGAAGGGCCGCGTTATCGCTGCATACCCGCGTGAAAATCGCGTTCTTGTAGAAGGTGTAAATACTGTTAAGAAACATACTCGTCCATCACAAGCTAACCCACAGGGCGGTATTATCGAACAAGAAGCACCAATTCACGTATCAAACGTTATGCATATCGATCCGAAGAGCGGTAAAGTAACACGTATCGGATACAAAGTGCTAGACAACGGCAAGAAAGTTCGGATCGCGAAACGTTCCGGAGAAGTAATCGACTAATCGTTACGGTAGGAAAGGAGGTCCATGATCAATGGCAGCAAGATTGAAAGGTCGTTTCTTAAACGAAATAACTCCTGCTCTTATGCAGAAGTTCAACTATACGTCTGTTATGCAAGTGCCGAAAATTGAGAAGGTAGTTATCAACATGGGGGTAGGCGAAGCGGTTTCCAATTCGAAAATCCTTGATGTAGCTGTTGAAGAACTACGTATCATTTCCGGTCAAAAACCAGTCGTTACTCGTGCGAAGAAGTCTATTGCAGGCTTTAAGCTTCGTGAGAACATGCCAATCGGGGTTAAAGTTACTTTGCGCGGTGAGCGCATGTACCATTTCCTTGATAAACTGTTCAACATTTCTCTTCCGCGTGTACGTGACTTCCGCGGTGTATCAAACAAAGCTTTTGATGGCCGCGGTAACTATACGCTTGGTTTGAAAGAGCAATTGATATTCCCAGAGATCGAGTACGACAAAGTCGATAAAGTGCGCGGTATGGACATCGTCATCGTCACGACGGCAAAAACGGACGAAGAATCTCGTGAACTGCTGACCCAAATGGGCATGCCGTTTACGAAGTAATCCACTTTTAGGAGGTGTAATACCCAGTGGCAAAAACTTCGATGAAAGTGAAGCAACAACGCACACCGAAATTTAAAGTGCGCGCGTATACGCGCTGTGAGCGTTGCGGCCGTCCGCATTCTGTTTTGCAAAAGTTTAAAGTTTGCCGGATTTGTTTCCGTGAGTTAGCACATAAGGGCCAGATTCCTGGCGTTAAAAAAGCAAGCTGGTAATCAGCCTAGTTTGGGAAGGAGGTTAACACAATGGTTATGTCTGATCCGGTTGCAGATATGTTGACGCGTATTCGTAACGCGAATGTCGTTCGTCACGAGACCGTGGAAATGCCCGCTTCGAAAATGAAGAAGCAAATCGCTGAGATTTTGAAGCGCGAGGGTTTTATCCGCGACGCTGAATATATCGAAGACAACAAACAAGGGATTATCCGTATTTTCTTGAAATACGGCCCTAACCAAGAACGCGTTATTACTGGCTTGAAACGTATTTCAAAACCAGGCCTTCGCGTTTATACACAATCAACTGAAATCCCTCGTGTACTCGGTGGACTTGGAATTGCAATTATTTCCACTTCCAAAGGGATTATGACTGATAAAGAAGCTCGCCAAGTTAAATCTGGCGGCGAAGTAGTTTGCTACGTTTGGTAAGTAACAAGTCACAAAGATAGGAGGTGTAACAATGTCCCGTATTGGTCGCAAACCAATCCAAGTGCCTAACGGCGTAACAATCAGCTTGGACAACACAGTTATTACTGTAAAAGGACCGAAAGGCTCACTTTCCCGTGAAATTCACAAAGATATGGTTGTGAATGTAACTGAAACTGAAATCCTAGTAGAACGTCCTTCCGATAATAAATTGCATCGCTCGTTGCACGGAACAACTCGCAGCATCATCGCTAACATGGTGAGCGGCGTTACTGAAGGCTTCTCCAAAAACTTGGAGCTAGTTGGCGTAGGTTACCGTGCAAGCAAAACTGGAGACAAAATCACACTTAACGTTGGTTACTCTCACCCAGTTGAGATCACTCCAGATAGCGGCATCGAGTTTGACGTTCCTGCGAACACTAAGATTACTGTTCGTGGTATCGATAAAGAACTAGTTGGCGCAACTGCAGCGAAAATTCGTTCAGTACGTGAACCAGAACCGTATAAAGGTAAAGGTATCAAGTATGAAGGCGAACGCATCATCCGCAAAGAAGGTAAAGCTGGTAAGAAAAAATAAGCAAACGGTTCGTTTGCTTAAGATAGCGTCTTAAGGCTGAAAGAAAGGAGTGAACTTTGTATGATTACGAAAGGCGACAAAAACAAGGCTCGTCTGAAAAGACACCTTCGTGTTCGTAAAAAAATTAACGGTACAGCTGCACGTCCGCGTCTATCTGTATTCCGTTCCTCCAAGCATATGTATGCTCAATTAATCGACGATGTTTCAGGAGTAACAATCGTTTCTGCATCCACACAGGATAAAGAATTGACTGAAGCAATTGGCAACGGTGGTAACATCGATGCAGCTAGCAAAGTCGGAGAATTGATTGCGAAACGCGCTCAAGCTAAGGGTGTAACCCAAGTAGTATTTGATCGCGGCGGTTACTTGTATCACGGCAGAATTCAGGCACTTGCTACAGCAGCTCGTGAAGCTGGCCTAGAATTCTAATCGACTTTATTTATAAGGAGGTTAAACGACTTGCGTGTAGATCCAAATACGTTAGAACTGACTGAAAAAGTTGTTAATATCAATCGCGTATCTAAAGTTGTAAAAGGCGGACGCCGTTTCAGCTTTAGTGCACTAGTAGTAGTCGGCGACGGTAAAGGCTACGTTGGCGCAGGGATCGGTAAAGCAGGCGAAGTACCTGATGCAATCCGCAAAGGTATTGAAGATGCTAAGAAAAACCTGATCCACGTACCAATCGTTGGCACGACTATTCCCCATCTTGTACTCGGACATTTCGGTGCAGGTGAAGTTCTTTTGAAGCCAGCTTCAGAAGGTACTGGCGTTATCGCTGGCGGCCCAGTTCGTGCAGTTCTTGAACTTGCTGGTGTCGGCGACATCTTGACGAAATCGCTAGGTTCTTCGAACTCCATGAATATGGTTAATGCAACGCTTGAAGGTCTTTCCCGTCTTAAACGCGTGGAAGAAGTTGCTAAGCTTCGTGGAAAAACAGTCGAAGAGCTGTTACGCTAAGGAGGGAAATAAGATGGCAAAATTGCAAATCACCCTCGTTCGCAGTTTAATCGGTCGCAACGAGAAACAACGTGCAACGGTTGAGTCTTTCGGTCTTAAGAAGATTCGTCAAGCAGTTGTTTTGAACGATAGCCCAGCTGTCCGCGGCATGGTTAACACTGTTAGTCACTTGGTAAAAGTAGAAGAAGTACAAGAATAGATAGCTGTTCCAAGAAATAAATAAGGAGGTGCACGAACGATGAAATTGCATGAGCTAGCACCAGCACCGGGCTCAACCCAAGCGCCAAAGCGCAAAGGTCGCGGTATCGGTTCCGGTAACGGTAAAACCGCCGGTAAAGGTCACAAAGGTCAAAACGCTCGTTCCGGCGGCGGCGTTCGTCCTGGTTTCGAGGGCGGACAAAATCCTTTGTATCGTCGAGTGCCGAAACGCGGATTTAACAACCCGTTCCGCAAAGAGTACGCAATTGTCAACATTGAAGAGCTAAATGCTTTTGCAGCAGGTACTGAAGTCACTCCAGAAGTTCTCATCGAGACTGGGATCGTTAAGAACCCGCTCGCAGGAATCAAAATTTTGGGTAATGGTGAAGTTAGCGTTACACTTACTGTTAAAGCAAACAAGTTCTCTCAATCTGCGGTAGAGAAAATCCAGGCTGCCGGCGGTAAAACCGAGGTGATCTAATTGTTCAAGACCGTGTCCAATATTTGGAAAGTGGCGGATCTTCGTACAAGGATCCTCTTCACCCTTTTCATCCTATTAATATACCGCATCGGTGCTTTTATTCCGGTACCTGATGTAAACAAAGATGTGTTTAAGCAAGTTAATACAGCCGGTTCGGAACTGTTCGGCTTGCTTAACACGTTTTCCGGCGGTGCTTTGTTCCAATTCTCTATCTTTGCAATCGGAATTACCCCATATATTACAGCGTCGATTATCGTACAGTTGTTGTCTATGGATGTTATCCCGAAATTTGCTGAGTGGGCAAAGGAAGGCGAGAACGGTAAACGTAAGCTCGCACAAATCACTCGTTATGGTACGATTGTTCTTGGTATGATCCAAGGTTTCGCAACAGCGATCGGCTTTAACCGTCAATACGGTTATGAAATGATCGTTGGCGCAACATTCGTTGATTACTTGCTTATCGCTATTATCTTGACAGCAGGTACTGCTTTCTTGATGTGGCTGGGTGAGCAAATTACGGAAAAAGGAATCGGAAATGGTATTTCCATTCTTATCTTTGCAGCAATCGCAGCTGGTATTCCTGGACACATTCGTACGATCGTCGAAGATCAGTTCGTAGGTGCTCAAGACCAACTGTTCCTGAACATTATCAAAATGGTACTGATTCTGATTGCGATTATCGCAATCATCGTCGGTGTTATATTCGTACAGCAAGGTATTCGTAAAATTCCTGTTCAATACGCAAAACGTGTTGTTGGACGGAAAATGTACGGCGGACAATCGACGCACATTCCGATGAAAGTGAACGGCGCAGGCGTTATTCCGGTCATTTTCGCGGTTTCACTCATCATGTTCCCGGTTACGATTGCTCAGTTTTGGTCCACTCAGGGTTGGGCAGACTGGATTATTAAGAATATGAGCTATGACCAGCCGCTTGGTATGGTATTGTACGTATTGTTAATCATCGGGTTTACCTTCTTCTACACTTTCGTTCAGATTAATCCGGTTCAAATGGCCGATCAAATGAAGAAAAATGGCGGATATATTCCAGGTATTCGTCCAGGAAAGCCAACTTCGTCTTACCTAACACGCGTTATGTCGCGTATTACGTTGACAGGTGCAATTTTCTTGGCCGTTATCTCAATCATTCCGGTATTCTTCGGGACACTTGCTGGATTACCTAAGTCAGTGCAGCTAGGTGGTACTTCATTACTAATCGTTATCGGTGTTGCACTTGATACGATGAAGCAAATCGAGAGCCAGTTGATCAAACGCCATTACAAAGGGTTTATCAATAAATAACAATAGGTTCTGACCGGGCTTCCGCGTTCGTCAACAGGCGCTCTGCGGCAGCCCGCCCGAGCCTATTGTGCTTAAAGCGAGGAACTCAGCAATGAACATTTTATTCATGGGCCCTCCGGGTGCCGGTAAAGGTACACAAGCTGAACGGATCGTAGAAGAGTTCGGTATTCCCCACATTTCCACTGGTGATGCATTCCGCCTCGCTATGAAACAAGGAACCGCACTTGGAATCAAAGCGAAAGAGTATGTCGATCAAGGCTTGCTCGTTCCCGATGAGATCACGAACGGCATTGTAAAGGAAAGACTTGAACAAGCCGATTGCAAAAATGGATTCTTGCTCGACGGGTTTCCTCGCACACTGCAGCAAGCAGAAGCACTTGATGTTATGCTTGCGGAGCTCGGACGCAGTATTGACCATGTTGTAAATTTAAAAGTTGATCGCAGCTTGCTGCTTGCTCGTTTGACGGGCAGACGCATATCGAAAACGACTGGTACGACTTATCATGTAATCTTTAATCCACCTAAGGTCGAAGGTATCTGCGACAAAGACGGCGGAGAATTGTATCAGCGATCTGATGATACAGAGGAAAAGGTCGGAACTCGTTTGGATGAGTATACTTCCAAAACCGCACCTCTACTCGATTACTACAGTGCTAAAGGTCTCCTTCGCGAAGTCGACGGCGAGAAGGACATTGATGTTGTAACATCAGACATCGTTTCCTGCTTGCGAGGTTCATTGTAATGATTATATGCAAATCCGAATCGGAGCTGCGTTATATGAGGGAAGCAGGACGCATTGTTGCGGAAACGCATCGATTGATGGCGCAGGCTGTGAAACCMGGCATCACTACTCGTGAGCTTGACCAAATCGCTGAAACGTACATTAAGAGTCAAAATGCGATTCCTTCCTTCAAAGGTTACAATGGTTTCCCTTCCAGCATTTGTGCTTCTGTGAATGATGAGCTGGTGCACGGCTTCCCTGGGTCACGCAAGTTGAACGAAGGCGATATAATTAGTATCGATATCGGTGCGCAATTTGAAGGCTATCACGGTGATTCAGCTTGGACCTATGCGGTAGGAGCTGTAACCCCTGAAGTTCAGAAGTTGCTCGATGTGACGGAAGCATCCCTTTATGCGGGGCTTGCGCTCGTCAAACCGGATATTAGGCTATATACAATTTCGCATGCTATTCAAAAGGTAATTGAAGATGCAGGATTCTCCGTAGTACGGGAATACGTAGGGCACGGAATCGGCGCGGACCTCCATGAGGAACCACAAATACCGAACTACGGCATACCAGATCGCGGACCTCGTCTGAAGACCGGAATGGTGCTTGCAATCGAACCAATGGTTAATATCGGTGAACGATATGTCCGGACGCTCGAAGACAATTGGACGGTTGTAACGGAAGACGGCTCATGGTGTGCTCATTTCGAGCATACAGTAGCTGTTACAGAGGACGGCTTTGAAATATTGACCATTTTGCCGCAGCAGCCATAGTATGACGATGGAAGCTCGTCCCCAGATTGGTCAGTTCGTCAAAGTACTTCGCGGTAAAGATGAGGAAAGCTATGCTGTTATCCTAGCAATCGTTGATGAGCGATTCGTCATGATTGCCGATGGCCATAAGCGCCGATTCGATGGACCGAAGAAAAAGAACGTTCTGCATCTCGAGTTACAACCTGCAATTAGTTCTGAGGTTTCTAGCAGTATGCAAGAGACCGGCAGGGTGACCAACGCAAAGTTACGTTATGCAATTCAGAAGTATTTAAATGCGAAAGGAGAATGACGGTTGGCTAAGGAAGACATCATTGAGGTCGAAGGTACGGTTATTGAACCGTTGCCGAATGCCACGTTCAAGGTGGAGCTGGAGAACGGTCATCAAATTCTCGCACATGTTTCCGGTAAGCTCAGAATGCACTTTATTCGCATCCTGACAGGAGACAAGGTGGTTATACAGTTATCGCCTTATGATTTATCAAAAGGGCGCATCACCTATCGTAAATAGGCTCAATTTGGAGCTTATTACGAAAGATTCGGGAGGTAATCACAATGAAGGTTAGACCTTCGGTAAAGCCGATCTGCGAAAAATGCAAAGTCATTCGTCGCAAAGGCAACGTTATGGTGATTTGTGAAAATCCGAAACACAAACAAAAACAAGGATAGAAGGAGGGGAATATAGCCTATGGCACGTATAGCTGGTGTAGACTTGCCGCGTGACAAACGCGTCGAAATCGCCCTGACATACATTTTCGGTATCGGCAAAACAACGTCGCAAAAACTTTTGAATACAGCTGAAGTTAGCTACGACACTCGTGTTCGTGACTTGACAGAAGACGAACTTGCTCGCCTTCGCGAAGCAATTGATAAATCTGTTAAAGTAGAAGGCGACTTGCGTCGTGAAATTTCACTTAACATTAAACGTCTGACTGAAATCGGATGCTACCGTGGACTTCGTCACCGTCGCGGCTTGCCTGTTCGCGGTCAACGTACTAAGACAAATGCACGTACGCGTAAAGGTCCTCGTCGGACTGTAGCTAACAAGAAGAAATAAGAAGGGAGGATAATGGACAATGGCTAAACCAAAAAAAGTCGTTCGTACAAAACGCCGCGACCGGAAGAATATTGAGACTGGCGTTGCGCACATTCGCTCGACATTCAACAATACGATCGTTACGATCACGGATCCTCACGGCAATGCAATTTCATGGGCAAGCTCTGGCAACATGGGCTTCAGAGGCTCACGTAAGAGCACGCCTTTCGCAGCGCAAATGGCTGCTGAAACAGCTGCTAAAGCTGCGATGGAGCATGGCATGAGAACTGTAGAAGTGATGGTAAAAGGACCAGGCGCTGGCCGCGAAGCTGCGATTCGTTCGCTTCAAGCTGCTGGATTGGAAGTTAACCTCATTAAAGACGTAACACCAGTTCCTCATAACGGATGCCGTCCTCCGAAACGTCGTCGCGTATAGTTGGATCTGATGTGGTATCAAATATCAACAACTTGTGAATAATGGTTGTGAAGGTTTGGCATACTACAAGGTTTGACTTAAAATAACGTAAGCTAACGGAGCGACGTTTGAAGGAGGGTACTATTAGTGATTGAGATCGAAAAGCCGAAAATCGAAACCGTAGAACTGAATGATGAAGGAACTTACGGACGTTTCGTCGTCGAGCCGCTTGAACGCGGATATGGCACGACGCTTGGGAATTCGCTTCGCCGAATTTTGTTGTCGTCGTTGCCGGGTGCAGCAGTAACTTCGGTTCAAATCGATGGAGTGCTTCACGAGTTCTCTACGGTTCCCGGAGTGATTGAGGATGTTACCGAAATCATTCTGAACCTGAAGGGCCTCTCGTTGAAAATCCACTCCGATGAAGAAAAGGTGTTGGAAATCGACGCGGATGGCGAAGGGAATATTACAGCGGGCGACATTCGAGCAGACAGCGATGTCGAGATTTTAAGCCCTGATCTTCACATCGCAACCTTGGCCTCCGGCGCGCGGCTCCATATGCGGGTATTTGCTAATCGGGGACGCGGTTACGTGCAAGCGGATCGCAACAAGAAAGACGAACAACCGATTGGTGTAATTCCTGTAGATTCGATTTACACGCCAATTACTCGTGTAAATTATAGCGTTGAAAATACGCGTGTTGGTCAAGTAACTAACTACGACAAGTTAACGCTTGAAGTATGGACTGACGGTAGTATTAGACCGGAAGAGGCTGTGAGCCTCGGCGCTAAAATTTTGACCGAGCATTTGGACTTGTTCGTTGGATTGACCGATGAAGCCAAAGACGCTGAAATAATGGTTGAGAAGGAAGAAGATAAGAAAGAGAAAGTTCTAGAGATGACGATCGAGGAACTTGATCTTTCCGTCCGTTCTTACAACTGCTTGAAACGCGCTGGAATCAACACGGTTCAAGAGCTAATTACGAAATCCGAAGAGGATATGATGAAGGTCCGTAACCTAGGCCGTAAATCCCTCGAGGAAGTTCAAGAGAAGCTTGAAGAGCTTGGTTTGGGCCTTCGCATGGAAGAGTAGTAACCAACTAGTGAAGACTTAAGAGCAAGGGAGGGGAAAACAAGATGGCATATCAAAAATTAGGACGTGACGCTAGTGCACGGAAAGCTTTGTTCCGTGACCTCGTTACTGACTTGTTCCTTTATGAGCGTATTCAAACGACTGAAGCTAAAGCGAAAGAAGTTCGTTCAATCGCTGAGAAGCTGATCACTAAAGCTAAGCAAGGTGATCTTCATGCTCGTCGTCAAGTAGCTGCTTATGTTCGTCGCGAAACTGTCGATGGTACACAAGACGCTATTCAAAAGCTATTCTCCGATCTAGCACCTCGCTATGCGGAGCGTGCAGGCGGCTACACGCGTATACTAAAACTAGGACCCCGTCGCGGCGATGCTGCGCCTATGGTTTACCTAGAATTGGTTGACCGCGCGTAGGTTACCTAATAAATGAAATGTATAAGCTTGTCCACAGCGTTAAACCTTGTCCAAGCTTTATACGCGAGCGGTAAACGGCTTGTGCCTGCCAACGTGGGGGATGAGCTGCCAACGCAATAAAATATAAGCAAGTATTAGGGTCTCCCTATACTTCTTATATTTTAATGAAAAGGGTGGACCCTTGCGGCCACCTTTTTTTGTTTGAAAAGAATGATTTGTTATTCATGCCAGGGGCAATAGATGAGCTTGTGTGATACCTACAGGTGTCCATAAGGCTTAGCATCTTAGGTTCTCTTAGCAAGAGGGAATTTTGGACGTTTAGGTATCCCTATAGTTAAAGGGGGGGATAGGTTGAGGAATATATGCGTAAAGGTCAGTTATGACGGGGCAGGCTTCAACGGTTTTCAGACGCAGCCTTACGGCAGAACGGTTCAGGGTGAAATAGAGAAGGCCATAAAGAAGCTGACGGGCGAGACGACCATTATTATTGGCTCGGGTCGCACAGATGCGGGAGTGCATGCGCGGGGACAAATATTCAATTTCTATACGGAATCTACGATTCCGACAGAGAGATGGGCGATTGCGCTTAATACGCGGTTGCCGAAGGATATCGTCATTATTGAAGCATTCGATGTGCCAGAACATTTTCATGCAAGAAGATCCGCTAAGCGCAAAACGTATCGCTATACGATTGATACTGGTAAGTTTCCTGATGTATTTGGCCGACAATATCGCTTTCATCATCCGACGCCGCTTGATGTGGATGCGATGCGGGAAGGTCTCAGCTACCTAGTAGGTAAACATGACTTTACTTCCTTCACATCAATACATTCAACCAAGCCTCATCATATTCGTACAATCTATGAAGCAGATTTTGTTCAGGAAGGCCCAATCGTGCATATGTACGTGACAGGCAATGGTTTTCTGTACAATATGGTTCGAGTCATTATGGGAACTTTATTATGGGTTGGCGAAGGGAAGATGGCTTCATCGGAGATCAAAAACATCCTTGAGGGGCGAAATCGTTCGCTTGCTGGTCCTACGGCAATGCCGCATGGATTGATGTTGATGGATGTTGAATATTCCAGCGAAATACAGGGATAAATCACTATAAATTACTTGCACTTACTTATTCTTTATAGTAGAATATAACTTGTGCTTTCGAAGTGGCTAACCCACAGCCCCGACTGAGATTGTCACAAACTTGGCTATCAACAATGAACAAACAAATCAACGTTTACGTTGTTATAAAAACGATTAATGTATGAAATTAAGGAGGATCATCCATGCGTACCACTTATATGGCTAAATCAACTGAAGTTGATCGTAAATGGTTCGTCGTCGATGCGGAAGGCAAAACGCTAGGCCGCTTGGCGAGTGAAGTTGCTGCCCTGATCCGCGGCAAACACAAACCGACATTTACGCCACATGTTGATACAGGCGATTTCGTTGTTGTTATCAACGCTGAAAAAATCCATCTGACAGGTAAGAAAATGTCAGATAAAATTTACTACAGTCACTCCATGTACTCCGGCGGATTGAAATCCACTCCGGCTCAAGAGATGATTAAAAACAAGCCAGAACGCGTAATCGAACTGGCTGTACACGGCATGTTGCCTAAGAACCGTCTTGGTAACAAAATGAAGCTTAAACTTAAAGTATACGCAGGTGCTGAACATCCGCATCAAGCACAAAACCCTGAAGTTTACGAACTTCGCGGGTAATAAAGAGGAGGACAAGTTTCATGGCTCAAGTGCAATACTATGGAACCGGTCGTCGTAAACACTCTGTTGCACGTGTACGTCTTGTGCCGGGTGAAGGACGAATCATTATTAACAAACGCGACCTTAATGAATATTTTGGTCTAGAAACATTGAAGCTGATCGTAAAACAACCGCTTAACCTTACTGACACATTGTCTAACTACGATGTACTAGTAATTGCTAACGGCGGCGGTATGTCCGGTCAAGCAGGCGCTATCCGTCACGGTATTTCACGTGCTTTGCTTAAAGCAGACCCTGAATTCCGTCCGGCTCTAAAACGTGCTGGCTTCCTAACTCGTGATCCGCGTATGAAAGAGCGTAAAAAATACGGTCTTAAAGCGGCTCGTCGCGCTCCACAATTCTCGAAACGTTAATACTTCAAAATGTCTTCTCTGCTTGCCAGAGAGGGCATTTTTTTGTTTTAAGAAGAAAAGCTACAACCAATTTAGACTATTTTACTGCTATTCCCTTAAAAACACCTTTGCTGATCGGAAGATGCATAAGGTGTTTTTTGGTGCGTCCAATAAAATTTCAAACTTTATTTCATTTTGGTTAAAACTTATATTGAACATTTCACTTTTTGGACGTATAATTTTTATACAGAGCAATTTACTAGGAATTAAAAACGGAGGGCAAAAAAAATGAACCTTTTTGAAAAAGAAGCGCTTATCAAACAAAAGGAAGTTGAGCTCGAAAACGCAACACCGGAAGAAATTATTGCGTTTGCGGTAGAAACTTTCCCAAATATTACGTTTGCATGCAGCTTTGGTGCTGAAGATGTTGTGCTTGTTGATATGCTGCAGAAAATTAGCCCGAAAACGGACATTTTCTATTTAGATACGGATTACCATTTCAAAGAGACGTATGAGACTCGTGATTTGATGGCTAAGCGCTACCCAGGCATTCCATTCGTAGAAGTAAAGCCTGAAATTACACCTGAGGAGCAAGCTGCTCAGTTTGGCGAAGAGCTTTGGAAATCCGATGCGAACGCATGCTGCAACATTCGTAAAGTTAAACCATTAACCCAAATTCTTTCGAAATATGATGCTTGGATTACGGGTATTCGCCGCGATCAAGCACCTACTCGTGCGAATTCCAAAAAAATTGAGTATGACACAAAATTCGGGCTCGTTAAATTTAATCCAATCGCTCACTGGACATCCGAGGACGTATGGAACTATATTCGCGAGAATGATGTTATTTACAACCCGTTGCATGATCAAAACTACCCGAGCATCGGCTGCGAGCAGTGCACGCGCAAAGTAATGCCTGGTGAAGATCCACGCGCTGGACGCTGGTCGGGTCAAGAAAAAACAGAATGCGGATTGCATAAATAAGCACTCTCGAGGAGGAGCAATATCAATGAGTCAAATTCTACCGCACGGCGGCGTACTCGTTAACCGTGTCGCTACGGGCGAACAACGTGATGCATTACTAGCTGAAGCTGCTACCCTTAAATCGATTACGATCAACACTTGGGCTATATCTGACCTTGATTTGATCGCAGTTGGTGCATTTTCCCCACTTACTGGTTTTTTGAACGAAGCTGATTACCAGTCCGTTGTGAAAGACATGCGTCTAGCAAATGGCACGGTATGGAGCATTCCTATTACACTTGCTGTAGAAGAAGCGAAGGCAGCAGAGTTGTCCACAGGGGAACGTGCAGCGCTAGTCGGTGAAGATGGCGTAACATACGCAATTATCAGCATTGATAGCATTTACTCGGTTGACCATAAAGTAGAAGCAGTGAATGTGTTCAAGACTGATGATTTGGAGCACCCAGGTGTCCAAAAGCTGTTCGAACGCTCTTCCATAAATGTAGGCGGAGAAATTACGGTGCTGAACCGTCCGCAGCCTGAGAAGTTTAACGAGTTTTATTTTGACCCAGCGGAGACGCGTCGTTTATTTGCAGAAAAGGGCTGGAAAACCGTTGTTGGCTTCCAAACTCGCAATCCGGTTCACCGCGCGCATGAATACATTCAAAAAACAGCAATGGAAATCGTAGATGCGCTTTTCCTCAATCCGCTCGTTGGTGAAACGAAATCGGACGATGTTCCTGCGAATGTACGGATGAAGAGCTATCTCGCACTGCTTGACAACTATTATCCGAAGGATCGTGTATTCCTTGGCGTATTCCCGGCAGCTATGCGTTACGCAGGACCTCGTGAGGCGATCTTCCATGCTCTTGTTCGTAAAAACTATGGCTGCTCGCATTTTATTGTTGGACGCGATCATGCCGGTGTAGGCGACTACTATGGAACATACGAAGCACAGGATCTGCTCAAAACGATTCCAGTAGAGGATCTAGGCATTACTCCACTTTATTTCGAGCACAGCTTCTTCTGCAAAGAATGCGGCAACATGGCTACATCAAAAACTTGCCCTCATGACAAGGAGCATCATTTGACGCTTTCGGGTACGAAGGTACGCGCATTGCTGCGCGATGGCATTTGCCCGCCGCCTGAGTTTTCCCGTCCTGAGGTTGCTAAAATACTGATTGAAGGCATGTCTGAGCAGCCAGTAGTTTAATTAACCGAATAACTTAAGGTTTGTCTCATAAACGACCATCTCGTCCCATATAAATGAATGTGTGCATTTGGCTTGATTAAGCTGCTTGCTGCTGTATATTCATTTGATGGAAAACGGGGTGGTTTTTTTATGCGCCGAATTGATCGGCATGTTGTCATTTGGTTGACGTATAAAGGCTTAATTCGCATCAGTATCGGATTGCTGGTTATTGCACTAACGGGCATACTGCTTACACAATCGATGCCTTCAAAAAAAGCATGGTCTTATTGGACGCTGCCTTTGTCGGGCAAGACTATAGCCATTGATGCCGGGCATGGCGGGGCTGATGGCGGTGCGGTCAGTAAGCAGGGCATTATCGAAAAGGATTTAAACTTAGCGATTGCGCTGTATTTGCGCGATTATTTGCAGCAGGCTGGAGCGGTCGTCGTTATGACAAGGGAAGGGGATTACGATCTTGCTACAGGGGACTCAAGAGCCTACAGCAAGCGCAAGACAGAGGATTTAAAGAAGCGAGTGTCCCTTATTAAAAGCAGCAACCCGGCCGCAGTCATAAGCATACATATGAACAGTATCCCTTCAGCTAAGTGGACGGGTGCACAAACCTTTTTTCATCCGGACAATCACCCAGACAATCGGATTCTCGCAACCTTCATACAAGATGAGATTAAACGCAATTTAGGAAATACGACAAGAGTTGCCGCTACCGTAAAGGATGTTTATGTGCTGAAGGCAATCGAGAATATCCCGACGGTACTCGTTGAGGTGGGCTTTCTATCTAACCCCGGAGAATCACAGCGGCTTGCGGATACGGAGTACCAAAGATCGGTAGCTGCCTCCATCTATGAGGGTATTCTAAGATATACTGCAGGGGAGAAGCTGAGCGGCAGCGTGCTGCAAGATGAGGTAACCGACAAGTAAGAAACCTTTCGCCGAAAATGAAGCAAAGCTGCACCCTATGACTTGGTTCATGGGCTTACTGTGTTATACTAACTATTATATAGTTTTAATTATATAAAGGTGGGACTGAGCCTATGTTGACACGAGAGCAAGTTATAGAGGCCGTCGAAATCGTGACGGCACAGCATAAAGCGGATGGGGTTACCATCCGCGATGTAATGGTTCGGGACCGTCAAGTTTCGATGACGGTCCTTGGGTCTGGCGCGGCAATGGAGCCCGCGCTGGAAGCCTCGCTCCGCGAGGCGCTGGCGCGCCTGGGCGCCGAAACCGTGCATTTCCGGTTTCGGGCCGAGGCAGCGCCTGCCGCAGGCGCAGGCGTGTCTACGCCGCCGCCAGCGGCAGCTGCAGCACCGGCTGCGGCTAGCGCCGGTGCTGGCAATTCTAGCGGCCCAGCGCCCGTTCAGGGGCACGGGGCCGGCTTAGCTAACCCGCTGCTGGATCCTGCCAGCGGGGTGCAGTTCATCGCCGTCGCGAGTGGCAAGGGCGGCGTCGGCAAATCGACAGTGACCGTCAACTTGGCGGTCGCTTTAGCCCGCAGGGGCAAGCGCGTCGGCATCATCGATGCGGATATCTACGGCTTCAGCGTGCCGGATATGATGGGGATCGAAGAGCGCCCGGATGTTGTGAATGAACGGGTCATCCCTATTGAGAAGTTTGGCGTTAAGGTGATGTCCATGGGCTTCTTCGTAGAGGACAACAGCCCAATCGTGTGGCGCGGGCCGATGCTTGGCAAAATGCTGCGCAACTTCTTCCAAGAGATTGAATGGGGCGAGCTTGACTACCTGCTGCTAGACCTTCCGCCGGGTACGGGAGATGTAGCGCTTGATGTTCATCAGATTATTCCGCAAAGCAAAGAAATTATCGTAACTACCCCGCATGCTACAGCAGCATTCGTTGCAGCTAGGGCAGGCGCAATGGCGATTAAGACGGAACACGAAATCATTGGAATCGTTGAGAATATGTCCTATTTCGAATCTAAAGTTACCGGCGAGAGAGAATATGTATTTGGCCGCGGTGGCGGCGCACGCCTCGCAGAGACGCTTCATTCAGATCTGCTTGCTCAAATTCCATTGGGGGCGCCAGACAATCATGTATCTGAGCCTGACTTTGCACCGTCGGTATACAAAGCCGATACTGAAACAGGGAAGATGTACTTGGAGCTTGCAGACAGCGTATTAGCGAAATGCGGTAAATAGTCGAATAACAAAAGCCCGAACCATTGTCTAAGGCAGCTAATCATTGCTGCCATGCGGACAACCTGTTCGGGCTTTTTTGAATTCATTTTATGCGATGAAAACAATACCTCTACCGCTACATAGCCGAATCGCCGCCTTGTTCATCTCCACCGCCTGAATCGTCTCCGCCGCCGCCACCTTCTTCATCAGACTTTTGCTCACCGCCTGATTCTTCTTTCTTTTTATCTACTTTCTGGTCTGGACTTGGTTTAAGCTCTTCTTGTACCGCTTTTTTCATCAGATCAAGCACTTCAAGTCGAAACAATGGATTTTGCATCGCATCCTGCATAAGGGACATCACTTCCTTGCGGTATTGCGTACTTTGCAGCACCTCAAGAATCATCTTGTCCATTTCTGGGTTTTTAAGCACCTTAATTAAATCAGCTTGATAGGAGGGGTCCTTTATTAGTTCTTTATGGATTTGTTTATTTTGCTTATTAACGGATTTGGCAAATTCCCCCGCGAAACGTGGATCAACCATAAGCTTTTTGATTACCTTGTCGTACTGAGGAGAAATAAGGACATCCTTAACCGCTAAGCGAACCTCCTCCTGATCCTGCACAGACAGCAGCTTAGAGGTTTGGCCACTATAACCGGAAATTTGCTGTGATGACTCCTGCAGCGCTTTTTGCGCATCCTCCGTTTTGAGGATATCAATAACCATCGTTTTCAAATCCTTGTAGCTGACCTGTTCATTACTACCTCCAGAGGACTCGGCGCCACAGCCTGATAAAACAAATAACATGGCTGAAATAACCGAAAATAAAGCAAAGCTCTTACGCATGATTCGCAAGCTCCTTCCTATGTCATTGCTGCTGCATACCGTTTGGATAAACAAATCGTTCGAAAAGTGATGGATCGTATAGTTATTATGTACAAAGTTCACCGGATTATCATGGACAGACTTTAGCTTTTTATTGTGAACGTGGTAAAATAAAGGGTAATGTGGATAACAGGAGGATAATGAACGTGAATTTAAAAAAGTGGTTCTTTTTATTTTGGAGCGGCATGGTAGTAGGCGGGCTTGCCTGCGTAATTACCGGTGCGTTGATGGCTTGGGTAGATCCGGAGTTTGGGTTCTTAGGCTTTAAAGCTGTCGGCTTTAATGCATTAATGATGGGTTTGGTCGGTTTAATGATTGGAGCATTTAGCCAAATGGGCTTTTTCGCTTATTTAACGTTAAACTATATCGCTCTTAGCGTATTCGGCAAAAAATATTTATGGAATGCACTGCAAGGCTATACGACGATATTCGCAGCAATAGGGCTGGGGTATATGTTGTATGAGCAGCGCCTGAACAACTGGTTTTTCTGGACATTGCCGCTTACCCTGCTTCTATTTTCTGTTGTAGTATCATGGTTCAAGGTTAAGCAAACGAACAAAACCGCTTTTGTGCCAACCATGTTTTTGATGTTCTTTATTACATTCATTGAGTCTTGGCCTGCGCTGCAGGGTGAAACGAACGTATCTGCTATTGTATTTATGATGGTTCCTTTATTCGTCTGCAATGCATACCAAATTATGATGATGCACCGTTTGGTCAAAAAACAAACAACCGACTCAGCAGCGATTGCTGCGAAGCCGGTCGTTTAACTTAATATTCTAGTTCAGCAGCATTAATTTGCGGGAATGTAGAGGATGTCTTGTCCTGCACCGCTTTGCCGTCAACCTCAGTTTGTGTGATGAGGTCGGTTACCGTAACAAACTCATAGCCTTTTTCACGCAGCTGATCAATAACGATCGGAAGCGCCTCATGTGTCTGCTTTACGGAATCACTCGCATGGAACAAAATGATGTCGCCAGGATGAGCACGCGTAACGACCCGATTAATAATTTTGTCGGTGCCGATGTTCATCCAGTCGAGTGAATCCGTATCCCACTGAATTACCTTATATTGCAGCTCTTCAGCAATGCGCAGTACCCGCTTGTCAAAATCTCCGTTAGGAAGTCGGATCAATTTCGGTTGTTTTCCCGTTACGTCGGATAGAATGGTGTGTGCAGTCGTAATTTGTTTGCGAATTTCTTCATCGCTAAGCTTGCTGTAATTATCATGTTTGTGGCCATGGCTGCCTATTTCATAACCAGCCTCTTGAATCTTTCTGACGATCTCGGGATGGGACTGGCTCCATGGTGAAGATAAGAAGAACGTAGCCTGCTTAATGTTTTTCTCTTTTAGCACATTAAGAATGGGTTCCGTGCGTTTATCGCCCCAACTAATGTCAAAGGTAAGAGCAACAACCTTTTTGTCAGTGGGTACGCTGTAGATTGCAGCTGGCTGCTGCGGAGCAAAGACGGTGATGTTGTCACGTTCGGCATAAATGATGCCAATGGAAAATACGACAGCGATAGCAATTAAGAAATACCTTTTCAACTTTCGGCCATTCAGAACATAAAAAACGTTCATTGGGAAGGGCACTCCTCTCTAATGGAAGCTTGTACAAAGATAAGAAAGTATAAATCCGACCTTTATACTTCACTTATCCTTAATTGCGAAACGAGTATTTGCCTCCAACGAAGGCTGCCGTCGTTTACGCTTGTAGTACAATCTATGCTCGTACTACAGAGATATTCATCCATCTTGCGAACTTACAAGCTGCGGAGGGGATAAAATGTTTAAATGGCGTTTGATTTGGGAGCATTTTAAGCAAATGAATCCCTATATAGCGTTTGGATCCATATTATTTTTAGCAGGAATGGTTATCGGAGGCACGAACCCGGCGTTCAGAGCTTTTCTTGATGAACAGCTGAAGGGGCTAGGACAGCTTGCTGAAATGATCGATGATTCCAAAAATCCAACGTTAACGATGATGATCTTTATTTTTTTGAATAATGCGGTCAAATCAATACTGGTTATGTACTTAGGTGCTTTGTTTGGGGTATTGCCATTCTTTTTCTTAGTTGTAAATGGAATGATGATCGGTTATTTACTGAAAACGACAGCTGAGCTTCATGGCGGCGGGTATGTGATGGAGCTTATTGTTAAAGGTTTGCTGCCGCACGGAATACTGGAAATTCCCGCGATTATTATTGCATGTGCTTATGGCATGCGTTTTGGAGTACTTATCTTCAAAGCGGTCGGATCTCTTGTATTTGCAAGATCTAAGACTGGGAATATAAGCCGAGAGCTTGAAAGCTTCGTTGTTCGTACCGTTCCTGTCATGGTTATTTTGACGATTACACTGCTTATTGCAGCGGTAATTGAAAGTACAATTACATTATGGTTGTTGCAGATGTAATAATTTTTCCAATATTTGAGCATAACAGTAAAGCAGTGTCGAAACGCATTTGCGTGAGACGTTGCTTTTTTGTTCGTTAAAGGACGATCAAGTTGCGCTTTTCAACTTAAGGAGGTCACTCACGGCTATGCTCGGAATACTATTCAACGATAAAGAATGCAAAGAACTTGACTACGTCCTTCGCAAAGAGCTGGATGAAATGCTGCTCGACTTGAATGATTCAAGATTAGATGGTGATATTAAGCAAGCGATAACCAGAAGATATAAGATCATCTTCCGTATGTACGCACGTATTGCCTCCCCGAAAGAGCTATCGCGTTATGCATTAAATGCGCGTTCTTATCGATAAAAATAGGTTTTAAAACTTTTTTTGAAAAAGGGGTTGCATTTAATTGGGCCCCTGTGATATATTATTTCTTGTCGCCGCTGAGACACACGCGGTTGACACGAAAGAATGAATTGTTCTTTGAAAACTGAACAACGAGTAATAACTGCCTCGCAAATCCTTCGGGATAAGCGAAAAAAGCGATAAAATGTAATGAGCATTTCAAACACCAATTTGGAGAGTTTGATCCTGGCTCAGGACGAACGCTGGCGGCGTGCCTAATACATGCAAGTCGAGCGGAGTTGATGAGGTGCTTGCACCTCTGATACTTAGCGGCGGACGGGTGAGTAACACGTGGG
>NZ_JBFREL010000033.1:0-66285 GCF_052114265.1 Paenibacillus sp. MCAF9
CTTGAACGGGACATTGAAGCCTACATCCACTTTTACAATAACGAACGATTACAGGCAAAACTAAACGGCCTCAGTCCAATGGAGTTTAGGACTAAGGCCGTTTAACAGGTTTTATTATTAATATTGTCTACTTGACGGGGTGCAGTTCAACTACTGCCGCAGTTGCGGAAGCAGGCACCAGCCTTCATAGTCCATCTATGCTTGCTGTATTATTTTATCGCTGCGTCAATTTCTTTAACCATTTCCGCTACAGAGATAAGTCCGCCGCCGGAAAGGTACCAGAAGTCTGGATTAAGATATACGATATTTCCTTCTTTGTACGCTTTAGTGTTTTTCACCAAAGCATTCTCAACGGAGGAATGTGCATCCCCTGATCCCTCTGTCACTGCATTGCGGTCAACTACGAATAAGTAATCAGCATCCTTCTCTGCTACATATTCGAACGTTACAGGGTCGCCGTGCGTTGAAACTTTAATGTTCTCATCTACAGCCGGTATGCCAAACACATCATGAATGATACCGAAACGCGATGCTTTGCCATATGCGCTGATTGCACCTTCGTTTGCCAAAATAATAAGGCCATTTTTTCCAGAAGCTGTTGCTTTTTCATTCAATGCTTTAATGGAATCATTAATTGCTGCTAGCTCTGTATCTGCTTCAGCTTCTTTAGAGAAGATTTGAGCCAGTGTTTTCACGTTAGTCGTAAAGGACTCCATGAAGTTTTTATTGTCCACACCCATAAAAATCGTAGGAGCGATCTTCGTAAGCTCTTCGTAAGCATCCTGTTGACGACCTGAAATAATGATCAAGTCAGGTGCAGTTTCATTGATTTTCTCAAAGTCCGGCTCTTTCAAGCTGCCTGCGTTTACGTATTTTGCATCTTTAAATTTTTCAAGGTATGCAGGAACGCTAGCTTGCGGAAGTGAAGCAACCTCTACACCTAGCTTGTCTAGTGTATCGAGAGTACCATAGTCAAATACGACAACCTTGCTAGGATTAACAGGGACAACGGTTTCGCCAAGCTGATGTTTAACTGTAATTTCTGTAGGTGCATCTGTTGCAGGTGTTTCAGATGCTGGTGTGTTCGTAGCGCTGTTAGCGCCTTTATTTCCGTTGTTATTTGCGCCGCATGCTGCAAGCACCAAGCTTAGAATGACTAAAATAGCCAATACAGGTATAGATTTTTTCAAAACATTCACCCCTAAATCAATTTTTTTATATTGAAAAACTTGAAAACCGGAAGTAGGTAAATCTTGCATGACTACTTAAAATAGACGCCGATACGATTTCCGTTTATGAGTTCAATCGGTATGTCCATGTCATAGATGTCTTGAAGCACGGCGTTGTCGATGATCGTCTCGGTTGAACCTTCCTTGACGACCTTTCCATCCTTCAACGCCACGATATAATCGGAGTAGCAAGAAGCGAAATTGATATCGTGAATAACGAGCACGACCGTTTTGCCAAGCTCCTCAACGAGCCGCCGCAGCACCTTCATAATTTGGACGGAGTGCTTCATATCCAAGTTGTTGAGCGGTTCATCCAGCAATATGTATTCGGTGTTCTGAGCGATAACCATCGCAATAAATGCACGCTGGTTTTGTCCACCGCTCAGTTCATCAAGATACTTGGCTTGCAAATCAACAAGATCCATATAAGCAATGGCTTCATCTACTTGCTGCCAATCTTCCTTTGTCAGCTTGCCTTGTGAATAAGGGAACCTGCCGAAGCTGACGAGCTCTCGAACCGTTAAACGAAGATTAATATGATTCGACTGCTTTAAGATCGATATTTTTTTGGCAAGATCAGCACTTTTCCAGCTACTTACTTCCTTCCCCTCAATTAACACTTGACCGCTGTCCTTGGCTAACAAACGGCTAATCATAGAGAGAAGCGTACTCTTGCCTGCACCGTTCGGTCCGATAAACGAAGTGACCTTTCCCTTTGAAATCCGAATCGATACATCCTCGATCACCGGCTTGCCGCCATATGATTTGGAAACATTTTTAACCTCTATCATGCTTTCTTCTCCCTTAGCAGCAAATATAAAAAGTACGCTCCGCCGATGAAGTTAATAATGACGCTAATCGTCGTTTCAAACGTGAACACATGCTCTACGAGCAGTTGACCGCCAACGAGTGAAATGATGCTGATGAGTATCGCTCCTGGAATGAGATAGCTATGCCGATAGGTCTTCATGAACTGATAGGCTACGTTGACAACGAGCAGTCCAAGGAAGGTAATCGGGCCAACTAAAGCCGTGGATACAGCGATCAGAATGGCGACGATGACGAGCACTCTTTTGACAACATAATCATAAGGAATGCCAAGATTGACTGCATGCTCCTTGCCCAGCGACAACACGTCAAAATATTTGCTTAGCCGCATGCCGTAAATAGCTACAAGAGCGACGATGATGATTGAAATGATAAGCAGATCCGTGTTGACGTTATTGAAGCTCGCGAACATTTTCCCCTGTACAATTAGAAATTCATTCGGATCAATAAGAACCTGCATGAACGTCGACATGCTCCCGAACAATGTGCCCATCACTAGCCCTATTAATAGAAGGAAATAAAGATTTCTGCCTTCCTTTTTGAATAGAAACTTATAGAGCAGCAGGGCGAATGCTATCATTGCCGCTATCGTAATAAAAAAATTAAGATGCTTGTTTGTGCTTGGCAGACTCATCGATCCAAAGGTAAAAACGACGAAGGTTTGAATCAGCATATAAAGGGAATCCAGCCCGATAATGCTCGGCGTCAAAATACGGTTGTTCGTAATGGTCTGAAAAATCATAGTGGAGTAAGCAATAGCGCCCCCGGTTACGACAATCGCCAGTACCTTCTTCAATCTTCTTGGCAGTGCATAATCCCAATGGGTCCCAAGATCGATGAACAAAAATACGGCAATTAATGCGACGCCAAGCACCGCAAGCAAACTTAGTTTAAGCTTCATATGCCTTTCTCCTCATCAACAAGTAAAGAAAAATAATGCTTCCGACAACGCCGATCGTGAGTCCGATTGGAATTTCATACGGAAAAATAATTAGGCGGCCAAGCACATCGCACACCAGTACGAATATGGCTCCAAGCACCGCCGTGTGCGACAGGTTTTTCTTCAAATTGTCGCCCATATAAAGCGTCACGATATTCGGAATAATGAGGCCAAGGAAAGGCAGCGTACCGACGGTCAAAATGACGATAACCGATACAAGAGCTACAATTACAAGCCCGATGTTAACGACAAGCTTATGATTCATTCCCAAATTGGTTGAAAACTCTTCACCAAGACCTGCAATGGTAAACTTGTTCGCGTAGAGATAAGCTACTACGAGCAGCGGCAGGCTTACATACAGCAGCTCGTAACGTCCGCTCATTACAAGCGAGAAGCTGCCTTGCAGCCAAGCTGAGATGTTTTGAATAAGATCATTTTTATAGGCAAAAAATGTTGTAACAGAGCTGATGATGTTACCGAACATCAATCCTACCAGCGGAATGAATATCGTATCTTTAAATTTCAGACGATCGAGAATTTTCATGAACAGATAGGTTCCTGCGAGTGCAAAAGCAAACGCGATCAGCATTTTCTCAAGCGCACTCGCCGATGGGAATACCATTAAGGCAACGAGTATACCGAGTCTAGCGGAATCATCCGTTCCGCCGGTCGTTGGCGATACAAATTTGTTGCGGCTTAGCTGTTGCATAATCAAACCAGTAACGCTCATGCCGACGCCGGCAATAATAATACTGATAAGCCTAGGAAAACGGCTGATGGTGAGAACCTGAAGCTGCTCATCCGTCAGACTGAACAAGTCTAGCGGCGAGATGTCTTTTACTCCGATAAATAAAGAAGTAATCGATAATACAATAAGCACGACAAAAAGATACCATAGCTTCATACTCAATCCTCGAATCATCACGAATATTATCAGAGATAATCATTCTCATTAATTATCAAAAAAATACATTGCCTCCGCTTATCATCACTCAATGATAACCATTATCAGCAACATTCACTATGTTACACGATTTTCAGATGATCGGAATGGACTTTCCTGTTTTGGGGGATGGACATTTCTATACAGCTCAGAGGTGTGACGGGTTGGTGAACATGGATATGCTCCGTCCGGGGAAGCTAATTAGCGGTTTGTAGGGCTATTCTTACCAAATTCACTATTTCTGTGCAGATAGAGCTAGTATCTAGTCTTATTCAAGCAGCTCATCTCGCCAATGTGCCTCTAAAGTGTGAACTGATCAGAAATAGAGCTAGAATATAGCTCTATTTTCACCAAATCCACTATTTCAGCGCAAATAGAACTAAAAACTAGTCTTATACTTGCTGCTCTGCTCGTCAAAGTACCTCCAAAGCGTGAATTGATCAGAAATAGAGCTAGAAACTAGCTCTATTCTCACCAAATCCACTATTTCAGCGCAAATAGAACTAAAAACTAGTCTTATACTTGCTGCTCTGCTCGTCAAAGTACCTCCAAAGCGTGAAATCATCAGAAATAGAGCTAGAAACTAGCTCTATTCTCACCAAAATCACCATTTCGGCGCAAATAGAGCTAGAATTTAGTCTTAACTAAGCAGCTCATCTCATCAAAGTACCTCTAAAGYGTGAACYGATCAGAAATAGAGCTAGAAACTAGCTCTATTCTYACCAAAATYACCAWTYCAGCGCAAWTAGAACTAAAAACTAGTCTTATTCAAGCAGCTCGACTTGTCAAAACACCTCTAAAGCGTGAACTGATCAGAAATAGAGCTAGAAACTAGCTCTATTCTCACCAAAATCACCAATCCAGCGCAAATAGAACTAAAAACTAGTCTTATCCATGCTGCTCGGCTCGACAAAACACCTCTAAAGTGCGAACTGATTAGAAATAGAGCTAGAAACTAGCTCTATTCTTACCAAAATTACCATTTCAGCGCAATTAGAACTAAAAACTAGTCTTATTCAAGCAGCTCGACTTGTTAAAACACCTCTAAAGCGTGAACCGATCAGAAATAGAGCTAGAAACTAGCTCTATTCTCACCAAAAACACCATTTCGGCGCGAATAGAACTAAAAACTAGTCTTATTCAAGCAGCTCATCTCGTCAATGAACCTCAAAAGTAAAAACATATTAAAAATAGAGCTGAAATCTAAATCTAGATTCCAGCTCTATCTCCATAACAGCCTAACTTACATGCTGCTTCATAAATTGCATCTAATGCTGCGCCATGAGCAGCTGTTGATACACCTTGCCTGTGGCGAGAAGCTCTTTATGGGTGCCGGTCTCGGCTAACGATCCTTGATCCATAACGAAGATCACGTCTGCATTCTCGATAGTGGACAACCTATGTGCGATCATAATTGTTGTCAGCCCCTTCCGTCTTGCTTCTAGGCCAGCCAGCAGCTGACGCTCTGTCTCTAGATCGAGCGCTGACGTCGCTTCGTCCAGCACCAAAACTTCCGGATCACTGACAATTGCCCGTGCAATGGCAATACGTTGACGCTGTCCACCGGATAGCTTGATGCCCCTCTCTCCAATATTCGTGTCATAACCGTCAGGCAGCCCCAGAATAAAATCATGAATCTGGGCGATACGGCAAGCTTCCTCCACATCCGCTTCGGTTACCTCGTCTCTGCCTAACATCAGGTTTTCACGAATGGTATCAGAGAACATATACGGGTCTTGGAATACAACAGACACCTTACTCGCCCACTGCTCGCGGTTGAAGATTTGGGCGTCCATATCGTTCAGCTTAAAAGTCCCCTTCGGCGCATCAAAGAAACGAACCAATAGCTGAGCAATGGTTGATTTGCCTCCCCCGCTCGTCCCTACAAAAGCAATTTTGCTTCCGATCGGCAGATCAGCCGAAAATCTGCGAATGACCTCCGGCAGCTCTGGTGAATAGCGAAAGCTCGTATCTTTAAAGGACAACTGCTCAATCGGTCCCGCTATACTCTTTTGACCCTTATCTTGCTGCTCCATCTCCAAAATACGCTGAACCCTGTCCACGTTAGCAAGCTGCGACGACATGCCCATAATAAATTGAAATAGATTATAGAAGGAATCCGACATTTGCGTAGAAAACTGAAACAAGATGACGAACGTTCCGATCGACATTTGTTCATGAATAAGCTGCATACCGCAGTAGCCAAGCACAAGAATGCCAATGCCCCATTTCATCGGGTCGCTGTAGCGAATTTGCCGATTTACGAGTTTTCCTTCAGCCATTACCTGCTCAAAGTATTCCGCAAACATTTTATCGTAAAGCTTCATTTCCCACTTCAATCGGTGATAAGCAACCACTTCTCGTGTAGAGGCTACTCCCTCTTCAATTTGTATGAGCAGCGCCGTACGTTTCTCCGCCACTTTTTTGGCTTGCTCCTTTAGCTTGGGGGTGAAGTAAAAGCCAATAAGAACGTAAATGGTACAAAGCCCCACAATCATAAGCAGCAAAATAGGGCTGGAAATGCCAATGATCGTCATCAATATGCAAAGGTTTAACGTCTCCTGTATACCGCGCGGAATCTGCCAGCCCATCACGCTAGCCGAGACGAACAGATCCTGCGTGAACGAATATACGTATTTGCCGGTTCGCTCATTTTGGAACCGTTCGACTGGAACACCTTCAAGCCGCTTCAGCATTCGGGAGAGCAAAGAGCGGCTGACTGCAAACTCATTGCGAACGAGACTTCGGCTCGTCATCGTAAACATTAGCGAGTAGATGAGACCTGCAAGCGCGAATATGGAGATGACAATCGGCATCAGCTCATACTTGCCTTCCGTAAACACGTCATCAATTAATATTTTTTGAACATATACAATCGTATAATTGGATACAGACTCCAGCGCGAGATAGAGCAGCACAATGAGATAAGTGCCTCTCAGCATGACGGAGTTCGACCAAAAGATTTTAAGATACTTCATGTGCCACCCTCTCTTCCGCTGCTTCGGATTGCCCGATTTCCAGTTCATACAGCAGCCCTTTGCGTGCAATCAGCTCTTCATAGCTTCCTGCCTCCGCAACGCGGCCCTCGTGAATGACAACGATTTTATCAAAATGCTTCACTGTCGACAGCCTGTGTGCAATCGCAATCGTCGTACGGTTAACCAGTACTTCATCAAGCGCTCGCTGCACTTCATATTCACTTACATTATCTAGAGACGAGGTCGCCTCATCGAGCAAAATAATAGCTGGCTGCTTCACAAACATCCGCGCAATCGATACTCGCTGCTTCTGTCCGCCAGAGAGCTTCATGCCTCGCTCGCCAACGAGCGTATCGTAGCCTTCGGGCAGCTGCATAATGAAATCATGCGCATATGCAGCTTTGGCGGCTGCAACCACTTCTTCGTCGCTTGCTTCTGGTTTCCCGAATCGAATATTCTCTTTGACAGAAGATCCGAACAGATAGGTTTCTTGGAATACATAACCGATCGACTCTCTCAAACGCTCTAGCGTCATTTCCTGAATTGGAACACCATCCAGCTTAATCATGCCGGCAGTCGGATCGTAAAAACGCCCAATCATTTTAAACATCGTAGTCTTGCCGTTGCCGCTTGCCCCTACAAAGGCGACCTTCTCTCCAGGCTTGATGGTGAGCGAGAATCCGTTAATAACAGGAGGCTGCTCCGGATACTGAAAGTAAACATCCTCGAACGTAAGTCCGCCGCGAACCTCTTCAAGAGCGATCGGATCGGCCGGATCATCAATCTCAATTTCTTTGTGCATGAATCTATATAGCGGAATCGTTTGGTGGATGATAAGCTTCTGTTCCGTAAGCTGGGTGACGAGCAGCGTGAGGCGGAACATCGTCGTCATGTATAAGAGGGTAAAGGCGATAAAACCGCCTAACGTAATCCAATTATTTTGGAGAGAGTAGTAGCCCGCAATAAATAATGCAATGGCGCCCAAATAAAATGTGAACCGCCGAAAGCTGCCTCGCCCGAAGCTATACGTAGCAGCGAGCAAGTAAACATGCGACCACTCTTTATGTTTTCCGAGCGTCCGTCCATGGTACCAGGGCTGCGAGCCGAAAGCTCGAAATTCGCGCAAGCCGGAGATGCTTTCGTAAACCGATTGATTATAAGCAATTCGTGATTGACCGGACTCTCTCCCGTAAAGGGAAGCTTTCCGTTCAAAATAAGGACCAAACAAATAATAAAGCCCGAATGTTGGCAGCATGATGAGGCATAACCAGCCGCTAATGCTGAGCAGCAAACAAATAGCTACTGCTATAAAAAGCAAGTTTTCGATGACGCTCGGAAGGACATTGCGGTATATTTTCTGAACCGAAGCTACCTCGGAGTTGAACATCGACAGCGTCTCTCCCGCAGGGTGCCGCTCGTAATGAGCAAAGCCGAGCTTGCGCAAATGCTTGAAAATCGCCGTTTGCATATCGCGAGAGGCAAGCTCTCCTATCGTCCGCTGCAATAGATTACGATAATTTTTGGCGATAAGCATGAGCAAATTAATAGCTACAAGAGCTCCCAAAATCATCATAAAAAGCGAGGTATCCTTGTTGACTACGACATGATCGATAACATATTGTATCATCTTTGGCGTTAATGTTTCCCCGAGCACCGCCATCGTACCGCAGACCGCAAGAGCTGCGATTTGCTTCTTATAAGGCGTCAAAAACTTTAGCGCCCAAATGTAGGAGCTTTTTGACTCATTCAGCTCAGCCTTCTGTTTTCCTTTGTCCGCTTGCTTGCGAGCCTGTTCGCTCATCTGCTGCGATGGCCTATCAGCTTCCGCAGCTTTTTCTGTTTTTAGCATCGTTGTTCCCTCCTCGTTTCTGTTTGTTAAACCCCTTTAAGCAACCTATTTTTTGGCAGTTGGCTACCTATCATAATTCTGGGTATACATTTTGTCAACGCACAAAATGATTATAATCATTCATTACCAAGCAGCATCGCCACTGCACACCAACACGTAAAAAGCCCGGCTCAAGGCACCAGCGCCTGTTGACCGGACTTTCTATAATAGTTGCGATATCTTGGCTATAATTCCACAATCGCTTTAATAACCTTTGATTCTGGCTTCAGCCAGCTGTCGAAGTAGTTGATCATTTCCGCAAACGGCACACGATGCGTAATGAAACTAGCCACATCAATGCTGCCGCTTCGCACAGCTTCTTGAACTGCTGAGAAGTCCTCAGTAGTCGCATTTCGGCTTCCCATTAACGTCATCTCCCGCTTGTGAAACTCAGGATCGTTGAAGGAAAGCTCTGCTTTGACGAGGCCAACATATACAAGCTTGCCTCCGTGTGCAACAAAACTAAATGCATCGCTCATCGATCTTGCGCTGCCGGTAGCATCGAATACAACAGTTGGAAACTCTCCATTTGTTAATTCTGAAATTTTCGCCGCAGCGCCTTCCCGAGCATTAACCGTCTCATCCACCTTCGCCCATTGCTTGCAAAAGGCTAGGCGTTCCTCCTGAATATCCATTGCGATCACCCGCGCACCGCGATGTTTGGCAAAAGCCATAACACCAAGACCAATTGGCCCAGAGCCAATAACGAGCACCGTTTCGCCAGCTCGAAGCTCCGCGCGGCGAACGGCATGCGCGCCAATGCTCAGCGGCTCCAGCACGGCCGATTGATCAAGCGTCAGGTCGTTCGTCACGAGCAAATGCGTAGTCGGTACGACAACCAACTCGCGCATGCCGCCATCAATATGCACGCCTAGCACCTTCATGTCCGTGCAGCAATTCGTTTTCCCATTGCGGCATGCAATACATGTCCCGCAGTGCATATATGGAATGATGCTAACCTGATCGTCCACTTTTATATTACCTTGCTGATCATCCACCTGCTCAACGATGCCAGCCAGCTCATGACCCAGCACGCGTGGATAAGAGAAGAAAGGTTGATTTCCTTTATATGCATGCAGGTCAGTTCCGCAAATGCCTATTCTCCGAATTCGAACGACTGCAGTCCCCGGCTGCAGGACAGGCTCCTCTTGCTCAACCAGCCTTAGCTGATCGATTTGTTCACATACGATTGCTCTCACCCTGCAGCTCTCCCTTATACGTCGATTCTCGTATTATATTCTTCTCTTCCACTTTTCCAGCTAAGGTTATGAATCGGCTCCAATATAGCAAGAACCTCTCGCAGCAGATGTTCATTAATCGGCTCGTCCGTCCATTCTATGTTTTTACGGATATTAGCCGGATTAGCTGTACTCACCAGCGTTGTTGGGATTCGTTCATTCGCCGTAGCGAATTGTACAGCCAGCTTGGCGATATCCTCGCCCTTAGCAGCACAATACTCGGCGGCTTTCGCACATAAAGCACGTATCTGTTCACCAGCAGGATGCCAGCTCGCAACTGCGCGATTGCCAAGCAAGCCCATCGAAAGCGGCGATGCACTAACAAGCCCAACCTGCTTTTGCTCCAGAAGCGGCAATAGCTCCAGCAAAGAGGTATCATTTAAAGAATAATGGCAATAAGAAAGTACAGCATCGAGCTCGGTATACGCCAGCGATTTCTCAAATACAGCAAGCGGGAGTCCAGAAACGCCCAAGTATCGGATTTTACCCTGCTGTTTCAGCTTATCGAGTGCTAAGAACGCACCCTCTGCAACTTGCTCGAAGGGAACAAATTCAATATCATGCAAAAACAATATATCGATATAATCCGTCTGCAGCCTAGCCAGGCTTTCATCCACACTGCGGATGATACGCTGCTCCGAGAAGTCGAACTCGTCCGCGCCATACCTTCCAGCCTTCGTTGTCAGAATAAACCGATCTCTCGCAATCTCAGTTATCGCCTTGCCCAGAACCGTCTCCGCTTTCGTTAAGCCATAATACGGCGAAACGTCGATCAGATTAATGCCCATATCCACCGCAGTATGCACGGTACGAATGCTTTCTGCTTCGTCCGTCTCTCGAAATACAGAACCTAGCGAGGATGCGCCAAAGCTGAGAGCTGACACCTCGAGTCCCGTCTTGCCAAGTTTACGATATTTCATTTATATCCACTCCGATTTTGAGAATCAATCTGTTATTGCCGTCTATCACCGTTCGCCGCCGCTTTTACAAAATAACGCCGTCTTTAAAAATCGCGATTTCCTTAAACCCGTTCCGCTCATTGTGGGTTTGCACTTCGCCTGAAGCTAAGCTGATTAGTTGCTCCCACAGCTCATCGGTCAGCGTCTCCATGCTTTTGCTCTCAAGCAGCTCACCTGCGTTAAAGTCGATCCAGTTTTTCTTGCGGGCAGCAAGCTCACTATTCGTCGCAATCTTCACCGTTGGAACCGGCCCGCCAAACGGCGTTCCCCGTCCTGTCGTGAACAGCACGATATGCGCTCCTCCGGCTGATAACGCCGTAACCGATACCAGATCATTGCCAGGTGCTTCTAATAAATTGAGACCGTTGCTCGTAACGCGCTCCCCATAAGGCACAACATCCCTTACAATAGCGTGTCCGCCCTTTTGAGTACAGCCGAGTGATTTTTCCTCTAATGTACTAATGCCCCCTGCCTTATTGCCGGGCGATGGATTCTCATAAATCTCTTGATCATGCTTTATAAAATATTGCTTGAAATCGTTTATTAAATGAACAATTTTGTGAAAAACCTGCTCATTTGCTGCACGACTCATTAATATCGTCTCCGCGCCGAACATCTCCGGCACCTCGGTCAATATAGCTGTACCGCCCGCTTCGATCAAACGATCCGATACCGCCCCTACGAGTGGATTCGCCGTTATGCCGGACAAGCCATCCGAGCCGCCGCATTTCAGGCCAAGCTTCAGCTTCGATACGGAAACCGGCTCGCGCTTGAATCGTTTTGCATAACTTACGAGCTCTTCTACCAGTCCCAGCGCGTCCTCGATCTCATCCTCTGCCTCTTGCGACTTGAGAAACTTTACTCGTTCCGCGCTATGTTCGCCAATTGCCCGCTTGAACGCATCAATCTGATTGTTCTCACAGCCTAAGCCGATAACGAGTACGCCCGCTGCGTTCGGATGGTTTACGAGTGAGGCAAGCAGCTTCTGTGTGTGCACAAGATCATCGCCAAGCTGCGAGCAGCCGAACGGATGCGCAAAATGGTACACCCCATCCACATGTCCTTCATAAAGCGCATGTGCTTTTCTTGCTACAATCTCACAGGTTTTATTAATGCAGCCGACCGTGTTAATAATCCAAATTTCATTCCGTATACCGACATCGCCATTCTCGCGAATAAAGCCTTGAAAGGTACGATCAGCATCACGCGATGCTGCTTTCACTTCTGCTGGCGACGTAGTCTGCTCATACGAATAATCGAGAACTCCTTTTAAGCCCGTCCCCATGTTATGGGTATGAATCCAGCTGCCTGGCTCAATATCTACCTTCGCAACTCCAATCGAGTAACCAAACTTGAGTACATGCTCCCCTTTGCGAGCAGCTCGCGTCAGCACCTTATGACCCTTCGGCACCTCATCTTGCAGCTCAAGAACTAGCCCCGACTCAAGCGTCAGCTTATCCCCTTTTGCAAATGACTGCAGCGCAATAACGACATGATCGTCCTCATGCAATCGAATCCAGCTATTCATTCGCTACTCGCTCCATTTCCTCTATGCTCGCGCTTACCGCAGCTGCCAGTTCTGGCCATAGTGACGCCAAATCACATCCCCACACGTTTTCCAAGTGCAGCAGTCTAGATACGGTCTGCTCCAGCGGCCATTTCTGCTCTTTCGCTTCCGCCCATACAGACGCAATGATAGCTAGCAAGCCAGCATCATCCCTCACCACGTACGGCAATCCGCTTAACGTTTTCCCTTCGTAACCCGTCTCACCAAGTATTACTTTGTAATACCGCAGCAAACCAGCAAAACCTTGTATAAGCCCAGTTGGCAGCATATTACCATCTTCCGCATAATGAAGCAGGGATGGAAGCAGACGCACTTTAAATTTACTTAAGCTGTTCATCGCAATATCCGCAAGTCGATGACGAATGAACGGATTAAGAAAACGTTCATAAACATCCTGTGCATAGGCGTGCAGCTCCTCTTCAGAAATGGCAAGTGAAGGGATAATTTCCGTCTCTACTGTTGCTCTCACCAGAGAACCAAGCACTGTATCCTCCATCGCTTCCCGCACCTGCTCCATATCATGCAGCAAGCCAAGCGGCGTCATTAACGTGTGCGCACCATTCAAAATTCGTACCTTTCTTAGCTGGAAAGGCTTCAAATCCTCGACATAATGTACGTTCAGACCCGCCTTGCGCAGCGGAAGCAGCTCATCCAGCTCCGGTCCTGTCTCAATCGCCCATAAATGATACGGCTCTGCTGTGCTCAGCATGGAATCGGAGTAGCCCCATTCACCAAACCAAGCTTCGGCCTGCGCTGCATCGGGATAACCCGTAACAATGCGATCGACTAATGAGTTCAGAAAACGGTTATGCTGAGTAACCCAATCTTTGAATTCTTTGGAATATCCCCAATCATCGCTATAGCGCAAAATACAGCTGCGAAGTTCATCGCCATTACGTTCCAGCAGCTCGCAAGGCAAGCATACTAAGCCGCGCTTCGGATCGCCTTTAAAATAATTAAACCTGCGGTACAGCAGCTGTGTCAGCTTGCCGGGAAACGACTGAATCGGTTGTCCCTCGATCAGCTCCTCCGGTCGATAAACAAGACCCGCTTCCGTCGTGTTGGATACGACAACCTGCAAGTCTGGGCTTTCGGCCAAAACGAGATATTCATCCCAATTGGAATACGGATCAAATACTTTGCTAAACACAGAAACAATCTCTGTACGCTCCACGCTGGCACCATTCTCCAAACCGCGAACAACAAGCGTATATAGACCGTCCTGTTCTGCCAGCGCATCAATCTTTGGTTTTCCTCCAGGACGCGGCTGCGTCACCGCAATGCTACCCTCGTATAAGCCTTGATTCTTGCAAGCTTGAATCATCCAGTCAAAAAAGCCGCGCAAAAAATTGCCTTCGCCAATTTGCAGTACCGTAATCTTAGCTTGCTTTATTGCCCTATATTGCTGTATCTGTTCTTCATTTAAATGCTGCTCGTTTAAAGTATTCATATTCGATAAAACTCCTTTGCGTTTCGTCCAAACAACCGCTCTCGCTCTAATTCCGTCCATGTCTGCGGCAGCGCCTGCTCCAGCACGGACACAACCTCGTCGTAGCTTGCCGCAAGCAAGCTGACCGGCCAATCGCTGCCAAACATGACCCGCTTGTAACCAAATGCTTCGAGCGCATGCTCGATATAGGGCAAGAAATCAGCTGGTTGCCAGTTATCATGATCCGCCTCTGTGACCATTCCCGATAGCTTGCAAAATAGATTAGGATGAGCGGCCATTTGGCTAATCTGGCTTTTCCAAGGCTCAAGCTCCCCAGCTTTTATTCTAGGCTTCGCGATATGGTCAATGACCGCATGAAGGCCTGGCACTTTATCCAGCAGTTCAACTAGAGGAGTAAGCTGATGCGACACAACTAACAAATCTATCGGTATTCCTTTGTCTGCAAAATATGTGAACGCTTCCAAATAGCTTGGCGCCAAAATCGCATTCGCATCGGGCATCTCCTGAATCATGACACGGAAGCCTACACATTTCGGATGCTGCGCAAAACGCTCGTAATGATTGCGATAATCCGGATCGGCAAGATCCAGCCATGCGACAACGCCTAATATCGTATCGGATGACTCGCTTAATGTCAGCAAATAATCCGTTTCTGCAAGCGTCGCTGCCGCCTGCACAACAATCGTACCGTCCAGCTTATGTTTATTTAGATGAGGCTCCAAATGCTGAGGCAAAAAATCGCGGTAAAGCACCGGAATGTCTGGTGTGATCCAGCCGTAATCCCCTCGTTCAATCTTCCAATAATGTTGATGCGAATCTATTCTCATCTCATCAGCCTCTTTTCTAACAAAGTAGCTTCCTCTTCATTATAAAAAACAATATTGATAGCTGAAATAATCAATTCATGCATATTTGTACTCTTTTTTGATATTTGTTACAATCAGGCTGACGCTAGGAGGACTAGCGCTTTTTGAAACTTAAAATAGAATGGAAAAGGTGATCGGATGATCCGTCCGTTTCAATTAGAAGATGTAGATTACATCATTAACTCCCACTACAATCTTTACAATAAGGAGTTCCAATACGATCTTTCTTTCCGAGCGTTTATTGCTGATCGTGTACATGGTTTTATCGAGAGGTCAGATTCTAATGAGAACATTTGGATTTTGGAAAGCGAAGGAAAGCAGCGTAGTTCGATTAGTATTCATAAAGTGAATGAGGATACCGCTCAGCTCGGTTTGTTTGAGGGAAAGCTATGAATCCCTATCGTAAAAGGTTCGATGCCCATACACCGTTTCCGTTTGAATGCGTATATCGTGACACCAAGAGCGCGCAAAACGAATTGCCTGATCATATACACGATTGGTATGAACTCGTTTATATTTATAGCGGCAAAGGTACGTTCTTTATCGATCAGACGTTTTATGATGCTGTTCCCGGCGACATCTTCCTCATTCCCGGAAACACGATCCATCGCTCCTTTCCAGATTCGAATGACCCGAAAACATCAACTGCGCTTTTCTTTAATGCTTCACTCGTGCACAGTCCGCCGCTTGGCGATCCTTTCTCCTACTTGCGCTGCTTCGAGCAAGCCAAGCGCCATAAGGCGTACAAACTGTCGAAGGCATCTGCTGAAGAGAAACAACAAATAGTCGATTTAATCGATCGGATACATTTGGAGGAAATGGACAAGCTGCCAGGCAATCGTCTAGCTATCCTTCTTCATCTCCAGCAAATATTGCTGTTCCTCGGGCGAATCCTCGCTCCCTCTGAAGAAGGCCAAACGGTATCCTCATCCGCTCCAAGCTGGATGACCGCTGTATTAACCTATATCGATGAGCATCCAGGCAGTCCTCTTGGCTTGTCGCAGCTTGCCAAACGCGCATCGGTTACGCCCGCTCATTTTTCACGTGTTTTCAAAAAACTAACCAGCATGAACGTTACGGAATATGTCACGACCAAACGAATTATTCGCGCTAAAGAGCTATTAATGGAGAGCGATGCCAATATTGCAGAAATAGCCGAGCAATGCGGCTTTGAAAGCCTTCCGCATTTTCACCGTATGTTCAAGAAACTAACAGGCATGACACCCTCGCATTACAAAAGGAATGAATAATGGTTAGATTCAAAAGGCTGCCTCCGCAAGGTTTTCACAACCTGTGCAGGGCAGCCTTTTTTTACATATTAAACTCGCCAGCTGACCAGTCGATTAACGATGACCATTGTCATAGCTGTGTAGAGAAGCATCATGAGGCAATCCAGCATGACCCCTTGTGTCCAGCCATGAAGCAAAACAACGCGCATGGCGTCCGCTGCATAAGTTGTAGGGAAAATATACGAGACGACCTGCAGCGCTTTAGGCAGCTGATTGAGCTCTACCATGACTGGAGATAGGAAGGTTACAACCATCATAAGCAGCTGAGCAAGCATACTGGTCAACTGCTGATTCGGCGACCAGAAGCCGATGCATACACCGAGCCCTACCACACTCGTCAGCGACAGCAGCATAACGACTGGCAAACCCCATGATAGATGAAGGTCTACGCCATAAACAAAATAACCAATGACACCCAGCAATACGAAGGATGGAATCGTGCTCATAAGCCCACGCAGCAAATTAGCGGCTACGAAGTTTATTTTCCGGATTGGAAGCGACGCATAAAATGTAAAATGTCCCTGATGCTTTTGCATCGATATTTCTTGCCCCATACTGTTTAAGCCCATAATAATGACGCTAAATATCATATTGCCCGCAATAATCTGAACCATCATCTCTGGGGCGGGGTCAGCGATAAAGAAACGCATAAATAAAATCGTCGTCAGCGGAAACATCGTTGCCAGCAGCACGACGATTACCCAGCTGTCACGTATTAGCGCGAATTGAATGCGGAATAAAATTTCCAGCTCCGTCCATAATCGCTTCGGCCCAGATAGTTGTATTGCCTGCATGTGCCGTAAGCCAAGTGGTGTTCCATTCATGATGCGGATACCTCCTTCATCGCCAAGTCATCAATATGGAAATAAACATCCTCTAAGCTAGGAGGCACAACGGCATATTCCAAAATCGGCAGCTCTGTATGGTCGATAATATACTCTAGTACTCTGCCCGCAGCATTCTTCTCAACTAGCAGCAGCAAACGATTCTCCCCGCTCTCCTGCACGATCCCGTAATGATGAAGGGCGGCAGCCGCTTCGGCACGGCGCCCATTCTCTGTCGTAAGCTCAAACTTCAAGCGCTGGTCAACCTTCTGCTTTAACGTTGCTATATGATCAATCGCCAGCAGCCTGCCATGATTGATGACAGCCGCTCTGTCTACAACCTGCTCAGCCTCCAGCACATTATGCGTGACCAAAATAATCGTCGCGCCTTCGCGGTTGCGCTCCTGGATTAAATTCCAAACGAGCCGCCTTTTTTTCGGATCAAGCTCATTGGTAGGTTCATCAAAAATAAGCACAGGTGAACGGCCAATTAGTGCTGTGCCAATACCGATCAATCGTTTCTGTCCCCCGGACAGCTGCTTCAGCAGCTTGTTTCTTACATCCGCCATATCAAATTGCTCCAATAATTCCTTCGCCTGCTTTTCTGCTTCTGATGCTGGCATCCCTCTTAGCCTGCCCGTAAAAGAAAGCGCTTCGTGCACTTTCAGCGCTGACAGCACATGCGGCTCCTGCGCGTAATAGGCCACCATGCCGGATACGTGACGCGTATTCTTAATCACATCCTCGCCGCAAAACAAAACCTGCCCTTTGGTAGGCTTCAATTGACCGACCATTTGTTTAATGAGCGTCGACTTGCCCGCCCCATTCGGGCCGAGCACGCCAAGTATCTCTCCTTCACGAATCGTAAGCGAGATATCATTATTGGCTGTGACCATCGTTTTGCCTTTCTTATATACCTGACTAACTCCCTTTAGCTCGTATACATACTCACCCAATCTCATTCACTCCCTTATGGATTACGGCAGCAGCTTACGCCTTGTTTGCTCCCAGTAATAAGCGATTTTTTCTTTGTCGAGCTCATAATAGATGCGATTATCTACTCGAATCAGCTGAATGAGATTAAGATCAAACAACATATTCGTATGATAGCTTATAGCAGCAGGCGTTAAGCCCATTTCCTGAGCAAGCTCATTGCCATAGTAATTTTTATGGCGAAGCAGCTCAATCAATTCCAGCCTTCGCCTATCGGCAATAACCTTCAAGAAACGCTCAATCGTCTCTTGATCCTCGTTACGCCATGCAAAAGCGTCATTGTTGATTCCAATCACCACCAAATGGGAATGTCCTTCACGGTCATCACGATGAATGCCAACACGCACCTGCGAAAAATAACTCACATGCACGGCTGTCTCTTTATCGACCAGATCAACATCCATCTTCGTAATATCGCGGATCGCGGACTCTGGCTGTTCATCAAATAAGGCACGATATTTCACAGCTCCAGCTTCGCCAAGCTCCTTCAAGCGACCTCGCATAGGCATATAGGCATAACGATGAAACTGCTCCATTATAAACAGAGTCCGCTGTTTGTATTCCTCAGAAAATCGAATATGTTCCAGCAGTGCCG
This sequence comes from Paenibacillus sp. MCAF9, assembly GCF_052114265.1. NCBI lineage: Bacteria > Bacillati > Bacillota > Bacilli > Caryophanales > Paenibacillaceae > Paenibacillus > Paenibacillus sp. MCAF9. The sequence goes on from NZ_JBFREL010000033.1 coordinate 18,588, forward strand.
CATGCTCCGCTTGATCAGGCAGCTCACATCCCGAGGCGAGCTCGTAAAGCAGCTCCGCATCCTTCGAGATGGCTCCCCAGTCCCTCCCCTTCGTCCATTCCATGTTCTCGTCATTATATTTCGCAGCTGCCAGATGGAAGACGAGCTCGCTTGCAGGCTTGTCACGGTAAAACGCCAGAAAATCCTCAGAACTATTCAGCTTGTCTCGTTCCTCTACAAACAGCATAACCATGACATAGTCAAGCCGCTCTTTAAACATGTTGTCACCAAACAGAGCAGCTATCTCCGCTTTCACATAATTGCTCATGCTCGCATTCGCGGTCTCCGCCATACGAATCATTTCGTCATCCAGTGTAAAATGGATCTCGCGCGCGAATGCTTTCATATGCTCGAATTGCGCAACAAATTTCATCGTGACTAAAAATTCAATAGGCTCATGATAAGAAAAATGCAATCTTTTGGCTGCTATTTCCCAGTCTAAAATAATGAACGCCTCCACACTTCGTTAAGTATTTGTTTAATGTTATTTAAATAATATATAAAAGTCATTTAACATTCGTTAAACATTAATTTAAATGAATCGATTTGAATTGTCAATATCATCCACAAAAAAAAGCTCTGCATAGGCTTAACTTCTTAGCCGATACAAAGCTTCTTTTAGTTAATTTTAATTTAACTCCAACATTTTCACCAATTAAACAAGAGCAGATCCCGAATTCGATCTGCTCCTTGCTTTAGCCACTTGCTTATTCCTTTTAAGCTTCTGCTGCATTCATCGGGGTACATTTGGGCGAGTAGTAGATTCACGTACAATCAAATCAGGCTGCAACAAGATCGACGAATTATGCTTCGATCCCCGAATTAAGTTCAATAATTGACGGGCGGCTTGCTTGCCCATCTCTTCCATTGGCTGGCGAATCGTCGTGAGTCTAGGATGGATCTCATTCGCAAAACCTTGATCATCATAGCCGATAATTGATATATCCTCGGGGATACGATAGCCTTCACTCTTCAGTGCCTCCATTAAACCGAACGCAAGTCCATCATCTCCAGCGAATACTGCCGTCGGAATCTGGCCTGAGCTTATCCACTGCCTTGCAACCTCAAAACCGTTCCGAATGCCGAACCGCGTGTGTGTTAGAATTAACGGCTGCACACCAGCCTCTTTCAATGCCCGCTCGAACCCTTGTTTTCTTTGGCGTACGCTTAGAAAATGCTCTGGACCAGTCAAATGTCCAATAAGGGTATGGCCAAGTTCCAACAGATGCTTCGTTGCTTCGTACCCACCTTTGAAATTATCGACATTCACGGTCAGCGCTTTTGTCTGCTCGATGTGGTTGTCAATGATAACAAACGGGATACCCTTTTTCCTCAGCTCTGAGACATAATGCTTTTCATTCAGAGGTGAAAGCACGATAATACCATCAACACGATCCTCTTGGAACAGGATGTGCTCCGAATCGTATTTCTCTGGGTTATATACGGATAAGGCCAAGAAGTACCCTTGATCCTCAAGATATTCGTTCACAGACTGGACGATACCATCGAACACAGTATCCTGCAGCGTGACGAGCATAAGCCCGATCACACCCGTTGAACCTCGCGCTAAGCTTCGAGCAGCAGAGTTAGGTCTGTAGTCCAATTCTTTTATCGCTTGCAATACTTTCTGTCGATTGCTCTCTCTAACCGTCGGCGCGTTGTTCAGCACCTTCGAGACCGTAGCGAGCGACACGCCCGACTTCGCAACGACGTCCAAAATACTTAATTTTTTCATTGCCACAGAACTCCCTCAAACAACAATTACAATCTTTTTCAACTTAAGCCAAATTAGACTCCAGTCGCCTTTTACAAGTGTGATTCTGATCATCCGAGGCCCTATCGTCAGCTTAACATCCATCACTTTTATTGTCCAACCGACGAGTTCTAATCGCTCTTTATCATACGCTATTTGCAAATTGCAGCATAACGTATTAGAACTGCCGATACGTTAATATCGGCAATTCCACATCATCGTGAATTTGATGGCTTAACCATAACAAATCACAGGTTATATATTCTATAAATCAATACTGCTGTTTCAGCTCTTGTAGCATTGCCATACGGATTTATGTTTGCTCCGTCACCGTCTACTATTCCGTTTTTGACCAGCGTGGAAACGCTTTGTTCTGCATAAGATGCAATCTTGGAGTGGTCAGCAAAGCGGCTTAGATCTGCGGATGTGCCTGCCGCAAGATTCTGATTCGTCACCTTCAATGCCCGATTAATCATCGTTATCATATCCTGCCTTGAAATCGGTGCTTCAGGATTAAATTCATTATTTCCTAATCCCAATACAATGTCCAGTTTTTTGGAAATAGAAATTGCATCAGCATAGTAAGCATTCGGCTTAACATCAATGAAGTTATCATTCGCTGATGCAGTCAAGCCCAGAGCTTTAACAAGCAAGAGTATAAAGTCCGCTCTCTTAATGGACGAGGCTGGAGCAAAGTTCGCATCCGAAATTCCGTTAATAACGCCCTTGGACGCCAAAACCTCAATTGACTTCTTCGCCCACGAATAATGATTAATGTCCATGAACGTTTTATTTACAAAAGCTATTGCGTACTTGCTGAAATGAGCGGTCTTAAAGATGACCTTTCCGGAAGCAGCATCATACCTGCCTGACGGAACAGATACGATTGTGCCCGCGTCCTCGATAAACCAAACCACAAGGTGTTCATGTGAAGCAAGCTCGGCAGCCGTTGGTGTATAAGGCAGCATCACGGTTACTGGTGCATCGGGATTATTCCATTCTATCGTCTTGTCATCAACTTCCAGCCCGATATCAACGACAGGCCTGTTGCCAATTTCAGCCTGCGTCTTTGTATCGAGCTTGGATTTATCAAAATTACTAATCGTTAGCTTTGCTACTCCCGTCGTTGTTAAGTTTAAGGAGTTTAACATATGACTTGAAATAACGATCGTTCCTATTTCAGTTCTAATCTCTATTCCGTGCAGCAAGGCAGCTGTATTAAGAAACTTTACAGGTATGCTAGTAGAATAAGAAACGGCACGTTCTACCTTCTGAAACTCGATAACGACCATTTTCAAACCTTCGTCATTCTTTAGGCTTGCAAGCGCATCAGCAATTTTTTTTTCCGAAATAACCGCTTTGGCATTTCCAGTTACAGCGTCAAATTCCGGCGAAACCACTTTTATTATGCAGGAATTATTCGATGTTGCAGGCGGTTGTCCCGGATCAACGGGACCAGGGCCTGAATCTGTTTCCTTTTTTACTACTCTAAACGTTTGTATTGCGGTAGTTGATGCGTTCCCAGCAACGACTTTGTAATCACCAAATGCGAGATCAACTGGCAGAGTAAATTGTCCGCTGAAATTTCCGCCGTTAAAAACATCAGCGTACAATACAGTCCCATTCGGCCGGAGTACAGTCACCGTCAACTCCTTCAACGAGGTGCTGCCGGAAATCGTTACCGCATCGCCCGGAATTTTATCCGTAATAGGATTCAATGTGAGCTGTGCATCTGCATAAGCCGTGAGTGAAGCATGAATAAAGAAAAATAAGCCTACTATAAATCCGGATACTAACCTCTTATACATAGCGGTCTCCCCGTTATACCATTATTTTTGGCGCTGCCAAGTTTTCTGCTGCGCTGGAGCTGTTCCCAAACTTATCAAATACGAGTACTTTCACTTTGTAGGAAGCTTTGCTCGGATCCGGAACATGAAATTCTGCCGTCAGCTCTTTCGCTGACTTAATATCATCATGTAAAGCAATGATGCCTACAGGAACATCTCCATCCAAAAGCTCGAAGATGATAACTTCATTGCCGCTGTGATCAAGTCCTCCTAGTGTTGGTTTAATATTGACCACTGCCTTAATGCTTGATGTTCTGTCCAAAGCTGCAGCATTAATTGTAAATGAAGGCTGTGTTTTGGTTAACATGAAATCATCCACGTAAATGCTTCCACTGCCGGTCACTGACAAGTATAACTCCAAGCTTGCCGTGCCAGCCGGGATGACAAATCGGCCTCCAAGCTGCTCATAGTCAGTGTTAGTCACAGAAAGCTCTACAGCAGCATCTTCAAGCTTTTCTCCTGCACTGTTAATGAAGTTAATTCCAATATAACCGACAGCGCTTCCTGTTGATTTCGCCCATACAAGTAAGCTATAGTTTTCATTCTCCTTAAAACCGGTGATCCCGCTGCGATTGAAGCCAGAAGCTGTATCTGCTTTAAGAGCGAAAGTACCGCTATGTACTTCCTCCTTCACAACATTAACAATTCCATAAATCTCACTGCCTGGCTTGGTCTGATCCCAGCCGCTCAAATCCCCCTTCTCAAACCCGGGATTTGAAAGAAGATTGATCTGCGACTTTTGGGCACTCACGGTGATAGGAGCACTCCATGGACTCGTTCCCGTATCGCTTCTGCGAGCTCGCACACTATAGGTATGCGTAGAACCCTCGATCAACTCTTTATGAACATATGGACTCGTTACGTTACTAACGAGTGCTCCGTCTACGAACAGATCATACTGACTGGCCCCTGTCACTACATTCCACGACACACTAATCTGATTTTCGCTGGCTTCAGATTTCCGTAAGCCGGAAGGTATGCTGGACTCCAATACGATATCATCTACAATAAACACGCCCATATCATTGGCCTGGAAGGCCAATTCCATCTTAACCGCTGTTGGAGGCGTTATAAACGATCCTGTATAATGCTGCATCTCACTGCTAGTTACCTTAATCGGACTCGCAGTACCCTTCAACAATACGTTATTGCTGTCATAGAAAGAAACATCGATAGTTCCTAATCCAGGCTGCCCCGCATCCGGTTTTCCTTCTTCAATAGCCGACACTTTGCCCCAAGCGGACACAAGATAAATCTTATCCCCTTCAACACCTTTGGTCACCACTTGAGAGCGGCCATCCCATCCGTCTCCTCTGATTCCGTACGTGCCATTATTTCCAATACCTGCTACGATTTCTGCACCCCAACCCACTGCCCAACCAGCTGTTCCTGCTTCAAACCCTGGGTTAATGAGTATATTGGCCTGTTCAATTAGGCTTGCATTTACTGCCGGAGTCCATGCGCTCGTACCTCCGCTATGCTTAGATCTGATCTGATAAGCATGTGTTGCTCCATCTTCTAAACCTGTATGTGAATATGGACTCTTCACATCAACTACCAATCTATCATCAACTAGCAAATCGTATCCCGTTGCATCCTCTACCGCTGCCCATACGAGATCGATCTGAGATGTGCCTACTATCGTTGTGGTTAAACCTGATGGTACTGCTGGAGACCTCTCAAGAGAGAACTCGTCCACATACATTTCTGTGCCTGCAACTACGTAAATTTGTAGAGTCTCTACGCCTTCCGGCGTTCTGAATGTCCCTGTATATTGTTTGTAGTCATCGCTCTTATCCACCGTAAAATCTACACTTGGTGCAGTTATTCCAGTCCCATTGCTATCCAGATAACTTACGCCGATATAGGCTTCATCAACCGGATTTTTTGCCCAGAAAGAGAAGGTATAATTCTTTTCAGCAGCAACGTTCGCTTGGACATTCTGATATACGCTTGCCCCATTCTCAAGATAGAGAGCATTGGTACCATTATGCGAAACCTTTGTAACCTGCGTATCGGATACTATTGTTGGCGAGCCTTCCCAGATTCCCCAGCCATCAAGCGTACTGGATTCAAAACCCGGATTTTGCACCACATTGGATGCTGCTGCAATTGTTGCTGTGTTGACGACAGGACTCCAAGCACTCTCGCCTGCATTATTTTTCGACCTAACTTTGTAGCTATGGGAAGATCCAACAGACAATCCTGTATGTGCATATGGACTGGACACACCGCTTATCACTACGCCATCCACCATCAGGTCATAACCAATTGCACCTGATACCGCAGGCCAGTTTATATTAATTTGTGATTTACCGTCAGCTATCGCGGTCAATCCGGAAGGAGCTGCAGGCACACTTTTTGTTGCGTCCCCTTTTTCCAGAGAGAAATCGTCCGCATAAACACTACCAGAGACAGATGAGAAATAGATTTCCAGCTTTTCTGTGCCCGCCGGTGTAGTGAAAAACTCTTCGACTCTTTCATAATTCGGGTTCGTTACAGGAATCACTATTAAGTCAGTTTCAATTTGTATATTTGAGCTATCCAAGGCTTTCACACCGATATACCCGGAAGCTCCTTGTTCTGCCTTAGCCCAAGCAGACAACGTAAATTCATGGTCGCCATACACGCTGTTTACAACGCTTTGCGTAATGCTGCTGTTTGCTCCTACTTCAATTGCATGTTTTCCGCTATGAGCAAATTCTCCGCCTACAACGGCAGTCGTTCCCTCTGATTCGCTCCAGCCCGTTGTATTGCCTGACTCAAATCCCGGATTTACTATCAGATTATTAGATATAAATTCATGAACGCCAATGTCAGGTGCGCCATTATAAAGCCCATTGCCCCAGAAGTCTTTGCCGCCGTTATCCTTCTCACCCAATATGCCAATTGGCATTCCTGCATCGATGAGCGGCGATCCTTCCAGCAGCTTGTACCCAGCCAAAGAGTCTAGACCAAATGTTCCGCTTCCTGGGTTAACCAGCATCGGATCAGCCGTTATTTTGTGCGGATCCATTGGCTCCGTAGAGGAGTGATTGCCATAAAACACATTGTAATCAAAAACGATATTGGTAGCTCCGCCCCAAACATTATCGCCCGTCCCCATGTTATAAAAGATATTATTATAGCTTTGGGTATTGTCCGAATAACCGCCGTTTCCTCTGAAATTGTACGGCTTTACGTTCATTCCCTCTTTGGTATAAAACACATTGTTGTAAATATACGTATTTTTATTGGGTCCATTAATATCAAATAGATCATCGCCGTCATTTTGACTAATGTTATATCGAATAATAGAGTTATCAGAGTAAACATCCGCATTTCCACAAACCATAATGAATCCGCCTTGATTATCATGGCTGTAATTATATTGATGAATACTCCTAAAGTTGAAGCCGTCTACATCGAAGGCGCTGCCATCCTCGCCAAACCCGCCATACACTTGATACTGAGCCTCATTCCATTTCTCACCATAAACTTCATTGAACTGGAACACCGCATCATCCGTGGACCATGGCCACATTGCAACAGAGTAGCCGTCAGCAGGACTCTTCAGGGAAGCTCTCATATTGCCGCTTTGACTTACGTTATATTCTACGAGCGGTGCCTTCGAGAACATGACCATAATGCCATCACCGCCGATATCGCTCAGCGTATTATTCCTGATCACTATATTGGTATGGTAACCATCCGAACCTGTCGCTCCGCTATACTCTTCAGCGATCCAACCGAAATTAATACCCGTCCGATCAACCGTTGTGAATGTATTTCCTTCTATTAAAATATCATCATAGCGGGTGCCAATTGATTCCATTGCATCGATGATGATTCCGCCAGTAGATTTCCCCGCGCCAAAATGATTATCCCCTTTCACGTCATGGATGTTCATATTGGAAAAATACAAATGACGATTAACTTGCTTATTATTAGATCTAACCAAGACTGCCGCTCTGTAGCCCTCTTCAAAATCATTGTTCGTTATTTCAAGATTACTGATCTCCCAGTACGACTGGTTACCGAGTCTTAATGGAGCTTTAGGAAATTCCATTCCACCGCCGTTGATGACAGGTTTATTGCCCGATCCATACCTATCGATGGTAATCGGGCTGCCCTCGACGCCTGAGCCTTTCGGATTCAGCATACCGGTCCATATACTGCCTGCCTTGAGAAGAATTTTGTCACCCGGTTCGAACGCAGTTTTACTGTTAACTTTATCCAGCGTCTTCCATGGAGCCGACTGGCTTGTCCCTGCGTTGCTGTCACTGCCCTTGATCGAATCCACATAATAATTAGTTCCGGTTTCATCAGCCTTTACTTCGGAAGGTACCGCAAACATAGAACTTATCATTAAGGCTATAATTGCCAACACGGATATCGCTTTTTTTATGGTTGAATGCATCGTGATTCATCTCCTCTTTTGGTTCTTGATAAAACCTTTTTGCATGTGCCGTTATGGATGTAGAAGCTGCCACAGCTAGACTTACCTGATCTTGATGCTGTCATAGACTTCTTGCTTAAGCTCCACTTGCGCCTCTTGAATCCTTTGGTTGACTAATTGTTCATACAACTGCTCTGTATGCCTTTTTTTCATCTCATCGACTCTGTCCTCATAGCTCGGTAACTCAGCTTTGGTGCTGTCGATAATCTTAATTAGGCAATAGGCCTCTTTTTCCTCATACACTTCGCTTATTTGCCCCTTATCAAGATCCATTGCAATTTCTCTAGATATACCGGTTGCCTCATAATCTAATCGGGTTGCTTGGTTATCAAATAATAGCGCTTCCATTTTAAAAGAAGATCCGTAGCTTCCAACGACTTTGGAGAAATCTTCTCCTTCGTTAACCCGTTTTTGAATTTCCTCGATCATCATCTTACTATCCGTTTCATCCATCGGGATCGAGATTTTCTCCACGTTTTTATTCCTAAATTTGAAATTACCTTTATCCTTTTTGTACATTTGCTTTAGCTTCTCTTCGGGGAGAAGAAATTCCGTTTCCTGCAGCTTTTCCTTCAATTTAATGATGAGATTGCTTAACAAATAGTTAAAATATTCATTCTCGGAGTACTGAATCGGTCCATATATCACTTTGCCTGTTTCTATTGACTCTTTACGTCTTTTATTTTCTTCCTTAAGACTTCCTATGAATGCTTCATAGCTGGTATCCGTTAGAAGTCCATTTTCCTTAGCTAGTTGAAGCTGCACCATAATGGCTGCAATGTTGCCCATCGTTTTTTGCTTGGCATATTCAATCGGAACTTCTTTGCCTAAACTGTTTGTCCAGAAATTCTCACTGTCCATGGCGCCATATTTATCATGAAAGTATTGAAACGAATTTGCAGCTTCATTCATCAGTTGAACCTTGAAAAAATCCACAGAAACTGCATCGCCATTTATATAGCCAACTACTTCATGAGGTCGTTTATATGAAGCAGCAATCATAACAATTGATGCCATGCCTATAACCCCGGACAACAAAGCTAAAATGAAACCTTTTCGATTCATTTTTCTGCTTCTGAACAATTCAATCCCCTCACCTTTCTCAGTTACTCCCAAAATAAAGATTGATCCGGCTAGCATGAATATAGGCCGGATCAATCATCTCATCGGTCTAAACCAGCGGTGATAGCCTAATGTCGCCTTATTTGCCGATTCTCTTTAAATTTTCCTGCCATTTCTCGGTCTTGTACTTCAGCAATTTGTCTAAGCCAACCTTCTGCGCGTCCTTCTCCGCCTGATCCAGGATCGCCAAAACATCCTCTTCACTCTTAGCGCTCAACACGGCCTGTGCCCGGGCTTTAGTGTAGATATCCACTACACTTTTAGCTATAATGCCTTCTGGAGAATTCGATGCCGGATCCAGATTGGAGAACTCTGTGCTGTTCATTTGGGTTTTCCAGGTAATCTCTGATTGCCAGCGTGTTTCCCAGTTCTGCTCTTCCGGAGAGAGCGTTTTTTCGAATTTTATCTTTGAAGTATCGATGTAAGAAGTATTGCTATTCCATTGCAGATCAGCCGTTGAATCCATCAACTCATTGCGACCAACCGGATCGCTAGTAAATTTGTCTGTGAAAATCGGTGATTCGTCCGCGTCTACACCTTCCCAGTACAAGCCTTCTGGTCCCCAAATGATTGTGCGTTGTCCTTCAGGACCCGTAAACCAGTCAAGGTAGGCGAAGATTCCTTCTGGATTTTTAGCAGCGGTAGTAATAACACTTACGTTCCAACCCAGCTGGTTGTAATTGCCGGGGTAGATTTTGTTCTTGTCCAAGCCTGCTTTATGAATCGGCCATATCATGAAGTAGCCGGCTTCTGGATCTTTCTCCCTCAGAATCGTGTCGCCTCGGACTCCATTCTGCGTTGGTGAAGGTGATGCATACACAGCCACGCGGCCTGTATTGATCTTCTCGGAAACCTGATCGCCATTCTGTGTAAAAGCATCCTGCGTCATGAGCTTCTCGCGATACAATTTATTAGCAAATTGCAGCGATTCGCGGTATGGCTGATCCAACAGCAGACTCTTAAACTCGTTGCCTTCCGGCACGCCCATTATACCTGTGAAATAGGCTGTACGGTTCTCGCCAAATGCGGAGTACATAGTGTCAACTCCCGCTGCGCCATCGCCCGTTTCAAACGGGATTACATCCGGATATTTCTCCTTGACCAATTTTAGATAGGAGTATAGGTCATCTGTTGTTTCCAGCTTTGGAGAGCCGAGCTCTGTGTAAATCTTCTTGTTAACGACGTAGCCGGAGTTTCCTTGCGGTGTGCTGGTATACCAGTTCGGGAATTGATAAAGCTTTCCGTCTGAGGAACGAAGCATATCCAGCGTCTCCTCACCAGCCCATTTTTTCAAGTTCGGATACTTATCCAGATAGTCATCCAAAGGAACTAGCATACCATTTGCACGCAGATTCTCGACTTCGGCGTCACGTTCGGTCCAGATTACATCAGGCAATTTGTTCGAGGCAATCATCGTACTAAGCTTCGTCTTAGCTGCACCGCCTGAATTAACCGCAGTGACGTTTACTTTCTTGTTTTCCTTAATCCATGCTGAAGCCTTGTCTCCGCCCCATTCCGGCATCGTATACCAGTCGTAATTTCCATAGAAGCTGAAGTCCAGCGGCTCGCTTCCCAGTACGAATGCGCTGTTCCCTGATTCATCTGGAGCGCTTGTACTTGCGTTTTTCGCAGGAGCTTCCTCCTTGCTGCATCCTGCGAGCACCGGTATAATCGCCAGCGTGCCAGCCAGTAACAGCATAGCCATCTTGTTTCTCTTTTTCATTTCCTTCAAACCCCTCTCATACGATTGTTATTGCATCTATCGTCAAAGCCTAGGCTTTAAACGCGCACGTGAACTATTCCTTCATAGAGCCGATTAGAACGCCTTTAACAAAGTATTTCTGAACAAACGGGTATACGATAATAATCGGTACTGTTGCTACCATCATCGTCGCCATTGTCAGCGACTTCGTAGTAATCGTTTTCATGTTCTGCATGTGTCCTGCCGCAGCGGAATCCATATTCGACATTTGTTGAGACATAAGATTCGAATTCAATATTTGCTGAAGTTTCGTTTGAATGGGAAGAAGATCTGCATTTGAGATGTACAGCCCTGGCCCGAACCAGTCGTTCCAATGGCCGATAGCAGTGAACAAGGATAGCGTAGCGACAACCGGGCCCGATAAGGGCAATACGATGCGCAGAAATATGCCCCAGTGGCTGCACCCGTCAATCTTGGCTGATTCTGTCAATCCGATCGGAAGCCCCAAGAAAAACGTTCGGAAGATAATCATGTTCCACACGCTGATCAGCCCGGGGATTACCATTACCCAGAATGTATCCATTAAGCCTAAATCGCGGATCAGCAAGTAATAAGGAATTAACCCGCCGCTAAAATACATTGTGATGATACAAAAGACCATATAAAATTTGCGCCCGACCAATTCTTTACTGGCCATACCGTACGCAAAGATCGCCGTAGCCAGTATCGACAGAACCGTACCAATTGCCGTCCTCAATATGGAAATGATAAAAGCGCTGACTAAACGATCATCTTTCAGCACGACCTGATAGTTGGCGAGTGTAAACTCCCGCGGCCAAAATGTGATTCCTCCCAGAGTTGTGTCCGTCCCCTCATTGAACGAAATGACAGTTGCATTCCAAAACGGGTACAAGGTGACAAAGCCTAGGACCGTTAGACAAAAGTACACGAAAAATGAAAGCAACTTGTCATTGAAGCTTGCTCTAATCATGGTAGCATCAACCTTTTCAAGAAAATTCTGTTACTAGCGCAGTCAATTACCATAGGCTGTTATCCGATTTGCGGGCCCAATAATTGGCCATTACCAGCAAACCGACGCTGATAACCGCTTTAAATAATCCCGCGGCTGTCGCGTACGAATAACGATTGTTCATGATGCCGATTCGATAAACATAGGTGTCAAGAACATCCGCTACATCACGGAGTACTGGATTTGCGCCAAGCAGCAGTATGTCTTCAAATCCGGCGCTCAAAAAATTGCCGATAGCCAGTATGCCGAAGATTACGATGACCGGTATCATAGAAGGCAATGTTATCCGGAAAATTTGCTTGAATCGGCTGGCGCCGTCTATCGATGCCGCTTCGTACAGACTCGGATCGATGCCCGCGATTGCTGCCAAATAAACAATGGAACCAAAGCCGATTTCCTTCCAGACATTCGTCGTGATTAGAATCGACCAGAAATATTCAGGAATGGTCAGGAAATTGATCGGATCATCAATGAAATTCAGCTTTTCCAAAAGGATATTAAGACTCCCGTTATCTACAGACAAGATCGAAATGGCATAACCAGACACGATGACCCATGAGAGGAAATGAGGCAAGTAGCTGACGGTTTGGACTATCCGCTTGAACATCATTTTTTTGACCTCATTCAGCATAAGTGCAAGCACAATCGGTGCAGGAAACCCAATACACAGCTTCAGAGCTGCGATGACCAGCGTATTCCGCATAACATTGCCAAGTTCCGGCGCGTTCAAGAACATCTGGAAGTGTTGGAAGCCGACCCAAGGACTCTCACTAAACCCCTTGAAGAGGTTATAATCCTGAAAAGCCATCAATACACCGTACATCGGGATGTAACTAAAGATAAAAATAAACAGAATCCACGGAATGACCATGATCTGTAGATCCCACTGACGGATAAACCTGACTATGGCAGTCTTCATGACTTGTTCTCCTTCCTGCGCTATTCTTTTTCGGGATAAAATTTAGGCAAATAGGCGCGGTTTATTTCCAGCATTTCGTCCAGCATCGGTTCAGCAACATTCGCAGATGGGACCAGCGGATGATGGGCCAAAGCGAGCAGCGCAAGCTCCCGTTTTCCTGAAACGGCAGCCTCGATGGTCAACTGCTCATAAGTCTTAACCGCATGAATCAATCCTTGAACTGCTTGTGGTACACGTGTAACAGCCATTGGAATGGGGCCTTGCTTAGTCACAATGCAATTTACTTCAATGCAGGCGTCTTTCGGAAGAAAATCGAGAATTCCCCCGTTAGGTACATTTAATGTTTGAATATCGCGGGTATCATTATAAAGCGATTTCATTAAACGCACCGCTGCCTCTGAATAATAGGCGCCTCCGCGCAGCTCCAGTTGACCAGGCTTCTCGGAAAGGTTCGGATCCTTATACAGCTCGAACAGCTCATCCTCAAGCTTCTTTACCACTTCTGCCCTTGTGCCCTCTTTAGCGGAGGTTTCAATCTGATCCTGAAGCATCTCTTTCTGAAGGTAAAAGTATTTGAGATAGTAGGATGGAATTGCGCCTAGTGCACGTATGAGACTGGCATTCCACGACGATTGCGGTACATTGATGGCAGAATAGCCGTCTCCATTCATCATTTCCTCCAGCCTGGATTCTCCGTCAACGCTGACTTGCGTTACCCAGTGCAGATGGTTAAGTCCCACGAATTCAGCATAGATTCGGTCGGAAGGGACATCAAACATCTCCATCAGCCACTTGTATATACCAAGCGGTGCATTGCAAAGGCCGATTGCCTTGATCCGAGAGTGCTTATTGATTGCCTCTGTGACCATGCCGGCTGGATTGGTGAAATTTAGCATCCAAGCATCTGGGCAAAGCGCTTCCATATCTCTTGCAATATCGAGTAAAGCTGGAATCGTGCGAAGCGCTTTCATCATTCCGCCAGGGCCGGTCGTTTCCTGCCCAATAACGCCGTATTTCAGTGGAATGGTTTCATCCCAAATTCGTGCCTGCAGCAAACCAACGCGCATCTGTGTTGTCACGAAATTGGCGTCCTCCAGCGCATCTCTACGATTGAGCGTTAGATGTACAGTGATTGGCAAGCCCGATTTCGCTACCATACGCTGAGCCAGAAAACCAACGATCTGCAGCTTATGTCTGCCTTCCGGAATATCCACCAGCCAAATTTCCGTCACTGGCAATTCGTTATGGTTCAAAATAAAGCCTTCAATTAACTCCGGCGTGTAGGACGAACCACCGCCTATGACAGCTACTTTGAGTCGCTTATTCAACGTTAACAGCTCCTTTGAGATCGGTTATTTTGCCAAATTGTTCGTACACTTCATCTAAGATTTTCATCCCGTCCTTCTCCATCGCAAGCAATAGGGCGCCTGTCACAGGCTCAAAAGTCAGTGGCTTCAACCGGCAACCCGGAGCGACCTTTTGCACCTCTTCCATGATATACGGATGGGTGTATCGACTATCCCCTTTCGTCAAAATGCTTCCCGCGAGGACGAGATCAAATTGCTCATCCTGCAAACCCAGTTTCTGAATGACGGCTTTCGCCGACATCCCTAATTCTTTACCTTGCGTTTTCAAAATTTGAATTGCTGTTTCATCACCAAGCGCAGCGGCTTGGAATAAAACCTCAGCGAGGCTCGGTGGGATCTGCTGGCGAAGATCGAGAAAGCCGTCAAACATGGACAATACCGATGAATATCCAAGTTTCTCAGGCACCATGGCAGTAAGCAATGTCATGTCCGTGCGACCTTCCCCTGAACGGATCGCAGCCCTGAATGCTTCGATAGCAAGTTCCCTTCCGCCTCCGAAATCACCATACTCATAGCCGAAGCCTCCAAATTGCTGCATTTCTCCGAACTTGCCGATGCCAGCGCAATTCATGCCGAAGCCACAAATGAGGACAACACCGTAGGATTGGGTCGTTCCTGCTCGCAGAGCAATAATCGTGTCGCAAGCAATATCATAATGCGGATAACCGAGTTCCTTAATCATTGGCCTCAATATGCGATAATCCGCCTCGCGATCTGCACCTGCCAGCCCGAAGAATGCATAGGCGATGTCTTGTTTTTGTAAGCCAGCTTGATCATGCGCATGCTGAATGGCATCCCGTATATTCCCCCGTGCCAGCTCTTCATTAATCTGATGATTGCCAGGTCCGGCTGTCCCAGTGCCGAATACCCGGCCCTGATGGTCGGCGATGATTGCCCGCGTAACGCTGCCTCCGCCGTCCACGCCCAAGTAAAAAGTCACAGTTATTGCTCCTCGCTAAATAATTTCTTTTAATTATAAACGTTTATAATTTAGGGTTAAAAAAAAGCCTCCCTTAACCCATACAAAGTGATTAAGCATCTATGTACACTTACCAAGATTAAAGCTTATATAGAAATACTCAAGCTCAATAATTATAAACGTTTATATTTATAGGAAGATATTAATTCATATAGCCCACACTGTCAATATACAAAAAAATATTTAGGATGCAATAGCTGGCGCTCTGCTTAACTGTTGAAAGAACAGGAAGATATTCATAATAGTCCTTCCAGCAAACAACGCATTTTACTGAAAAAAGGCCTTAAATGCGTAAAATATTCACAGTATAACAACTTTGCGGAGGATGCCTGGTAAGAAAGCCTCTGATCAAACAAGCGAAATTTTCTCTGATGCTTAACTTATCATCCACAAAAAAAAGCTCTGCACAGGCTTAACTCTTAGCCCATGCAAAGCTTCTTCTATCCACTATTTCTTACGATCCGAATAATCGCATCAGCAAGATACCCGCAAAGGCAAGTGAAATGCCGGTGATCTCTATCTTCGTAAACTTCTCTTTCACAACGAATCGTGTATAGAGCAGCACAATCAGAACGTTTAGAGCCGTGACAGCAGAAACTAGCCCCGCTTTGCCTAGATCAAATGCGGTTACAATAAGCATCATGCCGACAGCGTTAGTTGTGCCGACGGCCAAACCAATAAGAAACGTTTTTTTGCCGCTCCAAGCCGGTGGCTTATCGGTTAAACTAGCACTGGTCGAATGCTGTGACACACGCACTTCCCCCCGGGCAGTGACCGCACCCTGCAGCGACAACGCTCTTCTAGCTCTTTCCGCTTGCAAATCTCGCAGCCACCATATACCAAAACACGATGCGCCGGTCACAAACATAAAAAACATTGTAGGAAACAAATCTGCTTCCATAATTGTAGACCATTTGCCTGACAAATCATTTGCTGCAAACAGCAGCATAGCCAGCAGCCCCCACTGTGCTCCTTGCAAATTGCGCAGCGAGATGTCATTCGATAGCCGAACGAGAAGCACTCCGCCAACAATCACGACAAATGCAATGAATTGCATCGCATGGAGTTTTTCTCCCCAAAGTCCAAACGCAACGATCACAACAACGACTGAAGGCAATGCCGTTAGTATCGCTACAAGTGAAGCCTTGCCGACTGCAAAACCCTTGAACATGCTGGCATTCGCACCGAATGAAAACAAGCCCATTTGAATGCCTATCAACGCCGCGAGCGTCCAGTTCGATGAGAACACTAACGCGCA
Source organism: Paenibacillus sp. MCAF9 (assembly GCF_052114265.1). NCBI lineage: Bacteria > Bacillati > Bacillota > Bacilli > Caryophanales > Paenibacillaceae > Paenibacillus > Paenibacillus sp. MCAF9. Next base: position 35,042 of record NZ_JBFREL010000033.1, read on the forward strand.
AATTCCATTTACGAGCGCTCCCATAGTGAACGCGCCGCATAGCAACAAGTTACGGTTAAGCGGCTTCTGACTCGTCCAATGGTACAGAATGCCTCGCAAGCCAAAACATAAGGCTGCAAACACTGAATAAGTAAGCCACATGAGTGCAATAAAGCCCCTTTCTTAAATCAAACCTATATGAAAGATATACAAAAAGGAAGCGGTTGTCTACACCGCTTCCCTTTTTAATCAAACGCTGCTAGTCCCATCTTGTTCTCCCTCGATAAAAACATTCCCTTTGGAATTAAACTTACAATTAGTGAAAAACGCCCGATTATAGAATCAGGCGCTTCTAACAATTCTATTGATTTAATACATATCAGCCTTTGACAGCGCCAGCAGCGATACCCTTGACGATATGCTTTTGCATAATAATAAAGAAGATGAATATCGGCACCAATGTGATGACCGTAAGTGTCATGAACATCGGCCAATCAACGGTAAATTCGCCTTTGGCTTTATAGATTTGCAGAACGAGTGTCGATTTGGAGGATGAGTTCAAAAACAGCATAGGTGCCAAAAAGTCGTTCCATATCCACATCGTCTGAAAGATGATGCTCGTTATCGTAATGGGCTTAAGCAGCGGAAAGATGATCCGCCAGAAGATGCCCCATACACTGCAGCCATCGATGACGGCCGCTTCGGGCAGCTCCTTGGGTATCGACTTCATATAGCCCGTCATTAGGAAAAAGACGAAAACAGAGCCGCTCGTGTAGAGAATGATCAAACCGGATATTTTGTCGATCAGGTGCAAATCACTCATCAGCTGGAACAAGGGAATGAGAGTCGCTTGGAAAGGAATCATAAATCCGGCAAGCAAATAGAGCATAGCAAATCGTGTTAATCGATTCGCATTGAACACAACCGGATATGCCGCCATCGCACCAATCAAAACAATCAATACGACAGAACAGACGGTGATTATAAAACTGTTCCAAAAGCTTTGCAAGATCGATGTTTCCTCGAAAACCTGGACATAGTTTTTAAAGATCCATTTCGAAGGAAGAGCCATTGGGCTTCTTGCGGCATCTTGCATCGTTTTGAACGTGTTGACAATGATTAAATAAAACGGGAAAAACGCTATTAATCCGGCAGGGAGCATGATGATGTCTAGAATCCATAACCGTTTTTCAAAGGTTTTTTTCATTGTATGCCCTGCTCCCTTCGTTGCATTACTGTAACTTGGAAGATAGCAATCGCTAACACAATTAGGAAGAAGACGATCGACATTGCCGATGCTAGGCCGTATTGGGTTTCAGATATTCCCCTTAATACGATGACTTGGGTTATCGAGTAAGTTTCATAGCCAGGCCCGCCCTTTGTCAATGCGAATGGAATTTCGAATACTTTGAGACCGCCGGTAAGCAGCAGCATGACGCTGACCGTCATCGCAGGTGCGAGCAGCGGAAAAGTTATAAACCGAATTTGTTGTAAACGGTTCGCCCCATCTATTGAGGCAGCTTCATAATAATCCTTCGGAATGGATTGCAGAAATGCCAAATACAACACTGCGTGCCATCCTGTTATCGCCCATGTTGCCACGACGATTGTTGACAGTTTCGCTAGCAACGGGGCGGATAGCCATGGCTGAGGCCCGATGTTAAACAGCTCACTAAGGACGGTGTTCAGCACCCCTGACCCAATAGGTGCAAGGATAAATCCCCAAATATAGGCAAGCAGCAAGCCGCTTGGAATCGACGGGAAGAAAAAGATGGCGCGATGAATGTTTCTCGTTAAAAATTTTTGATCCAATATCATAGCGAGCGGGATAGCTAACAACGTAACAAGCAAAGCCTTGCCAAAAGTAAAAAATAACGTATAGGAAATGGCGGATGTAATCGCATCATCACTAAATATCCGCACATAGTTTTTCAAGCCAATAAAATCATATGCCTCCGTATATCCATCAAAATTAGTAAAGCTCAAGAAAAACGATTTGATCAGCGGATAGATCGTAAACAATGAGTATATCGCTAGAATCGGAAGCAAAAACAATAGAAACTGTAGTTGACGAACATATTTGACCATAATTTGCCTCCTTTGAGACTTTGATTGATAATGTCGGCAGTCGATAAAACTGCATTGGAAGCATTCTATTAATAGAGGATCAAGGTGTAAATAGTTGAAGAGAGGGTAGTAGGTTTCAACATACCCTCTACTTTAACTAATTCCGATTATTTATTTTCCATTTCTTTCAGTTTCTTATCTAGGTAAGCCGTTGCTTGCTCCGGTGTTATTTTGTTTACGGCTATATCTTGGATCGATACAAGGAATTGGTTGCGCAGCGCTTCTTGATGTCTGTCCCACGATACCATTGGCAAATAAATCTTTCCTGCCATCAGCCCGTCGTTATATGCTGGTGCATACGCCGGGTGAACTTTGGTTTCATAGCCGTGAGCTGTAATGATACCGCCTGTGCCTTCCTCGAATTGCTTCAACCCTTCTTGTGTTGTCATATATTCGAGGAACAGCAAAGCTTCTTCCTTGTTTTTCGTTTTACTGTTAACAGCGAAACCTACACCAGGAGCACCGTTGTAATATTTGTTGCCGGGTTCTTTTCCTGGAATCGGCATAATTTCGAACTCAATATCGGGATTCGTTTTCTCAATTGTAGCGATGTTCCAAGGACCGCCAGGGAACATAGCCACGTTGCCAAGAGAGAACTCGTTCATCACTTGGTCACCTGTCAGTCCAATCATGTCTGGCGTCAAAATTTTATTATCGATAAGCCCTTCCTTCCACATCGTTAGCACTTCAGTCCATCCTTCAGCAAATGTCGCCTCGCCCTTAAACAGCTTCTCGTCAAACGTTGGGTCTTTCGATAGTACATTGCTGCCGAACATGGCGGAATGAATAATCGTAATATCATGCATTCTGTCATAGAGCGGAATGATGCCCGCTTCTTTAAGCTTCAAGCAGTCCTGGATGAACTCATCCCATGTTTCTGGCAATTTAGTGATGCCAGCTTTTTGAAACAATTGTTTGTTATAAAACAAGCCGCCTGCCCATCCGCTTTGAGTGAAGGCATATGTTCTTCCATCTTTACTTAGCATCGGTTTGTTACTGTCCAACATAACGGACATGAATGGTTCGTCAGTCAAATCGAGCGCGTAACCGCCATCGATAATCTCATTGCGGTTTTCTGCGGCAATGATGAAAATATCAGGTGCCGTATTGGACAACAGCATCGTCTGAAGCTTAGCAATATAATCCTTTACCGGTGGAGCGAATTGAAAATCGAATGAAATATGTGGATATTTTTCTTTGAAGCCGTCTATAACAGGCTTCATTTCTTTTTCGTTGTTCCATGCAAGTATGCTTAACTTAACTGGTTTAGGTGCATCATTACCCTTTTCAGCATTGTTGGTCGTACCTTCATTACCGGTATTGCCTTTATTCCCTGTATTGCTGTTTTTACCGCATGCAGCGAGCACGACTGACAAACAAAGGAGAGTGATAAGAAGCAGTAGAGACGTTTTCTTCATGTTTGATTAACCCCCATGTAATCGTTTTTTTGTAATAAGCACTTGTTGTAAGCACTTACATTTAGAGTGTAATATGAACTCGCTTGAATCTGAATTCATATTGTTGCATCATTTGTTGTCAAATGTTGCACTAGCAGCAAATCCGATTAATGGGGTCGAATAGACGATGCACGGTACTCTTTAGGCGTAACGCCGAAATACTTTTTGAAAGCGCGGCTAAAGTGACTCTCGTCTAAAAAACCAATATGCTCCGCGATGTGATTGTTCCTCCAATTCGTTCCAACGAGCAGTTCTGCGGCTTTAATCATACGCACCTGGATCACATAAGCCCAATAATTCACACCGAATTCCTGTTTAAACGCACGACTTAATTGATACTTGTCTATATCGAAGCGATCTGCCACTGATTGCAAAGATAAATCCTCTTGATACCGGGTTTCTACATACGGTTTAATCCGCCGCACTGCCTCCTGAAGCTTGGATCCGCTTTCCGAAGCAGGTGTTCTTACCGCTAGCATGCTCTCGGAAATTAGCTGTGGCAGAAATGCCGCATCTTGGGAAATTGAGCTGATTCCGACAGACAATGTGTGAGACGGTGATGACTCCGCTACTTTTTCCATCACAGATTCACTTAATTCCCTCAATAGACCGCTAGACAGATCGTCTCCCCCGCCGACTAGCACTACTTGCTCCTTGCGGTTTTTACAACACATAACACAGTGGATTTGGATGACCGCTTGTTCTTGCAGCAAGCAGGAATAATCTTGGTCCGATGGCAGACTGTTCTCGAATGTCAAAATAGCAAAACGTTCGATGGCGAGAAATTCCAGGCAGTCTCGGAAGTTTATCAACGAATTTGCTTCAATCTGTCCAGCGTATATCGTCCGATCGAGTTCACTGCGAATCGATTTCTGAGCATCCAATACGGACTGTTGAATCAGCTCACGCAAAGCATCCCGAAGCAATTCGGCATCGACCGGCTTTAACAGGTACTGGGAAACATGAAGTCGAAGCGCATCCCTTGCATATTCGAATTGATCATACGCACTTAAAATAATGGTACGAGGTATTTTTTCCAAATGTTGAATCCGCTTCAGCGACTCGATCCCGTCGAGCAACGGCATATGAATATCCATGATCATCAGATCCGGACGAAAGGTTTCTACCATGTTGGCCGCTTCTTCTCCGTCATATGCATGCTGCACCTCCGTAATCCCTAGCTCCTTCCAATTCATCACTTTATCTAAATATCTATGCAAAGATAATTGATCGTCCACAATAAGCAGCTTCACGTTCGCTACCTCCCCGAAGATATCACGTTCTGGGCAACACGATATAAACCGTTGTAAATTTCCCTTGCCTGCTTCTAATCTTCAGTCCGTAATCAGGTCCGAATTTCAAGCGGATACGCTGATTGACGTTGAACAGGCCTATCCCATCGGGCTTAAAGTCTTGTTGCTTCAATTGCCTTGCCAATTGACGGCTTCTGCTCCTTGATATCCCTTTTCCATTGTCTTGGATAACGATCATAATTCCTTTTTTGACTGTCATAACCCTAATCGTCATTTTTGCTGACTGTGGATTTTCGCCAAATCCATGAAAAACTACGTTTTCTACAAGAGGCTGCAGGATCAACTTGATCGTTCTGTTTTTTAGAATCGACTCGTCCGGAATAAGAAACTCGATGTCAATTCGATCGTCATATTTTTTGTTCACAATATAGAGATAATCCCTGACGTTCTGAATTTCTTGCTCCAGCTCCACCATCTCTTCCGATTGCTTCATGGAATACCTTAGCAAACTGCTCAATGACAACACCAAATGGTTGGAATCCTCCGTGCTACCACATACAATTTCGGTTTGCAGCAATTGCAGCGTATTGAATAGAAAGTGCGGATTGATCTGGGACTGCAGCGTTTTGAGCTCTACCTCTTTTAGTGCAATATCTGATTGATAATTTTGTTTGACCAACGTTTCGATCCGGATGACCAGTTCCCTAAATTTGTCGCCTATCAAATCCAGTTCGCGATACCTGTATTTATTGTTAATGATATAAATACTGTCTTCGCCAATCTTGTCCAATGTTGAGAGCAGTTGCCCAAATGGGCGGGATATCCGAGCGGTGTTCAAGATGGATATGAGGAGGTTGAGCAGCAAACAAAGATAAATAAAACCGATCAAGTTTGACTTCAGTGAGTCTGATTGTCCTCTAATGACAGACATCGGAATCGTAGAGATCATTCTCCAACCCTGAACGGCAGTAGGGTGGAAGATAACAAGTGTCTCATTTCCGCCAAGCTCGGTAACGAAACTTCCTGAGTCGCTGGCATAAATAAGCTCGATACCTGAGAAGTCAAGTTTTGTCCCAATTGCCGTACTATCCTTATGGGCGATGATAGTCTGCTGATTATCGATCATAAAGATGCTTTCATTGTTCTGATAGGAGCTAAATTCAAACATCCCGTTGATTTTGGCTAAATCCAGATTAGCAATGACAGCCCCAATCGTTCTAAGGGTATAATCTTTAACTGGAAGAGCGATCGATAACGTCGGCATGTTATATTTTGAAATATTATTTTCTAAGTAATAGTCCTGCGTATGGAGTCCAAGCGTAATGAATCCTTTGTTTGGAGTATCCGAGATCGCCTGCCTAAACCAAGTTTGTTCGGTGAAAGGATAATCCCAACGAAGTGATTTTCTGCCATCCAGGTTGTTTACATAGCCATTTTTGCCCAAGATCAAAACATCACTTACCATTGATTGCAAGGAAGATACGCCAAATGCTAGGTCTGCGATGTTCCTCTCATGCTGGATGCGTCCTGCGATATCCATTTCCCTGCCTGGGTTCATCAAGCTTCCAACCGAATAATGGCCTGTTAGAAGAACGAGCGGGCGAGTCGCTTCTTCAAGATTGAAGCTGAGCCCGCGTGCTGCCTGCTCCATTATTTTGTAGCTGGATTGTGTGACTTCCTTGGTAAGGCTTTTAGTTGAATCCTGAACGGATAATAGTCCAAGCAACAATAAAAGTAGAATGTTTACAATCAGATAGGAGAACATGATCGTTCGAATGATGGTTTTTCCAGTTAAGGAACTAATCAAGAATCTGACAGCATTGTTCATCATTCTGTCCCTCTTTCATATTTTCTGAGCCCATAAAAAGGAGTACCTCCCCAAATCTTCAAGTGTTAAGTAATCCACTAACACCGAAAGAAATGGGAAGGCCTTCAGATAAATAGTATTCAACTAAAAAATCTGTTTTTCCCAGCTGGATTTGTTGGTAATACCACCCGTGTCCACCTGCAGCTCTATTTACACTAAATCCACAACAAATTTATGGGTCGTTTAAGACGCAATGACTGCTGTAATCTTTATTTAATGATCCGTCTGCACAACATCATACTCATCATATCGAAAATAATCGAAATCAGCATGCTTGCGTTCCCCGCTTAAGTCTTGGACGCAAACACCAATAAAATTGCCTGTAAAACGAATATAATCAGCATATTCATCAGATAAATGGCTAACATCAAGCTGTGGGCCGATCACATTCCATTCCCCTGTCTCGCCCGCATACATGAACCTCGCCATTTCACGCTGAATACTGACCTTCAATCGGTATGTTCCATCCGCAATTGGAATATCCTGATCCAGTATTTCGTTATAAATTCCATTTTGTGATTGTACAATCCCAATACATGTACCTAATTCCTCGTGATGCGTCAGGCGCAAATAGACATAATCACGGGTATCGTAGAACAGAATCAATCCCGCCATTTGCTGATAATGCTCTGGACGGTATTCAATCGATGTTTCCGCTTCACAATACATCGATTGCTGTCTACGCGCGACAAGACTTTGGCGATGCGTTGAACTCATGGACTCCTGGCCGCGGAGCCGTAAAAATCCTTGCCTTTCCGTTAAGGATAGCCAATCGGGACTTGCAGGGATGCGAAGGGTGTTCCATTGCAGCCCAAGCTGTGCTCTATCAAAGTGGTCAAGGCTCGGTTCAGCAGGGAATGGATGTGTTGGCAATTGAGGTGCTTGCACCACAGATTGCGGCGAATTGGATCCTCCGTCAACAGCTATCCAATCATCATCTGTCCAATGACAGCGCTTAATGGCCGTTTCTCTGCCGAGCATACATCGCTTATCAATGACAGGACGACCGACGAGGTGAACCATATACCACTCACCGTTCTGCGTTTCCACTAGTGAAGCATGTCCCGCCTTCTGTAATTTCAATTCCGGCTTGCCAGCAGATGTCAAGATTGGATTCGCAGGATCAACTTCATAAGGACCATCGATATGCCGAGAACGCGCCATCGTGACAGCGTGTTCATATTGCGTTCCACCTTCAGCTGTCAGCAAGTAATAGTATCCATTTCGTTTATATAAATGAGGCCCTTCGGTTAATCTCAGCTGTGTGCCTAGAAAAATATTTTTCTTAGGACCAATAAGTTTCTTCTTTTCCTTCGAGTATTCCTGAAGAATAGTGCCAGCGAAAGAGTTTGTCCCTCTCCTATGATCCCAAATCATATTCACTAGCCATTGGCGACCATCCTCATCATGAAATAAGGAAGGATCGAAACCGCTGCTGTTCAAATAAATGGGCTCAGACCAAGGCCCCATTATATCGTCCGCCGTCACCATATAATTATGAGTATCCTTGAAGGCTCCCGTGCGACTTTTTACATCTGTATAAATAAGATAGAAAACGCCTTCATGATAGCTTAAGCATGGTGCCCACGCGCCACCGGAATTGATGTTGCCTTCCATATTCAATTGTGAAGAACGTGTCAATATCGAAGTGAGCGGACGCCAATTCACCAAATCCTTGGAATGGTGAACACGTACTCCCGGGAACCATTCAAATGTCGAAGTTGCAATATAATAGTCTTCTCCTACACGCAAGATAGATGGATCAGGATGAAATCCTCGCAGTATGGGATTGTTAATCATGTTCCCCAACTCTCCTTTAAATCTTGTTTAACTGTTCATTATTTCCTGGCCTTCTGCCGTGTTCATACCCGCTTCCAGCAGTTTGACGATTCTGTCTACGTCATAGACGCATCCCCGCCATGTGCCGCCGCTCGCTGCTTGCAGTGCAGCCCATAGCCGAGTGTCGTCAGGAAGATCAGGGTCTTTCGCGAGATCGGGATGAGGTTTTCTAGAAGCCAATACATTCGTTCCCACTTCAGAATCCTCCGGCACCTCACCGCTGCCTACCATTTCGACATGTCCCTCTAATTGACGGAGGTCGATACGGATGTCAATCCAATCGCCATTGCGAAGCTGGCCAACGGGTCCGCCAGCAAGGGCCTCGGGTCCAATATGACCTATACAAGCACCAGTTGAGACGCCCGAGAAGCGTGCGTCTGTAAGCAGTGATACTTCTTTGCCGAAGGGCAGATGCTTAAGCGCTGAAGTCAGCTGATAAGTCTCTTCCATCCCCGTACCCGATGGGCCGCGCCCAATGAGTACCATAATATCCCCGGCAACGATGCCTTTGTTTTTTATCGCATGGATTGCCGCACGTTCCGTCGTGAACACTTTCGCCCTGCCGACGTGGCGATAGACCCCATCACTGTCAACCATCGAAGGATCAATTGCAGTCGATTTAATAACAGAGCCCTCGGGACAAATATTTCCTGTCGGGAAAGTCACAGTCGAGGTCAGCCCCGCTTGTTTGGCGCGTTCCGGGCTGAAGATGACGCGGTTTGGATCAATTCCCTCGTTCTCCAGCAAATGCCGGCGCATGCGGTGGCGGCGTTCTGACGATTCCCACCAATCCAGCGTCTCCCCAATCGTATTGCCTGTTACCGTAAGCGATTTCTCATCCAAAACGCCAAGTTTGCGCATATGCAGCATAACCTCAGGTACACCGCCAGCAAGGAAAGCTCTCACTGTCGGGTGATGTTCTGGTCCATTAGGAAGAACGCTGACTAATCGCGGGACGCTGCGGTTGACTTCTGCCCAATCAGCGACAGTTGGCAGGTTGAGCCCCGCCGCATGTGCGATTGCAGGAATATGGAGCAGCAAATTTGTAGATCCGCCGAAGGCTGCATGAACGGCCATCGCATTTCGAATGGCATGATCCGTTATAATCTGGCCTGTCGTCAGTCCGCTCTCCGCCATTTTGAGAGCAGCTCTGGCAGATTGCCGTGCCATTTCCTCCCACACCGGCTGTCCTGACGGTGCCAGTGCAGCATGAGGAACGGTCATACCAAGAGCCTCCGCTATCACCTGTGCCGTTCCCGCTGTTCCTAAGAACTGACAGCCTCCACCAGGTGTCGCGCACGCGCGGCAACCAAGATCAGCCGCTTCCTCAAGCGAGAGTTCACCATTTGTATATCTCGCGCCAATCGTTTGGATCTTGCCTGCATCCTCGCCTTGGGTCGGTGGAAGCGTAACGCCGCCTGGAACAATTACGCCAGGAAGTTTACCCATCCCTGCCAGTGCCAACATCATGGATGGCAATCCTTTGTCACAAGTACCCACCCCCAATACGGCCGAGCGTTGCGGCAAGGAACGAATAAGACGTCTTAATACCATAGCCGCATCATTGCGAAACGGCAGTGAATCGAACATCCCCGTCGTCCCTTGTGAACGGCCATCGCAAGGATCGCTCACGAAACCCGCGAAGGGCACGCCGCCAAGACCTGCGATTTCCTCCGCAGCGGCTTTCATCATGATTCCAACTTCCCAATGCCCCGTATGATAGCCAAGAGCGATCGGGCGGCCGTCCTCATCTCGAATGCCGCCTTGGGTTCCAAGAATGAGTATTTGCTTTCCCAAAAGCTTCTTCGGATCCCATCCCATGCCAACGTTCTGTGTTAATCCGAATAAATCACCGCTTGGTGAATGACGAAGCATATCCGGGGTAAGCGGCAATGAGCCGCTTGGGCCTGGAGCATGCGTATAGATGTCAAAATAAGAATCGATATCCTTGCCCATTATCGTTTCGAAGCCTTCATTCATTTCACACCATCCATCCCTTGTGTTGTCGTTATGGCTTAATGAACACGGTTTTGATTGAAGTATAGAATTCAATAGCGGCTTGGCCTTGCTCCCTTGAATGCGAACTGGACTGTTTCATACCACCGAACGGTGCTTGAAGCTCAACACCGGCTGTCTCTGCATTAATACGGATGAGACCCGCTTCCATATCTTGAACGAACTGCAAAGCGTTTCCGATATTACGGGTATAAATGGATGCGCTAAGACCATAATCCGTATCGTTCGCAATCTCTATCGCTTCTTGAATATCATTCACTTCGATTAGTGCAAGCACAGGCCCGAATATTTCTTCTTGAGCAATCGACATTTTTGAAGTCACTTTATCAAAAATAGCTGGCGTGACATAGAAGCCATCTGATAATGCGCCCTCAGTTAGTCTTGTGCCGCCATACAGCAATACTGCCCCTTCTTCTACACCCTTGCTAACGTAAGATAGAACGGTTTCCATTTGTTTTTCATTCGCACATGGGCCTAACCATGTCTGTCCATCCATTCCATCTCCAACCTTCAATTCAGTCACCTTCTGGAGCAGCTTCGACTTGAACTCCTCATAAACATCCTTCACTACGATAACTCGGCTTGTCGCAGTGCACTTCTGGCCAGTAGAACGAAGTCCCCCGCTAATTGTCGCTTCAACCGCAAAATCAATGTCTGCATCTGCCGCAATTAGGATCGGATTTTTTCCGCCCATCTCCAGCTGATACTTAGCCCCGCGTGCCAACGCTGCCTGCCCTACTGCTTGCCCTACCGCATTGGAGCCCGTGAAGGTGATTCCGTTAATATCAGCATGTTCTGCAATTCCTTGACCTATGACGCTGCCACTGCCTACGATCATATTCAGAACACCGGCTGGTAAGCCTGCATCATGGAAGCATTGCATAACTTTCGCTGCTGTAACCGCTGTTTCCGTTGCCGGCTTCCATACGACCGAGTTTCCATATATTAATGCAGGTGCGATTTTCCAAATAGGAATAGCAACTGGGAAATTCCAAGGGGAGATCACCCCTACCGTTCCGAGCGGTGACCTTGTAGTATACAAGAATGCATCTGGATCGGAAGACGGTATAACATCACCTATTTTTCGCATGCCTTCTCCTGCATAATAACGCAGAATGGCCACTCCACGTGCCGTCTCGCCCTTCGCCTCGGGTAATGTCTTCCCCATTTCCTTCGTCATCGCTTCACCGATTTCATTCATTCTACTTTCCATGATATCAGCTGCTTTGAACAGCAAATTCCCCCGCTGCGATCCCGTTAGCTTACGCCATGCAAGCTTGGCCGCCTTTGCAGCTGAAACAGCATCCTCTAGATCCCGTTTAGTTGAATCCGGGATCATACCTACGACTTCGTTTTTATTTGCTGGACTTATACTTTTCTGCGTTCTGCCGCTCTCGGAGCTTCTCCACTCGCCATTAATGTAGTTGTTATATATTGCGTAATTTATATTTATCATTTTAATCTTCCTCTCTTTTTTAAATTGCTTTTTAGGCCAAAACAGCAGTATTTACTAGTGTTCCAAGGCTGGTGATTTCAATTTCAATGACATCTTCAGGTGCAAGTGTGAACTGATTCGGAGGAACGATACATGTACCCGTGAGGAGGATCGTACCATCGTACACAATATTATCCCTGTGCAGAAAGGAAACGAGTTCCTCCAGCTTGCGTTTAAGCTGTCCCGTGCTTGCTGATTCATCGACTACTTTTTTTCCATCTCTATATATCCGCAAAGTGATCTGCAGCTGGTAGGGATCTTGAATCGTTTCGGCTAATCTTATGACCGGTCCAATTGAGCATGATTGTTTCCAAACCTTGGCTTGCGGAAGATATAACGGATTCTCTCCTTCAATATCGCGGCAGCTCATATCGTTGCCAATAATGTATCCTACAATATGGCCTCGCTTATTTAAAACCAAACCAAGCTCCGGTTCCGGAACCTGCCAATTCGAGTCGCTTCTCAAGCAAACATTATCAAAATGGCCAACCGTCCGAGCTGCTGTGGATTTCATGAACAATTCTGGCCTTTCTGCATCATACACCTTGTCATAGTAGGTGGATGCATTCAGCTTGCCGCCAGTCGCCTCATAATTTCTAGCTTCCTTGCTGCGCGCATAGGTTACACCGGCAGCCCATACTTCAGGGGCAGCTACTGGCATAAGCAATTCAAGACTAGCAAACTCCCTGTCCAGCGGCTGATTTGAACGGATCAGATCATTCACGTCTTCAAGTGGTGTTTTTCCTGCCTTCTCGATTCGTTCAAGGAATGATATAAAGTCCGAATCCGCCAATTTGAATACCTTATCCTCGTCAGTTACTGCCGCCAAACATTGCTCTACGCCATCACGATATCGAATAATTCTCATGTTAACCTCTCCTTGTTTTATAATATAAAACGACGTTCTCAAATTATAATATAGATCGACTTGCTTTCACCGCATGTCGATCTAGCATTAACTCAATAGTTATTGCTCAGGAAGCTCATCTTAGAACTGATAACCTAGCTGGCGAGAAATTTCACTCGTTTCCTGCCGAATCAGGCCAATTAATTGTGCCAGTTCTTGATCATCAACGTGTGCTACCATGGTGGATATGCTCATCGCCGCTATCACTTGTCCGTTATGATTGTATATCGGAGCAGCGGCACACCGGACCCCCGGCTCATTCTCCTCATTATCAATAGCATAACCTTGCTTCCTGACTTGCTCCAACTCTTTCAAAAAAGCTTCGGGGTTGTCGATCGTCTTATCCGTAAGCTTAACAAACGTATGTCCTTCCGCAATCTGCACCTGTTCTTTGATAGACCGGAAAGCCGCCAATACCTTACCCACGGCGCTGCTATGCAAAGGTATTCTGCGACCGATACGTGAATAACGAATTGCAGCCTTATGCCCCTCTACTTTATCAATGTATATCCCTTCTTTTCCATCATCCATAATGACCAAATGTGTCGTTTGGCCAGTGGCGGCAGACAAAGCCCTAAGATGCGGTCTAGCGATTTCCCGAATATCAAAATGATTGAGAAGCAATTGCCCCTTCTCTACAAACCTCATCCCGAGGCGGTATTTCCCAGTCTGCTCATCCTGTGTAATGTAATCATGAATTTGAAGCGTTTTCAACAATGAATGAACTGTACTTTTGTGCAAATCCATTTCTGAGCTTATTTCAGACAGTTTGTACTCCATATGATGCTCATCGAATAAGTCGATAATTTTCAGTGCTCTATCCAATGCTTGAATGATGGGCATATTCCTTCGCTCGCTCCCCTCCTAGAAGTGGTTTTATATTATAAAACCGTGTTCTAAAATATTGTTGGGTAAATAATAGCAAACTCTAATTGCAATGTCTACCCTCTGTTATCATACAGCGGACCACCTTTTAAAAGCTAAAAACGCGGCACAGCTCAACGAATCTATTTTTGTTTCGATAACAAAAACAAAAATGACGCTCAAGAAATATCTCTTGGCGTCATCTTTATGTTCTTTTAAGGTGATCTCTTGTTTTTCTTACTGATATTCCTGCTTCCTTCAAGGCTCTCACTTCAAAACAGCTAACAAAGACTGGTGAATATACGAATTGGAGGCAACTAGCGTATCATCGCTCAGTTTAAATTCATTTCCGGCACGGTTTGATATCTTCCCGCCCGCTTCTTGAATAATAATCAAGCCAGCGGCGACGTCCCAAGGATAAAGCCCATCATGCCAAAATCCAGTCAATCTTCCTGATGCCACTAAACATAAATCAAGGCTAGCAGAGCCTATGATGCGCACATCTCTAGCTGCACCCGTTATTTTTGCTATCTGTTCCACTACAATTGAATTGGTTTTCCATTCCTTGGCCGGGAATCCCGTGCCGAGCAGAGCCTGATCTAACTCTTGCTCTTGGCCGACTTGAATCGAAATGCCGTTCAGAAACGCACCGCCATGTTTCCGGCCGAAATAAAGCTCATCCGTTACCGGATTATATACAACTCCGCATATCGGAACTCCATCCTTTATGATGCCAACTGATATCGCAAAATGGGCCATTTTATGAATAAAGTTTGTTGTCCCGTCGACGGGATCAATAATCCACCCGTATCCTGAAGGCGGCTGCAGCATTAAATGATGAGAATCTTCCCTGCAGCCATCTGTTTCTTCCGACAAAATCCAGTGGCTCGGATAATCATTCATGATTCGATTGCGAAGCAGCTCTTCGCTTTGCACATCTACTATTGTTACAAGGTCGGATTGATTTTTCTTTTCATGAATTTGAAGAGGCTGCTTCATGAGCTCCAAAATCAATGCACCTGCTTCTTTCACATATCGGACCGCATCCTGCATCATCGTATCTTCCATTTCTAGCTGTTCGTTCATTACTGCACTACTCCTATCACAACTAGATTAATAATAAGTTTATGAATCCATAGTTAAAATCCGATTTGAACCTTTAAACTCCCATTTTCGATTTCGAGCTTCTCACCAGGGGCTAGGCTGCCCGTCAAATAGAAAGTTGCGTCTGTATTGGAACGAAGCTCCTCCCATTCATTCAGAAAAGCCGAAGATCGTATGATGCTAATGGGTATAATGCAATGCTTCGGTTGTATCCAAGATAATATGCGAGCATTAAAACCATCCTGCAGCCCATGATGAGAGACCTTTAAGATTGAGGTTCTAATGTCTATTCGCTGTGCTAAACGTTCCCATCCCGGCTCCAATAAATCACCGCCAAAAAGAACATTCGAATCCGGCTCCTCCATGCAGCTAAGCCGATAAACAGAACTATCATGATTGGATAGCTCAAAAAATTTGGCGGTATTCTCAAGAATATAATCATCCTCGTAGCATGCTGAGTTCGTGCCTGCTTCAAATAAAACATCAAAAGCCGGCAGAGGATCGCCATGCCATGGGTACAAATGAGTGAAGACAACACCTTCCTCTGACCAAACGATACTGTCCTCGCTAGATCCATAGGCGCTCCGCCATAAAATTTCAGTCCCTTGCTCGCTTAAGACGTGAACCAGTTCCAAATAAGAGGCCAGCATAGCGAATACTCTTTTTGTAAAATCATCCCCTCGTTCTTGAACCAGCTGCTCTGGCGGAAGGATGAACGGTTCATAGGGGAGAATAGCTTTGGTTACTGATTTCACTCGGGCGATGTCCAATAGCCCATTAACATGATCCTCGTGGATATGCGTTAGAATCATCCAGTCCAATTGTTCAACGCTGTTACGGTTCATCCAAGATAAGGGATGGTCTTGAACAGGCGAGGATTCACCGTCTCCCCCATCGATTAAACAAACTTTTCCTGAAGGGAGCACAATGAGGTGAGCATCTCCCCAGCCTACATTTAGAAACTGAACTTTAGCGCGCATCGTATCTCAACACCTTTATGGTTAGTTTCGCTGTTTCACCTTTCCATAGGCAGCAGATGAATTTTTTGCTTATCTACAGACAAATGCACGGTGCCCTGCAGATACCCGCGCACACTTGGGCTCGAATCATCCACAATCCACTGCAGCGGCGAGCCATCAATCCAATAACGAATCATCCGTCCTTGAAAGCTGCTTCTTTGAATGATCCCGCTCCAAACATTCTCCTCTCCATTTGTCGCTTCGCCTATTGAGATGCATTCCGGCCGAATGACCAAGGTTACTCTGTCGCCGGACCGAAACGGATATTCGCCACGATGCACCTTCAGCACAGAGACACCGCATTTTATGATCAAATCGTCTTCTTCTATCGCTGCAACTTCACCCTCTATGAAATTAGCTGTCCCTACAAAATCAGCTACAAACTTATTATTTGGTTTAAAATAAATGTCCCAAGGCGTCCCGACTTGCTCGATACGCCCTTTGTTGAACACAGCAATCCGATCAGAGATTGCCAAAGCCTCATCCTGATCATGTGTCACGAAGATGGCTGTAATTCCGAGGCGCTGCTGCAGCTCTCTAAGCTCATTTCGTACTTCAACTCTCATTTTGGCATCCAGGTTGCTTAGCGGTTCATCCATCAATAATATCTTCTGTCCCATAATAAGTGCTCTTGCAAAGGCAACTCGCTGCTGCTGTCCGCCGCTAAGCGCTCTAGGAAGACGATCCTGCATCCCTTGAAGTCCAAACATATTCAGCATCGCATCTACTTTCTCCCTCGCTTCTTGCCGAGGAAGCTTCATAAGCTTTAAGCCGTATGCAATATTTTCATACACGGTCATATGCGGGAAAAGCGCATATTCCTGAAAGACTAGCGGCGTATTGCGCTTGAATGCCGGAAGCCCGTTCGCTTTTTTGCCTTGAATATATATTTCACCGGCATCCGGTTCATAAAATCCTGCAATCAGCCGCATCAGCGTCGTTTTGCCGCAGCCGCTTGGCCCGAGCAGCGTCGTAAAGCTGCCCGCCGGAATATCGAGGGAAACGTGACTGATCGCCTCGAAATCTCCAAATCTTTTCGACATATTCGTAATTTGAATCATCTGTTCCTCTGTCTTCATGTTATCCTCCACTTAAAGTTCTATCGATCTGCCTTGTTTCTTTAGAAACAGCTGAGCGGCTGCCAGTACAATGAAAGCAATAGAGATGAGTACGATCGTAAAGGCTGATGCACTTCCCCATTCCCCATTTTGTACAAGCCCGAGAATCGACACTGTACCTACGGAAGTTTTCGCTGAGTAAATAAAAATGATGACGCTGAGGCAAGTGACGGACCGCAGGAAAGATACGACAATGCCTGAGATAAACGCTCCTCTCAATAACGGCAGAAGCACCTTCCTGAAGGTCGTTATGTTACTTGCCCCCAGATTAAGCGATGCCTCCTCAAGCGCTCCGCTGATCTGCTGCAGTCCAGCAAGGCACGCACTATAGCAGGTTGGCAAATTCCAAACCATGAGCGCTAGAACCATGATAAGAGAAGTCCCTGCAAGATGAAGCGGCTGACCATTAAAAGCCATTGCAAAGCCCAGCCCTAGGAACACGCCCGGAACAGCCCCTGGCAATATGGCCAAGAAATCAAGCAGCCGATTAATGCCTACTCGTTTTCTTTGCACGATAAAAGCGAGCGGCAAAGCCAGAATGCCTGAAGCCAGCGAAGCAATCGCCGCAAACTTGATACTGTTAACCATCTCACGGCCCTTTGCGGCAACATACGTCAAATTTTCGAGAGTGAACGACCAATCGTACCCCCAAGTTTTAGTAAAAGCGCCATAAACCAAAACGCCATATACCGCAAGGATAAAGACTGTAACGAACATGCAGAAGCCAAACAAGGTCCATTTCACAGCAGGAGGCAGAGGGAAATATTCAAGCGATGTTTCTTTGCCTGTGACAGTAACATACGATTTTTTGCCAACCCAGACTCTATTCCATACAAATAAACCAAGTGCAGGAAGCAGAATAGCTGTTGACAGCACAGAAGCCGATTTCAAATCAAACATACCTGACATCTGCATATAAGCCTCTGTCGGCAGTACATTAAAGTTTCCGCCTATAACGATGGGATTTCCAAAATCCGCTAAAACACTCATCGCTGCAATTAGCACCCCGCCCGCAATACCCGGTCTGCAAAGAGGCAGCAGTACGTTCTTAAATACTTGCCAATGCGTTGCTCCAAGATTGTAAGCCGCATACTCCAAGTTCGTTGAGGTTGACTTCATAACGCCATATATGACGGCATAAGCGTATGGAAAAAAAGTTATGGTCTGAACCAGCCATAAGCCGTGCCAGCCATAGATATCAAAATTTACATGCAGCACATATTTCGTAATCATCCCTTGTCTGCCAAAGAGGAGGATATACGATAACGCCACAATAAACGGCGGTGAAACGATAGGCAGGATCGTTATAAATCGGAACAGTCCCTTAAATGGAACGTTCAATCTTGTCATCGTATAGGCAAATATGAATGCGACGACCATACACGAGATGCTGGAAATCACCATCATGAACAAGCTGTTCAATGCCGCATGATACCATCTGGGATATGTAAATAGCTTCAGATAATCCCCTAATTGAGAGAAGCTGATCACTTTAAGAATTGGCCACACAACAAAATAACTTGTAATAAGCATGATCACAATAATAGCTGCCGCTAATACAGGATCATTTTTTAACCTTTTCAATTCCGCCCAGGTGTCTTTGACAGTAGTTGAAAACAAAACCTTTCACACCTTTCGGTTAAACGTGTATACACTCCGCTTGCTAACGCATGGCCGCAGGCGAAGTGCATTCGTTTATCTGTTAATTATTTCTTGTCGATCATTTCCGTAAATTTTGCTAAAACGTCTGCTTTCATTTCGGAAGCCTTGGTTCTGTCATAATCAACAAGCTTCACATCTTCAATCTTGATCATGCCTTCTGGAGCGGCTACATCTTTTCTTACAGAGTAGCGGTTGGAGAGCTGAGTATTCATTTCTCCAACTGGCTTCGTTAACAGCCAATCTACAAATATCTTCGCATTTTCTAGATCCGCTCCGCCTTTTACGATACTTACACCGCCAATTTCAAATGCGGTTTGCTCTGGAACGATAACTTTGATCGGGTAACCGGACTTGGCGGATTTGACGATATCATGCGCCCAAGACATACCGGCAATGAATTCGCCTGTTGCTGTAAGGTTGATTCCGTCTCCTGCAGCTTTTGTATAGTGATGGACGTTTTTATTTAGCTTAGAGAGATAATCCCAGCCTTGCTCTTCACCCAAGCGGAATAATTGATCCGCAACAAAGATGTAGCCGCCGCCCGCTGTCGCAGGGTTCGATGTTACAAATTGACCTTTATAAGCAGGATCAAGCAAGTCGTCCCACGTAGCCGGTTCTTTAATCCCTTTAGGCTCCAGCTCTTTTTTGAATCTTTCCGTATTTAGAACAATACCTAGAACACCCATATACCAACCCTGCCAGAAGCCTTTCGGATCGTTGAAGCGCTCTTCAATCTCTTTGGCATTTGGAGATGTGTAGGCCTCAAGCAGCCCTTGATCAGCAAGTGTCTGATGAAATTCAACCGAGCCTCCCACAAAAATATCTGCTTGCGGCGCATCCTTCTCCGCTTGAATTCGCGTGCTGGTCTCTCCAGCATTTCCTACACGCAGATAGTCCAGCTCAATCCCTGTATCCTCTTTAAATTTCTTCTGAATTTGGACAATGTCATCCTCATTCAGCGCTGCATATACAACCAATTTCTTCGATGCTGGTGCTGGTTTTTCCGTTTCCACTACCGGTGCATTCGTTGGTGCATTGGTTGCTTTATTTGCAGATTCTTGATTATTTTTGTTTGCACCGCATCCCGATAAAAGGCTTGTTGCCATAAAAGCTGCCAGTACGGCCGTACCCCATAATTTTGCTGTTGGTTTCTTAAACATTTCCATCCTCCTATTTTTTATAGGGCTATGCCCATTCTCTATCCTTCAATTACTTCGCTGACACAATCGCTGATATGATGGCTTGTCCATTACTTGTTACAGCATTGTTCCATGTCACCGTATTTCCAGGAGCAACAACTGCCGATACATATCCCATGTCATCGTCACCCGAGGTTCCATCTGAATCATAAGCATGGATTTCCACATTCGTATTGGATGGTTTGGCAACATAAACGGTGTTGTAGCTCTCCGAGAAGTTAGGTCCAAATTCCGCATCATTTGCGCCGAAAGCGATGTTGAAATTTTGGAATTTCGGAGCATCATTTTTTTTCCAGAACCTAGCGTCCGTCTGGCCTTGACCATTTACAAAAGCTTTAATGTAGATATCGCTTTTTCCGCCAAACGGATCACGATCCTCTAGACTCTGCATATTAAGCAAGGTAATCTTATGAGAATAATACGGATTAGAGACATACGTATGCGAGAATGGACCAAGACCATTCAGATGTACGTCTACTTGATGAGCCGGATCTGACCAGTTCATCCCCTGAAGGGCAGGGCCATCGTCACTATCATCCCAGCCCCAAGGCGCTTTTGCTGAGTTGGCCGTATGATTATCGCCTGCAAATGTACCGAATGAGGAGAAAATGTTAGGATCGGTTCTTTTGCTCCAAAGATCGCCCCATTCAATTAAATCGTAGCCGTATTGGTTAGTGTAGCTTCCGGAAGTATTCGTTGGGAACTCGGCTGTACCCGTATAATTGTAAACAATCCCATCTCCGCCTGGAGCGCTTGAACCGTCATAGGCTTTGACGCCATGTCCTCCGCTAGGGCTTTGGCCATTCGCCTGGCTGAATACTTTAGGATGGCTACCATTGAATAGAACCCCGCCATCGACATCGTCTGAGCCTGAAGTAATGTTAGGATCATTCGTATAGTCATACCACTGATTATGGCCCATGGTCTCCATTAGCTGAAAAGATCCATATGTAGATCCATCTTTTCTGATGACTAAGAACAAACCTTCGAGGTCATTCTCATGCGCATCAAGAGGTCTCGTATAAGCATCGTCCCTAGCGTGGAAGAGATCGTACTCGATGAAATAATGAGTGAGCGTTTCTGATACCTTATAGTAGACATAAGCATTTTGATTGAAGTTGTTAAGATTATCCCAATTATTACGTGCAATAAAGTCGCCATCATAATTGAAATTGGTTATAAAATCGGCTCTAACGTCTAGATCAGCATTCACATCTTGATAAATCTGAGGCGCCCAGTGAGCGGCTAATTCCGAATGACTTGCTGCATGCGTTACAGCAGCTCCGCTGAAGAAAGGAATGACCAATGCACATGCAGTCACAAGACTTAAAATGGTTTTCTTCATATACGAACTTCCCCTCCGGTAAATGAAATGAATTTCAATTGAAGATCGGTATAAGCTTACGAGCTAAAAATTCTGCAGCCCAGAGCAGCAGCACAGAATCATTGCAGCCTCATTCGAGAACCCCTCCATTCTTCGTTTTATGCAAGCTCATGCTGTCTGACATCTAAAATTATAGGGAAAATATCTTCGCAGTGTCAATCCATCCAATGTTAAATAATTGTATAGATGATTAGTGCCATATAAGCTGTATAGTTGATCAAAAAAACAAAAATATGCTACAATCATGTTGTCAGACAGCATAGATCTGAAGAACGATATAATCAACTTACGGAGAGGAAAAGCGCAATTTGGAGAAGAAACTGCTTTACCTCAAAGTCAAAGAGGAAATTGAAAGAAGCATTAACGAAGGCGAACTGCAGCCTGGGGATAAACTTCCTTCCGAGCCTGAACTAGCAAAAAAATATGAAGTGAGTCGTCCTACTCTTCGGGAAGCGCTCAAGATGCTTCAGCGGGAAAGGATTCTTATAAGCAAGAACGGGGTCGGCACTTACGTTAACAACCGCTCTGATTTTATAATCAATCCACTCAGCAAGCTTCAAAGCGTGGGGCAAATGATTAAAAACGGGGGCTATACCGAAAGCGAGTTAGACATCAAGATTTATTCGCGTGAGCCGGAGGATGATTGGAAAAAACAACTGCAAATTGATGAACCCGTTGTCGTATTGGAGCGGTCTAGAACTGCGAATGGGAACAAGGTAGCTTTTTATTATAATATTTTCCCGCAAAGCTTGGTCACAGGGCATATCGATGGGGAATTTACGGGGGCTATCTTTGATTTTTTGAAAAACAAGATGGGGATTCATATTGCTTATGCCATTACTGAAATCTGCGCGTTAAACAGCTCCAAGCTGCTCGACCAGAATGCTATCGATGTACTCGGCAATGAAATTATTTTATTAAAGCAGCTCCACTATGACGATAACGATAAACCTGTTTTTTACTCCCTTGATTATTTGAAAAATAGTGTCTTTAAACTATTTATTAAACGCGAATAAACAAACCTTCGAACAGTCGAGAATATGAACTCTCGTATTCCCCCGTGTTCCCTTGACTGAAATAGGGTATCTATCTTAGTCAAGGGCGTTATTCGAACGGGTAAGGAACTTAACTATTTAACGAACCGCTGCTCGGCAGAATGTCCGCACTCACGACTCGTTCCCGGCTGGAATATGTTTTCCCTGCTTCCCGCAGTACCAGTAATCCAATGAATAAGGATACCCCGCCTATAATGATCAGCAGTGCTCCGAGCTCCTGACTGTAGGCTGTTAGCGCTCCATCCCGAAACGCCATCCCGCGTATGAGGCGGTTAAGCCAGTTCATCGGCAATACCCATGCAAAAATTTGAAATGGCTCTGGAAAAGCAAGCGGAGTCAGTTGAATTCCAGTTGCAAGAAATGAGGGATACAATACGAAGCTGGTTCGCAAATTGACTTTAGACAAATCTTTGGCAGAATAGCCGATCAACAGCCCCATAAGTGACAACGCAAAGGCATAAACAAGCAATGGGATAATAAAAATATAAGGCTCCGCTTCAAACCGCATTCCCCCCACCTGCTTCAGTAATCCATAACATAAGAGCAGCGAAAGGGCGGTCATGACCGCGTAAGGAACACTGCGAATCCAAAGCTGCAAGGGCGACTTACCGTTTGCAAAGAGCTTTCCTTCCTGACGCAGACGAGGCGCAATAGAGCCCGCTGCGCTTGTTGTAATCATGAGAACCACAATATTTACAAAACCAAGCACCATAAAGCCGACATAACTTGTGGTTGGATTAAACAGCATCCGCTGCTGAAGAGACAACGGAGAAACAACGCCTCTAGCGGTTTCGGCGTCCATCCCTTTTTGAACCAGGCGGGACATAGAGAGGGTCATATTTTCCGTTACGATGACTTCCTGAATCGCTGTCCGAATGCCGGTTAACCCAGAGGGCATCGTGTTATCCATTAAAATGCCGATATTCGTTGATATGCCCTGCTGCTGAAGCTGCTGAAGCTGCTTAGGCAGCATGATGACCGCTACAGCCTGCTCATTTGCAAGCAATGTTTCCGGGCTCAGGCGGCTCGCGTACACATTTGTAACTTTCATGTAGGGGGAAGCATTTATTTTCGAGATCAGCTGCCGCGAATACGAGCTGTGATCCTCATCAATGACTACGACAGGCGATTCGCTAATTTGGTTATGCGAGAACATTAATCCAAAAAATAGGGCCGCAACAAGCGGACCAATAAAGATTAAACGCAAATACTTACTGCCCGATACGTACCTCCATTCGTCAATCAGCGATTTCATCAAGTCTCACCTCCGCCGTCATTCCCGGAAGCAAATCAGCATTTGAATCCACAGCTATTCGGACAAGAAACATACTTAAATCTGCCTGCCCTTTTTCACGTGACATGCGCAAGTTCGCAAATTGAGGGGCCGCTGAAATCGAAGTCACAACACCATTCACCTGTGCGGGATCATCCAAGTATGGAAAATGAATACCAATGCTTTGATCAACCTGAAGCTTTTGGATCTCACTTTCCTGTATGTAGAGGTCTGTATAATAGTTGTTTTTTTGCAAAACCGCCATCGGCGCTCCTTGCTTTACTTGATCCCCCGGCTTAACCGCAATTCTGCTGATCAACCCGTCATCTAGTGCAAGCACATCTGCTTCTCCTTCTTCAGCTGATTTAACCTTGAACAACACATCACCCCGTTTTACCCAGTCACCCGCAGCCACATCCACCTCTACAATCGAACCTGGACTTTTCTGATAAAACAGGGTCGTTTGCTCCGCCTCAAGCACACCTTGTTTCCTCATCTCAGCCTGACTGACTGCATCCTTTCCTTTAACAACAAGAAGCGAACCTCCAACGATCAGCGCAACCGCAATCCCAATATAAAAACCTGCTTTTATTTTCATTCCTCAATCTCTCCCATTCTCTATTTGCAGTTAAATCTGCTGCTCTTTTTTTATCTTCATCATTTTTCTAACCGCGTTTTCTGCAGCTTCCATAATTACTTCACCCAATGTCGGATGGGGATGAATGGTCAAAGCCAAATCCTCCACGGTTGCTCCCATCTCAATAGCAAGGCCAAGCTCTGATACGAGTGTTGAAGCCTCCACGCCAACGATTTGTGCACCGATCACGATTCCTGAGGATGGATCCGCCAAAATTTTCACAAACCCTTCAGTCTCCCTCAATGCCAAAGCTCTTCCGTTGATTGCAAAAGAAGCTTTGCCAATAACAATCGGGATGGATTTAGCTTTTGCTTCCGTTTCATTTAAACCAACGCTGGCCAGCTCTGGATGAGAAAAAACGACGAGCGGAATGGCTTTATAATTAACCTCAGAGGCATGACCAGCAATGGCTTCTGCCGCAATTTTCGCTTCGTAAGAAGCCTTGTGGGCGAGTGCCGGACCAGCCGTAATATCTCCAATGGCAAAAATATTTGGAATAACCGTTCTGCACTGTTCGTCTGTCTCAATCAGTCCCCTGCCCGTCACGGGCAAGCCTATGTTCGCAAGCCCTAAATGACCATCTGTATTAGGTTTTCTGCCGATAGTGACTAACACATACTCCGCTGTAACCTCATGTTGCTCCTTGTTTTTTAAATACTGCAGCGTAATTGAATTAGCATGCTGAACCACTCTCTGTGCTGTCGCCCCAGTAATCATTTGAATTCCATCGGCTTTCAACTGCCGAACCACAGGGATCGCGAGGTCTGCCTCGAAGCCCGGGAGTACTTGTTCTCCTCCTTCTAGAATCGATACCTTTGTTCCAAATTTGGCATACATTTGGCCGAGTTCGATTCCGATATAACCGCCGCCAATAACGACCAAACTGGTCGGAACTTCAGGGAGCGATAGCGCTTCTGTGGAAGATAGTATACGTCCTCCAACCGGAAATGCTTGCAGCTCGATCGGACGAGATCCCGTTGCCAATATGGCGTTTCTAAAAGAAATCGTTTGCTCCCGGCCGCTTTGCTGAATAATTGCTGTATGTTCATCAACCAAACTGGCCTCTCCCTCCAAAATGCTCACACCAGCAGTCTTTAATAAATAGCTAACTCCTCCTGCCTGCTTTTTCACAATTTCCTGCTTGAAATGCTGCGCATTATTAAATGCTGCTGCCGAATCCGTATGATTGAACTGCCTAAGCAAATCATAGCGATGCGATTCTGCAATTAATGCTTTGGATGGAATACAGCCAACATGCGTGCAGACCCCGCCGAGCTGACTGCGTTCCACAATCGCCGTCTTCATTCCAAGCTGTGAAGAACGAAGCGCCGCCACATAACCTCCCGGACCTGATCCAATGACCAATGTTTCTACAGATTCAAGCGTACTCATATCCTGATCCCTCCTGTTGAAACCACTTAAAATATGATGACCATAATATATTATAACCATCATATTTTAACATCGTCAACAACTGTATTAAGCCCTTCCCAAGCTACCCGTTGCTGAATTCACTCAATTGACACCCTATATTATGACGACTATAATATTTTGAAGATACAATTATGAAGCTGTGGAGTGATTACAATACCGTATCCCAAAGGTCATAAGTTGAAAGTGCGGAATAAGATCGTTGAAAGTGCTGCCCAAGCTTTTCGCACGAAGGGTATACTCGATGTAAGTGTTCCGTTCATTATGAAGGGGGCAGGACTTACGCATGGAGGGTTTTATTCACACTTTGACAACAAAGAACAGCTGGTCGCCGAAGCCTGCCGGTATGCTATCAGCGATACCATTGCGATTTTGCAGAATGCTGCTGATCAGGAGAAGCAGAATCCCAAAATCAATAGTGTCATCGATTATTATTTAAGTCCGTATCACCGCGACAAAACTGAGATGGGCTGCATTCTTCCTGCTCTTTCTGGCGAAATTTCCCGTTCTTCCGAAGAGGTTAGGCAAGTATTCACCCACGAACTAGAGCGGATGATTGCTTTTATCTCCAATCTAGCGGAAATTGACACAACTAAGGGCAGCGCACTGATCAGTACAATGGTCGGCACTCTTGTTCTTGCACGGTCTGTTCACGATCCAGAACTGAGCGGCACTCTTCTTTCGGCAGGCAAGCAGTATGCCAAAGAGCTGGTTAGAGCCTAGTATTATCCGTTGAATGTCCAATTTTGATCCATAATAATCAGGCTAAAATATAAAAAAGGCGTCACAGAAATAAATCTCTGTAACGCCTTTTTATTCAATATTTACATGATTTTTTAAGCAGATTGAGTTATCTTTGAGATATTCTCTTCTGTATTCCCGACACATATAAATGCCTATCCTATACAACTAATTAACCAGCTCTAATTCTTTTGCACGCGCAATGGCCTGACTGCGCCGTTTCACGCCTAATTTTCCGTATAGATGGAATACATAACTTTTCACTGTGCTTTCCTTTAATCCAAAACGATAGGCGATTTCCTTATTTGACAATCCATCGGTTAAAGCATACAAAATCTCTGCTTCACGGTTTGTCAGCAGTTCAACTAGCGGCTGCGGCTGTGCAGCATTGGCAGCGATATCTAGTGGACTATACTCCGAATCGCTACTAGACGCACTGCTTTGCATTAGAAATTCCTCTGACGATTTCAAATAAACCATCCGTGCAATCATAAGATCCAGCACTTCCAGCCTCTCCTTCGTAAATACATCGGAGATCAGATTATTCTCCAAATAAAGAACAGATTGCGATGATGTTCCCGGAAAGGAAACCGGCATACAAAGAACAGATTGAGACTTACTGCGAGTGATATAGGGATCAGCTGCGTATGAGCTGCGTGAAGCATTTGCGAGTACAACCGAATCACCTGTCTTAACCACATAACGGACGATAGCCTCCGCGTACGAAACCTCTCCATCACTCTCATTCCTAGTGCCAGCCTGATCTGCAATGGTGAAAATCTCTTCATGGCTCTCCAGCACATATCCCTTTTCCGCACCGGAATACCGAAGTGCCGACTCCAGGAAATGGCTCATTACATTAGAGTCATCTGCCTTTCTTGACCAATCTGTAATTTGCCGTATAAACGCCTTTTCATCAATGAACATTGGCCTGGTTTCATGGATAGTGCTTACTTGTCCAATTTCCTCAGTGGCAGCCACGCTTTCTGTTTGTAGTTCCGCCATAGCTAATTTCAGTGTGGAATTTGAATCTATCAGTCTTTTTGCTTTAGCAGTTGCCCCCCATCTTGAATAAGCAGCGCAGGCATCTGCAATCAGAACATCCGCTCCGGTAATACTCCCAGCTTCCCTATAGAAGAGTGAAGCACGCTCACAAGAAATAGCCTCCATTAGCCCATTTTCTTCTCTTCGAGCTTCTCGGGTCGCTCCCTCAAATCCTTTGGCTGCATTCACTCGGTCACCATCAATACGGTGGAGCTCAGCGGTTATGAGCAAATATGCTGAAGATTCATTCCCGTAATATCCCGTCCATTGCCTCATGCTGCGCAATTGCTTGTTAAGCTTTGCGCGAATGCCCTTTTTCGCATCCACCGCTGCCTCCGCATACATGGCAGCAAGCGTCAGGGAATGGTAAATATGCTGTTTGCGCACTTGCATCCGGGTTTGACGATACGTGTTGAATTTGCCCTTCTCTACCCATTCCAAGGCATCTTGATAGCGTCCGAACAAATAAGCTATTTCTATCTGACTGGTACAAGTATAATAAACCTCATTATTCAGCTTCTCCTCGAATCGATCCTTCAGCACCGGCACTACGACCTCATCGTATTCACCCGCTCCATCCTGCATTTGTGCCACATACCACCTCGCAATGCGAAAGATATTAACTGTGACTTCATCCAAGAGCTGCTGTGAAATTTCTTCATAATTCGAAATCCGTGCAGTAAGTGTATGCAAATCACCGGTATGAGTGGTCGTAGAGGTTAGCATAGCGATACTTACAAAGGACAGATTAATCGATTCCATCCCATAGTAAATCGATTGCTCAAAATGCTTCACGCTTGCTTCAGGATTCTGCTGCAGCCCAACAAGCCCCTTAATATAGTGCAGTCTGCTTCGCAAATCCGAGCTTTCAAAGGAGGCTGATAGCTTAAATGCCAAATCTATATATTGAGGTCCCGTATAATAGAAAGAAATTTTAAAAATAATCATGCCATAGCCAGCAAGCATAAAAGCGAACGCTTCGTTGCTTCCATGCTTTAGAGCATAGCGAATGAACCTCGAGAAAAGTACAGCAGACAGTTCAAGGCTTAATGTAAATACAGAAGAAGATATCGCCATGACCAAGTCCGACAAGGCTTTATACTCAGGATTACGATTAATCGGTAAATTCATAATCTCATGCCGCATACTAAATAATGCACTTTGCGTCATGATCAATTCCTTTACGATGACAGCTTTAGAGGGCTTACTGGAAAAAATCCATCCAAATTCCTCCAGCGCCTGCTTTCCAATCTGGACAGCAAGCTCGTCATTCTTTAAGTACGAATACATGGCTATGCGTTTCAGGTAAATCTGAGAGCGCTCCACCAAGTCCGTAGTACAGGACATCAATTGTTCGAGCAGAGCTTCTGCCTTGTCTATGCGACGGCACATAAATTCACATTCAGGCAGCTCCAGCATCAGACGATAGGCTAGTGAGCTCGTACTCCTCCAATCATCCCCCGCAAGCTGCAAGCCTTTTTCAAAAAAGTTCAGAGCAGCCGCAAATGCTGTTGCTGCCTTCGATTTCAAACCTGCCTGATAATTATATTCAGCTAGCTCCATCTTTTCTGCTTCATTTACCAGCTTATCGCTGCCCATATTCAAGTGATACACCATATCATAAATGGAGTGTTCACGCTCTTCTAATGAATGGTCGCGTAACACACGGCCGATGGTCAGATGCAAGTTCGCTTTTTCCGCTTCGGCAATAGTCATATAAGCTGCCTGCTGCACACGGTCATGCATAAATGTATAATAACCTTCATCCGCTGCTGCATCATCCATTTCAATTTCTCTACTTAATAAACCCTCTTCCTCTACTAAATGTAAAAGCTGAAGTGTATGAAGCGGAGAGCGGCCGCTTACTAAAGCGATCGTAGAGGAATGAAAACGATGACCAATCGCTGCACCTATGGCAAGCAGCTCAATCATATCCGGTGAAAGCATACGAATACGGGTCCCGATTAAATGAAGAATGTCAGGATGTTCCGGTATCTGTGTAACTGCCGCAGCATCCCAATTCCAAATCGCAGCTTCCTCATCATAATAAAGCTTATTCTCACGATACAGGCTGTCTAGAAGACGATGTACGAATAGTGGATTACCGCCTGTTCGATGATATAGCACCTCTGCAAGTGTTCGTACACGAGCCGAATTTTCGTTAAGAACATGCGAAAGAACTTGCCTTACATCCAAATAGGTCAGCGCTTCGAGGGCGATATGCTGTACAGGTATCGATGAGCTTGCATGCTGCAAGTTAAGTGTGTTCTCCATCCATACGGCTGCTTCACCTTGATTTGCTCCGTTGTCCGAGCAGCCAGAAGCCGTTTCTACTCTTAACGTTCCTATTACTAGTAAGTTTAATCGATTGGGAGCATGGGCAAGCGAACGAAGGACATCCAACGTAGCTGGGTCTGCCCATTGTAGATCGTCTAGAAAAATAAGGAGAGGATGTTCCTCTTCAGCAAATATATTCATAAAAAGAGGAATCAAGCGATGAAACCGAATAGCCGCTTCGGCAGGAGGCAGCGGCTCCACAGACGGAAGTTCGCCAAAAAGCTTAGCTGCTTCTGGCAGCAGCTGTACGATAACAGCTGCTCCTTGACCTAATGCCTCTTCCAACTGCAACTTCAGCTTTGCCATTCGTTCAGGGGACTGGCTGTATATTTGCCGAATTAAGCTCCGCAGAGCCTGCAAGAGCGGCGAGAGCGGAACGTCACGATTCATCAGATCACATTTCCCTCCAATGAACAGACTGCCTTCTTTTCTAGCCAGCACCTGAAACTCTCGAATAAGCGCGGTTTTTCCACTGCCTGCACTTCCGCTAACGAATACGAACGAAGACACGCCGGCTTGCGCCTGTTGCAAAGCCTCGCGGAGCGCCCTTCCTTCCATTTCACGACCAAAAAGAGTTTTTGGCAGCTGAAACCGACTAGCCTCATCGACACGAGCGATTTCGAAAGGGATGATTTCTCCTTTTTTCTCCATGGAAGAAGCACAGCTTTTCAAATCAAACAGCAATCCAAAAGCACTCTGATAGCGGTCTTCTGGCCTCTTCGACAACAGCTTCATAATAATATTTTCGAGAGAACCCTCCAGCTCCAAACGCACCTTACGCAAAGGCATTGGCACAATCGCAAGGTGGGCATGCAGCCATTCTTCCATAGTCTGTGCTTGAAAGGGCAGACGACCTGCGAGCATGTGATAAAATATCATGCCGATTGCATACAAATCGCTTCGTTCGTCAGCCTTACGATTGATTCTGCCTGTTTGTTCAGGAGATAGGTAGGCGTAATCTGTTATTCTTTCGTCTGTGAGCACAACACTATTTATTTCCGATTGAATGAGTATCCCTGCTGGATTCAAATGACCGATCAGTAGGTTTTGCTTATGAGCCTTATGTACGGATTCAGTCAGCGCGATCGCTATATGTAAAAAGGAAGGTGTATCCATTTTATTTCCGTTCAGCAAATCCTTTAACTTAACATTATTTGCAAGCAACATGTTATCCAGTCCCCCATCTAATCCGTGCAATGCTACTTTTCCAAAACGTTAAAGGCTATTCCATAGTTTATCACTGTTCAGTCATGTAATGAATAAGAATTACAAACAGATCTGGTTGCCAATAAAAGAGGGTGTCCCAAAAGCCATAGGCTTTAGAGGCACCCTCTTCAAAGTTTTGAAATCTGTAAAAAACAAAGAAACCAACCTTTGGTAAAATGGAGGTACCACCCAACCATCTTCGAAAGGAAGGTTTCTATGTACATTCAATA
>NZ_JBFREL010000034.1:0-64841 GCF_052114265.1 Paenibacillus sp. MCAF9
GTAACWGGTGCGACAGGAACWGCTGGGRCAACAGGYGCGACAGGRGTAGCAGGAGCAACGGGTGCAACAGGCTCCACAGGAGCAACAGGAGCCGACGGCGTAACTGGTGCGACAGGAACAGCTGGGACAACAGGCGCGACAGGARYAGCAGGAGCAACGGGTGCAACAGGCTCCACAGGAGCAACAGGAGCCGACGGTGTAACTGGAGCGACAGGAACTGCTGGGGCAACAGGTGCGACAGGGGTAGCAGGAGCAACGGGTGCAACAGGCTCCACAGGAGCAACAGGAGCCGACGGTGTAACAGGCGCGACAGGTGCGACAGGAGTGGCAGGAGCAACGGGTGTAACAGGCTCCACAGGAGCAACAGGAGCCAACGGTGTAACAGGCGCGACGGGAGCAACTGGAACAAATGGCGTAACAGGCGCGACGGGAGCAACTGGAACAAATGGCGTCACAGGAGCAACGGGAGCAACCGGAACTACGGGAGCCACAGGTGTAACAGGTGCTGAACCAACGGCCGATTCTAGTTATGCTGGCAATACAACGGGTGCACTTATCGCTGTTGTGCTTGGAGGAACAAATGTACCACTCCCAAGCTCACAAAACCTAAGCGCAAATATTACTGTCAACGGAGCGAATGATACCTTTACAGTTGCTAATGCAGGCAGATATTATATCACTTATCAAATCAATACCACGGCTGCCTTACTTCTTAGTACTCGTCTTCTAATTAATGGTACAGCCAATCTTGCATCTACTGTTGCTCCAGTACTAAGCGTATCGAGCTTTAATAATGATACTATTATTACTTTGACTGCAGGCAGCACCATAACGCTTCAAATGTTTGGATTATTAGGAACAGCAACGCTGTTAGGCGGCGGAGCAGGTGCGGCTTTGACCATCATTCGGGTTAGTTAATAAAGCAGGAGTAACAGGATAATGGCATGAGAATATGATGTATCAATCTAATCGACTCATGGGAGTGTGGTTTTGTTGATTTCCATCAGCTTGTGCCTCATTGTCAAAAATGAAGAGAAAACGCTCGGTCGATGTCTAACTTCCATGAAGGATATCGCTGATGAGATTATTATTGTGGATACGGGTTCCACGGATTTAACGAAGCAGGTTGCGAGCGAGTTTACCGATCGCATCGAACATTTTACATGGATCGATGATTTTGCGGCAGCTCGCAACTATGCTTTTTCTTTAGCAACCAAATCCCATATTATGTGGCTGGATGCAGATGATATTTTGAAGGAAATCGATCAGCAGAAACTGCTGGCGCTAAAACAAAATGTAGATCCTGCCGTCGACTCCATTTCTATGGAATACCATTTGGCATTTGATGAATTTGGTAATGTAACTTCAAAGCTAAGACGAAACCGAATTGTAAAAAGATCGCGTGCTTTCAAATGGATTGGTCCGGTGCATGAATACCTTGAAGTCTACGGGGATATATTGAGCAGCGATATCGCCGTAACCCATAGCAGTATACATCATGACAGTGATCGCAATTTGAACATTTATGAGAAACGACTGGCAAAAGGAGAAATCTTTTCTCCGCGCGATTTATTCTATTATGCCAATGAACTTAAGGATCATGGGAAATATGAGGCTGCTATAAGGTACTACGAAAAGTTTCTTGCGACGGGCAAAGGATGGATTGAGGATAACATTGCTTCCTGCGGCAGGCTTGCAGATTGCTACAGCGAGCTTAATGAAGTACGCAACGTGGTCGATTCGATCTTCCGCTCTTTCCATTACGACAAGCCTCGTCCAGAATTTTGTTGCCGCCTCGGTTATTATTTCTTACAGCGTCAAGAGTATAAGCTGGCAATTTATTGGTATAAATTAGCGCTGAGCACGGAGAAGCCGGAAGAGAACTGGGGCTTTGAGAATTTAGCTTGTTCTACATGGCTGCCGCAGCTTCAACTATGCGTTTGTTACGATGGCATAGGTGATTACGAAGCCGCGTACGATCATAATGAAAAAGCAGCACAATTCCGGCCGACAGATGAGCGCATTTTGGCAAATCGTGATTATTTGAACAAACGGTTAGGAAAGAAAACAATCGAGATTAGTCTAGAACCCTCAACTTAGTGGGTATTAGAGCGATTTTCTAAGATCGAATGAGGATTACTATTTAACTGAATATAATAAAACAACAAGATTTCTTCCCTAAATGTGGAGGAAATCTGTTTTGTTATTTGAGCATATATAACTTAGCACTATTGACATCGCCTATGAGCGAGTGTATATTATATTTTATAAAATTAAATTGTATAAAACACAAAATCTTCACTGCACCAAATTGCATAAGGAGAATAGAGAAGGCTCTCTTTGGCAATAAGAAAACAAGAAGTTATTTCAAGTAACGGAGGTTAAATAAAAGCCGTTGTCGATAAGGTGCATTTTCATGGGGAGCTTCAAGGTCTAGAGCTTGCAAAGTAACGTACTAAAATAAAAACCTAAACGGAGGAATTAATGATGCAAAACTTATATACAGCTACGGTAACGGCAACAGGTGGAAGAGATGGCAAGCTTGTTTCAAGCGATAATATTTTGAATGTAGATGTGAGAGCCCCTAAAGAGCTTGGAGGAGTGGGTGGTGCAACGAACCCAGAGCAATTGTTTGCAGGAGGTTACGCAGCTTGTTTCGAGAGTGCTCTTAACGTTGTATGCCGGATGAAGAAGATTAAAGTGGAGAAAACCGAAGTAACCGCTCATGTTACGCTTGGCAAGGATGCAGATGGCGGATATGAGCTGGCTGTGAAGCTGGATATTGCGCTTGAGGGCGTTGAAGCAGACGTAGCGAAGGAATTAGTCGAAGCCGCTCATCAGGTATGTCCGTATTCTAGAGCCACTAGAGGCAACATTAATGTAGAACTCAATCTTCTTTAATCTAAAATAGTACAAGCCCAAAGCATAAAAAAATCCGGAGAATGATCTCCGGATTTTTTGTAATGCTCTTATTTCGCGATGGTTTGTTTGCCCGACAGCTCAATAGATCTTTGTACAAGCACCGTCATTGCATCTACACAAAAGGCTGCGACGTCTTTTTTGATCGGTATGCAGGATAATTCCGTGCATGCGATGATCACACACTGGCACTCATCCTGCACGAGCAAGTGGTTAATGATGCCTTCAAACTCGGAAGGCTCAACAGGCAAATTGCGTTTGACCTTGTTGTAGATAATGTCCATCACATGCTCCTGAATAGCTTCTTCAGGCTCGTGAAGGTGCATATTATACTGATTGCAGCCATGACGGTACACGCCGCTGCTAACCGTTCCATTTGTAGCTAGAATACCAATCTTACAGTGTTCTCCAAAGGTGTCATGGATCTTTTTCAGCGTCTCATCCACCATGTTGATTATATTTATGCTTGTCATTTGCTGCATATCATTATAGAAATAATGCGACGTATTGCAAGGAATCGCAATATTAGATACGCCTGCTGCCTCAAGGATTTTGAAATCTTTAGCAACCGCTTTGAGAAACAACTCGCCTTTGTTTTCTAATATGACACCAGTTCGATCTGGCAAAGTGGCATGATTGAGAATGACGATATCAATATGCTCTTGATCACGGTCTGCTGCCGTTTGCTCGATAATCATATCGAAAAATACGGATGTTGCTTTTGGGCCCATCCCGCCTATGATGCCTAAGCTTTTAGCTTCCATTGCCTCAACCTACTTTTGATGAAGTGTTTAATTGAAATGATTTAGTTATTCAACGATCATAGCATGGCTTCCCATTGCGTCATAGCTGTTAAAAAAAGTGTCTGCATCGTAAGTAACTTGTCCTTTTAACGGATTCATTACATGTACTTTACCATCCTCATATCCATTTAGGACAACCACGTGCAAATTAATAGGAGCTGAATAATATTCACCAGTATCACTGAAATACCAAGCGTAATTCATTTTTGGCGGCGTGAGATCAAGCGTGATCCAAGTTACTACAGGAATCCCTTTATTAAGCTGCTCGATGATTTCCTCCCGAGTGCTGCCGCTAATATCTGAAGTACTGTTGCTGCGCCCTGCGACATCAAAATACAAGTTAGCCGCCTCCACGATAGGAGGAGCAAAGCTGAAAAATCCGCCTTTTAACGACCTAGGTTCGCCAGCGTATGATTTATAGGGATCAGGCCCATACAATTTATTGTTCTTGGTGATAAAAGCTTGCTTCGGCAAGTAATTATCCGACATTTCTGTTTTGGTAACGTCATATCCGTAATAATTGAGTACCGCGGTTAATGAAGTAATTTCACAGCCGTTAGGCAGCTCAGGCTTCTGCATGATGGTATCGACATCCATATAAACCTTCTTAATGTTAATAGAGCCATCAGCTGCCCGCTCATAATCCTTCACATATTCAAACGTTTTGTTGGTGGTTGTCAGCTCTTGTTCAGGGCCTTTAACCGCTATTTGATGCTCTTCCTCCGACAGCTGATAAGGCCTGCCGACCTTCTGTTGTTTTATCTTATAGCTGGTACCGTAATCGAGCAAAATAGATGTTGCTTTACCCATTTCGTCTGTTGTCATGGTGCCGATAACCGATCCGCTATTAGCAGCGGTTATTATAAATACAGCATCTTTAATTGGCTGCTGCGTTGCTTCGTCTTTGCTTATTATTGTAATTGTTCCTTGCTCTATTTCTGGAGTAGGGGCAGTCGTTGGTGAAGAATCGACTTTCTCATTGAATACAGGTTTTGCATCTTCTTTCGTAAACAATGTATAAATAAAAAATATAATACCCAATAACACCAGGAGCTTGATCATTCTTTTCATGTTGGTGGCTCCTTCACTTTATAGCCGTAATAGTTATGCGACAGTGTGTAACGAGCAGGCAGCCGGTGGCTGCCCCATGCCTGTTACGCTTGCTCGAAGAACGTCTTATGCCATATAAGGAACACATACACTGTCCAAATGTATCTAGCGTAGTTCTGCTTGCCTGAATAATGCGAATCCAGATATTTCATCAGCTCATCGGTATGAAAGAACAGCTTCGCTCGGTCCGAGAGAAACATGTCCTTAACGAGCTTATAATATTTCTCCTGTCTTAGCCAGTGCCTAATAGGTACAGGAAAACCAACCTTTGGTCGATTCGCCCATTCATCGGGAAGTACTTCCTTCGCAGCTGTACGCAGTGCATACTTCGTATTGCTTGGATGTACACGAAGATCAGTAGGCAGCTTTGAAGCTAGATCCATAACCACTTTGTCTAAAAATGGGACTCTCAGCTCAATGGAATGGGCGAGGCTCATTTTGTCTGCCTTAAGAAGAATATCTCCCGGAAGCCAAAGCTTCAGATCGAGATATTGCATTTTAGTTATATCATCTTTGCCCCGCACTTGATCATACATAGTCTTCGTAATGCTTTGTACGGATGGTCCTTGCTTATATTCGTCCTTCAATACGGCTAAGGCATCAGCTTCTTCAAACACATGAGCTTGACCGATAAAACGTTCCTCAACCCGCTGTCCGCCTTTTACAACAAAGGAGGTGATTCTGTTTTTGGACAGCTTGCCGCTCAATAATGATAACGGCCGCCTGATTGCAAACGGAAGCTTCTTGTATTTTTTCATCGCTGGTGTCGTATCGTACCAATCATAACCGCCAAAAATTTCGTCTGCGCCTTCTCCAGAGAGCACCACGGTCACATGCTTGCTCGCAAGCTCTGCTAGGAAATAGAGGGGCACGGAGGATGGGTTGGACTGCGGTTCATCCATGTGGTACTGAATCGTTGGCAGCATCTTGAAGCACTCATCCGCTGAAACCAGTCGTTTATAGTTTTCGATGTTTAAAATTTCTGACAAATCCTCTGCGAGGTTCGTCTCATTAAAGTTGCCTTCATAATCCTCAAAGCCGACGGAAAATGTTTTGTTTGGTTTTAGCAAAGCGGTAATATAACTGGAATCAATGCCTCCGGACAAAAAAGACCCGACCGGCACATCGCTAATTTGGTGATAGGCGACTGATTCTTTTACTGTGCTTTTAATTTGGTTGACGTAATGGGACAGGCTGTTCGGTTCTTCTGTAAAGTTAACGTCCCAATAAGGCTTCACTTCTAGCTTGCCTTGTTTGTAAAGCATATAGTGACCAGGCTTCAGCTTGTACACGCCTTTAAAAAACGTTTCATCAAGCACGGAGTATTGAAAGGTCAGGTAAGGCTTGAGCGCATCCTTGTTCAGCTCTTTGCGGAAGGCAGGCTGCTTTAAAAAAGCTTTGATTTCAGAGCTGAATAGAAAGGAATTATCCGTTGTGTTTTGTGTATAATACAACGGCTTTATGCCAAAGAAATCCCTGGCGAGAAACATCGTTTCCGTATTCGTATCCCATATCGCAAAAGCAAACATGCCTCTTAGCTTCTGAAGCAGCGAGGTTCCATACTCTTCATAAGCATGAATGATAACCTCGCTGTCCGTATGGCTAACAAAGGTATGTCCGCACTGAATCAACTCTTCGCGCAGCTCTACATAATTGTAGATTTCTCCATTAAATACAAGAACACAGCTATTATCCTCGTTGTAAATCGGTTGGCTGGCTTCTTCAGACATATCTATAATTTTGAGGCGTCTAAACCCTAAAGTTACTTCCTCATCCGAATAGATACCGCCACTATCGGGTCCTCTATGAACGATCATATCCATCATATCTTTAATAATGGCTACTTGATCAACGTCGGGACGACTATCTGCAAAACCTACAAAACCGCACATGTGGAATACCTTTCATTAACTTTATTGTTTTAAGCGCAGTCAAATCGTCGTTTTTAATTTGATTTCCCTGACGATTTCCGATTCATTAAATGGGATTTCCGTTTTCCCAATAATTTGCGACGTTTCATGACCTTTGCCGGCAATGAGAATGACATCGTCTTTTCTGCTGATATCAATGGCAAAAGCAATAGCGTCTCTTCGGTCGATAACGGCCTCATAAGCTCCGTTATAAGCTTCGACTCCTTCAATAATTTCCCTAATAATCAGATTATTATCCTGCTCCTTGGGATTATCAGAGGTGATTACGGAAAAATCAGCAAATGTAGCGGCTACCTTAGCCATCGCTCTACGTTTCTCTGTGCCTGATTCCCCATCAGATGCGTAAACGCCGAACACTAGAATGATTTTGCCTTTGGTAAAAGGTCTGATTGTTTTTAATGCCTTCTCCAGGCTGTCCTCGGTATGAGCAAAATCGACGATGATCTTCGTATCCTCATCTTGATAGACAACTTCCAGCCGGCCTTTAATACCCTCAACAGCCAAAATGCCGTCTGCGATTTGCTGTAGCGTAAATTGATTGCAATAAGCCGTTGCAATAGCGGCTAGACTATTATATACGTAGATCGTCCCAGGCAGGTTTACTTTAATTGCGATGCTACCCTTTGGCGTATTT
This sequence comes from Paenibacillus sp. MCAF9, assembly GCF_052114265.1. Lineage (NCBI taxonomy): Bacteria > Bacillati > Bacillota > Bacilli > Caryophanales > Paenibacillaceae > Paenibacillus > Paenibacillus sp. MCAF9. Next base: position 7,398 of record NZ_JBFREL010000034.1, read on the forward strand.
ACAATATAAGTCGTATAGTCGGCATAATAAGTAATATCCGTCGCGTAAATGTCAGCTTCCTGCTCAATGCCATAAGTAACCAGCTTTGGACCTTTATGCTGCAATCGGTCAATGAGAATACGGCCAAATTTATCATCTGCATTAATAATGTTAAAGTCCGTCGTCATGTCGAACAGCAAAGCCTTCGCTTCGAAATATTCCTCCATCGTATGGTGAAGCTCCAAATGATCCGGCGTTAGATTTGTGAAAATGCCAGTTTTGAAGCTGGAATGAGCAACGCGTTTCAAGTTGAGTGCATGCGAAGAAACCTCCATGACGCAGTGCTTCATATGTGATTCGATCATATCGGAGAAGATTCGTTGCAAATACAGCGATTCCGGCGTCGTATTTTTATTTTGAATCAGCTTGTCGCCGATAACTGTGCCGATCGTGCCAATAATTCCGAGGGCTGTCCCCGTTTGCTCGAATATAGATTTTAGAAAATATGTCGTAGACGTCTTCCCGTTTGTACCGGTGATGCCGATAAGATTCATTTGCTCAGTCGGACGATGATAGAAGTTAGCAGATACCAGGGCGAGCGCCTCACGCGTGTCGTTAACGAGCAACACCGTTATGCCTTCGGGAACATCAACATCCTTCTCTACAATAACAACCGTCGCACCAAGTGCGATCGCTTTATCAATGAAACGGTGTCCGTCAACCGAAAAGCCAGTGATCGCAACAAACACGCCGCCAGCTGTGGCTTCCCTCGAATCAAAGGCAATGGAGCTTACTTCAATATGCAAATCGCCTTTCACGAGCGTGTAATTCAGATCCTTCAGTAAGGAGGTCAATAACATACGATCAGCTCCATTCTATTACCTATTACTATTTTCGCAGGTTATCTTCTTAGAAGCTTTTTCGTAAGCTTGCCACCGATGATAGCCGCATAGGAAAAGGCTGGTTTCGGGTCCTTCCAATCCCAGATCGCATAAGCTTTCGGTTTAAACAAGGATACGAATACTTGCTTCCAAGTCAATTGACCCGTCTTGATGTAATCGCGAACAGCAAGCATGTCCTCATATCCATACCAGAAAACACGGTTCGTATTCTCTTTGACGGCTTTGGGAGGCACAAGGTTGCCGCCAGTTAACTCTTGGTAAGTAATCCATGGAATATTTACCCCAACTCGGTACAGCAGGTTGTTCAGGTTGGTAATCCGGCAATTGACTTCGATTAAATAAAAACGGCCAGTTTCGGCGTCTTTTTTGAATTCAATTTCAGCGAAGCCTTTCCATTTCATCTTCTCTAGAAAAGGAGCTCCGATATCGAACAGCTCTTGTACGTATCTCTGCCCTGTATACACCGATGCGCCGAAGTTAATCGGATATTGGCGGAATTTTTGACAAGTGACCCAGTGAGTGACCTTTGAATCTTGGTTTAAATACGCGTCGAATGTATACATATGATCGTCGAAACCCGGGATGATACGCTGTACGATGACTTCCAATCCCGCTTCCTTCGCTTTGGCCAGCGCTTGTTCGAGCTCAGCGCGGCTGTGTACCTTAAAGAGCTTCCGTCTAAACTTGGCAACGAAGGACGGAGAATCTGTTGGTTTGACGATACAAGGATATTTAATGATTTCGTCGATCTTCTCAAAGAAACGATCTTCGTCTACACGGACCGTTTCGGGAACAGCTACGCCATTTTCTAGAGAAAGGCGCTGCAGCACCTCTTTATTCATCATATCCGAATATATGCCCGGAATGTCTTGTGGTATGAGATAGTGTTCTCTAAGCTCTTCCAAATGCTCATCGATAACCTCAAGATAAGAATCGTGGCATGGAATAAGGACAGGAGGAGCGCTTTGCTTGCGGGCATATTCCTTCAAGAAACGAATGAACGCTGCCGTGTCTTCTTTATAATGAGGAGAGATTAGTCTCTCAGACGTATATTTTGAATCGGCGCCATAGGTATCTTTAGTCGAATAATCTACGGCAACCGTATGTACACCGTTAATGCCTAGGCAACGAATGGTGCTTAAACCTATATAATAATTACAACCCAAAATTACTGCTTTATTATTCACAAAGGCACATCCCGACATCCTAATTTATGTTCATTTCCCTGTATTACGACTAATGTTTTAAATAATTTTACTTCATACTTTCTTATAATACAAATGGATTTATCCTCATAATAGCTACAAAGATGTGGAGGATTTGGACCAAATCCGAGGCGCATGCTGCCGCTTAAAACAGCTTCTTTAACAGCCGTTTTTTCTGGCATTCGACACCATTACCCGTAAATCGCTGAAACCATTTATCGGAATTGTTAACATTAAAGCACTTGATGAGCGTTATTAGCATATTTGTGATTTTATTAACATATTTCAATTATTCATATATATGTATATTTTACTATTCTGTATTTAACGCAAGTAACTTTTTCCATATATTGATCGATTTTACTAGTTAAAAAGAACTAGAAATTGGATAAAATACCTTCATTTTGTCGAATAATGCCCGAAAATTGTCTACGTTCGTCGACAAGTTTTTACAAACTCCTTATTGCTCTACGAGTATAATAGAAGCATTACCACACGAGTGCTAGATAAGGAGCGTGCCCCGAAGCGAGCTATGGACAAAAAACACTTGCTTAAACAATTGCAGTCGTTGCGGCTAAAGCTTCATGAAATAGCCGAAGCGCGCGGCAGTCTGACAGATCCGGATGTTCTAGCGATTAGCGAAGAGGCCGATCAACTAATTGTTGCGTTACAGCATATACAAAGAAACGAGCTAACAGATATTACGATACGCCGCGACGATTTGTAGAGAATATTATCTCTCTCGAAGCCGTCGGAAAAATTGAGTCAACAGGTTTGAGCATTCAGGCTGTAAAATACCACTAGTGAGCTCCGTTTCATGGTTGAAACGGGGCTCTTGCAGTAAATTCATGAGCGTCCCTGCACATCCAGCCTTCGGGTCGCTTGTTCCATAAACGACACGTTTAACCCGAGATTGAACAATGGCGCCGGCGCACATTGGACAAGGCTCCAACGTGACATACAATGTACAATCTAATAATCTCCATGCGCCGATGCGATCGCAGGCGTCACGAATAGCTACCATTTCGGCATGAGCGGTTGGATCAAACCTCGTCTCACGCAAATTGTAGCCTCTTCCGATGATTTCATTGTTTCTGACGATAACAGCCCCGATAGGAACCTCTCCAATTTGCTCGGCTTTTTTGGCTTCTTCAATAGCTTCCAGCATCCATTTCTGATCTTCTTGCTCTCTTGTCATATACAATAACTCCTTTACTATTTATTCATTATACAACGAACAAATATTCCGTTGTTAACATGTCGTGGATAACATTGTGGATAACTATCATGATATACACATAAATACTCACAATTTATTCAGAGCTGTGCACAGTAATTGTGGATATTGTGTATAAGTTGTTAATAAAAACGTTTTTGTGTAAAAGGATGTGTCATTCATTGTCAATAAAGATGAAATTCTCAGTCTTGATCACGCTTATCGTTTTGACGTTTTTTATATTCCAGCACATGCTTAGTGAGTATTCGATGATTCAAAGCATGCGTGAGCAAGCGAAACGAGCGATGCACGATACTTCCATGCATGTGGCAAATACATTTTCCTCTTACGAGAAGAAGTCAGGTTCAGGCTATATCTTTCCGGAGAAGGATCGTTCAGGCCCTGGGCATATCTTTGATATCGTAAAAACATTAAATCCAAATATAAATGAAATTACAGTATTTGAGCAAGATACGTCAGCTGTTCGTTACGGCACCTACACGTATTTGGATTCAAATAGCGATCAATCTATTATAACCGATGTGAAGAAAACAGGTTTTGAGCTTCGAAAGATGGAGATCAACGGAAAATCCTATTTTAGAAGTTATTATTACACGAAGCAGATGGGCAACTACATTATAAGTGTCGTTTATGACAGTGAGGGAATGAATGAGCTTATCGCGGAGAAGCGAAATGATTCATTCATTTATACGGGCATATCGATGGTGCTCGTCCTCTTTATTAGCTATTGGCTGGTAGGAGTAATGATTAGACCTCTAAAAGATATATTATGGAAGGTTAACGAGGTTTCATCTGCAAGGTTTCAACAGCCGATTCGAATTAAACGCAAGGATGAATTCGGCTTGCTGGCTCTTAAGGTCAATGCGATGTCGCAAAATCTAAGTATATATATGAACAAGCTGCGCAGAGCATTTGAGGAGAACCGCCGGATGAAGGAGCATTTGGAGTCGTTTATTAACCATACGAGCGATGCGATCCATCTTATTGATTTGGATGGTAAGGTTATTCAAGTAAACCGTGCTTTCGAGCTGCTCTTTGGTTATGAGGAAGAAGAAGCAATTGGTCTCATTAATCCTATTCTTCCCGACTCTCATCATGCAGAGATGAGGGATATGTTAAACCAGATCTTGTCGGGCAAAGTACTGCCAGCTCAGGAAACGATACGAATGACGAAGCTTGGAGAGCTGATACCTGTAAGTGTAACCATATCGCCAATTCGTGATTCGGACGGAACGATTCGTGCCTTTGCCAGCATTTCAAGAGACATGAGGAGCCGTAACAAAATGGAAGAGCTGCTGCGAAGGTCGGAGAAGCTGACGACAGTAGGGCAGTTAGCTGCAGGCGTAGCCCATGAGATTCGCAACCCGCTGACGACGCTTCGCGGCTTCCTGCAGCTCCAGCAGGAGAGCAAGAAGCTGGCGCTTTCCCACGTAACGCTTATGTTATCGGAGCTTGACCGGATCAATCTCATTGTTGGCGAGTTTCTCATTCTTGCGAAGCCGCAAGCGACGAGGTTTGTCACCAAGGACATACGGGATATACTGCAAGATGTTATTGCGTTAATGAACAGTGAGGCACTTCTTCATAATATCGAGTTTTGTGTTACTCTAACCGATGATTCTTGCTTAATTTCATGTGAAGAAAATCAATTGAAGCAAGTTTTTATTAATTTGCTAAAAAATGCGATTGAAGCGATGCCAAATGGTGGACGAATCCATATTCATATTAATCATAAACGGGAATACATTTCGATCACGATTACGGATGAAGGAATGGGCATCCCGGACGATATGATACCGAAAATTGGAGATCCTTTTTTTACAGCGAAGGAAACGGGCACAGGGCTCGGCATTATGGTTAGTCAGCGTATTATTAACAGCCACCGCGGAACGATGGATATTAAAAGCCAGGTTAATGTCGGAACAACGATACATTTGCTGCTGCCAGCTTTGAAAGAAACACGGGAGAGCGGTATACTGGAAGCATAAGCACAGATCGGGCTTCTAACGGAAATGTAAGAGGAGGGATTCTCGTTGAAGCAGGAATCTTCTGTAGATGGTTCATGGCAAAAAGGGAACGTGCTTCATGATGCTTCAGGCTACAGCGCTTTACTCGTAGGAGCTACTGGTTTGATCGGAGCAGCTTTGCTCCGTCAGCTGCTTCGTGATCCGCTGGTGACGATGGTAACCGTTATTGTAAGGCGGCCGCTAGAGACCAAAGCTTTGGGCAGCGCAAATGAGCTCTCCAAACTGAATATGATCGTTATCTCCTTTGAGGATTTGGATCAAACACTGGAGCAGGTACATGCAGATGTCGTATTTTGCACGCTTGGCACGACGATCAGGGTGGCGAAGACGCAAGAAGCCTTCCGCAAAGTAGATTACGAATATCCGCTCACGCTTGCCCGGTTTGCAGAACGCACGAATGCTTCTTTATTTTCTATCGTGACGGCTATGGGGGCTTCCTCCAGTTCAAAAATATTTTACAGCAGAGTGAAAGGGGAACTGCAGGATGCGATTGCTAAGCTGAGCATTCCGCTAGTTCAAGTGTTTCAACCCTCGCTTCTGCTTGGCGAAAGACCGCAGGCTCGACCTGGTGAAGCGTTTGGAGCTGTCGTTTCGAAAGGGCTGCAATTTGCAATGGTTGGTCCGCTGCGCAAGTATCGGCCGATTAAGGGAGAGGATGTAGCTTTGGCAATGAGAAGAGCGGCGGGACAAGCTGGACAAATGAAGGCAGCAAGCAAGTCATCGATGATTCAATATTATTCATCGGACAAAATTGCCGACTTGGCATTACATACAACGGGGTGAAGCAGCTTTGAGAATCAATAAGTTTATTAGTGAAACAGGTTATTGCTCCAGACGTGAGGCGGATAAGCTTGTAGACAGCGGACGTGTTACGATCAATGGAGAAAAGGCACAGCTCGGCAGCCAAGCTGAAATAGGTGACGATGTACGTGTCGATGGCCGCAAAATCGGCGAGCAAAAAAATCATGTTTATATTGCGCTTAATAAGCCGGTAGGCATTACCTGTACAACCGAGCTTCATATTAAAGGCAATATTGTTGATTTTGTTGGTCATGAGGAGCGTATCTTCCCGATCGGGAGGCTGGACAAGGATTCGGAGGGATTAATTCTCCTCACGAATGACGGTGATATCGTCAATCCGATTCTACGCTCGGAGGGCAAGCATGAGAAAGAATATTTGGTCACAGTAGATAAACCGATGACAGAAGCGTTCTTAAAAGGAATGGCAAGCGGAGTTCATATTCTAGGCAGCATGACACTGCCATGTGTTGTAACAAGAGTGACGGACCGCGTATTCCGCATTATTTTAACGGAAGGCCGCAATCGTCAAATTCGTAGAATGTGCGAAGCATTCGGTTATCATGTTCGGAGACTGCAGCGGCAGCGTATTATGAACATCCAGCTCGGCGGTCTTCATGTTGGCAAATGGCGTGATTTGAGTGAAGCTGAGAAGGCGACTTTATTCGAAATATTAAGTTATGAGCCGGTCTAAGCAGGAAGTATTCATTCGTATAACGACAAAAAAACCTGAATCACACGCTTAGGGCGAGTTGATTCAGGTTTTTTATTATGGTTTTTTTACATTTAACTGCTGGGCATTCGTGACATCAGTGTACGTATGGATGATCGAAACCTCTACACGACGGTTCTTGGATTTGCCTGCAACTGTCTCGTTGTCGGCAACAGGGCGATACTCACCGTAACCGATAGCGCTAAAGCGCTCGGGTTTCAGTTGTTTATTTTCGAGCAAGACGTCCAAGAAACGAATCGCCCTCATAGAGCTCAAATCCCAGTTAGATTTAAATTGGTAAGTCGAGATCGGCGTTGTATCGGTATGACCGGAAACGATGACCTCATAATCAGGGTACTGCTGCAGCATTTTGCTGATTGCAACGGCAAGCTCCTTCGATTCAGGCTTAACAGTTGCTTGTGCCGGTGCAAATAATGCGTTGTCGCTAATCGTAATCATCAGCTGTGAGAGATTTAGCTTCGTCTCAAGATCAGATGTCAGTCCGTTTTTCTTAATATAGGCATCTACTTTTTTCTTCAGATCCTCGAGATCCTTCTGCTCCTGCTTAATAAGTTCCTCGCGAGCTTTCTCTTCATCTGATTGATTTTTGTTTACATCCTTGTCGGGAAGCTTGCCGCCTTCTTCTTTTTGCTTCTTCCCGTCATCCTCGCCGCTTTTCACAGCGGACGTTTCGGTTAGAATACCGCTGCCAGTGCTGAGTGCTAAACTAAATGCTTTCGACATTTCTTCAAACTTCTTTACGTCGACGGAGTTCATGGAGTACAGCACGATAAAAAGTGCTAGCAGCAGGGTGAGCAAATCGGCGTAAGGAATGAGCCATGATTCATCCACATGCTCCTCGTGTTCTTCGTGTCTATGCTTTCTGCTCAACGGCGCCTTCCTCCTTTTCCCTCATCTTCAATCTTTCTGTAGGTGTAAGGAAAACAGATAGCTTCTGATTAATAGCGATCGTTGATACGCCGGATTGAATAGAAAGAAGGCCTTCCACCATCATAAGACGGATTTGAATTTCTTTCTTAGACATGCGCTTCAGTTTATTAGCAATAGGATGCCATAATACATAACCTGTAAAGATACCAAGAAGTGTTGCGATAAAAGCTCCTGCGATGGCATGTGCGAGTTTTCCCATATCGCTCATATCAGCAAGTGCGGCAACGAGGCCGACAACTGCTCCGAGTACCCCAAGTGTAGGGGCATATGTACCAGCTTGCGTAAAAATAAGTGCCCCCGCTTTGTGGCGGTCTTCTGTTGCGGCAATATCCTCAAGTAAAACATCGCGTACAAAATCTTGGTCATTTCCGTCAATAATCATACGCATGCCGTTACGAAGAAATGTATCTTCAATTTCGTCAACTTTTGCTTCAAGAGCGAGCAAACCCTCGCGACGTGTAATGGAAGCCCATTCCATGAAGCGCTGAATCAGCTCATCACGCATAGGCAGCTTTTGCTCAGTGAACACCATTTTGAATAGTTTACCGACTTTGGATAGCTCGGACATCGGGAAGGCGATCATGACGGAGGCTATAGTTCCCAAAATAATAATCATAAAAGCAGCTGGATTTGCAAGAGAGGACAGGTGTGCTCCCTTTAAAACCATGCCTCCAAGTACAGCGACTAATCCTAGCACCAAACCAATAATTGTTGAATTTTTCATCATACACCCCGTCCAATACATTTTCGACATTTCTCTACTTCTTATATTATCGACAAATGGGTATTCTGAAGTTAGAGTATATGGAATGATTTAAGGCGAATGCGTTAAAAAATGATAAAATGCGGTAGAATAGTAGAGAGATATGTACAAAAAATGACGATAGCAAAGGTGGTATACGCAAATGGGCGTAAGACATGCAAGAGAATATTCAGATATATTGAAGGATTTTACAGCAGCTGTGGCTGAAATTGAGAATAGCTATACTTTTTTTGAAATGGAGCCTGATGAATGGGCTCAGCTGCCTGTAAGCGATCGGCATGAAGTGATGGAGGCTTTGGCGGATGATGTTTTCTTTGGGCTAGGAGAGAATCCGGTCATTGAGGTAGGAAGCGGTGTCATTACGTATAATAGCAAACATCACATCATAGAGGTTTCACAGGATGATAAGGTGACACAAATCATTAGATTGATATAAGTATTCGACATAAAACTTCATGCTCTTGTCGGATCTTTACATTTAATGTCGACTCTATTACAATGTTATTCAATACTATATGACATATAATTTGACATTGATCTAACATAGAGGAGAACGACATGAATGAGTGCTCATCATCGTTGCTGTTGCCGAAAGCGCTTGAATTAGATGGTGAAACATTGGCAGCATTTTATCAGCCCATTATAGCGATGGATACAAGACGCATTATGGGGTACGAGGTGCTTGCTCGAGCTGTAAAGGGTGATTCCGTGCGGAGTCTTGGACCTTTCTTCTGCAATGAACAAATTCCAGAAGAGGACCACATTATAGTGGACCGGGTACTGCGGGAGCAGGCATTCTCCAAGCTTGCTTTAATGGAAGAAGAACAGCCCATGTTATTCATTAATTTGAAGCCGTCTTGGATTTATCGGTATGAGGAGATCGGCGAGCTCTACACGTTGTCGCTGCTTGATAAGTACGGAATCGACCCGAAACGAATTGTCATAGAGATAACGGAGGAAAGCTTCCAAGGTTCCATGGATAGGCTTCGTTCTGTTGTCGACATATACCGGGCAAGGGGCTGTTTAATTGCAATCGATGATGTAGGCAGTGGTTTTAGCAATACGGATCGGATTGCTCACATTCAGCCCAACCTGCTCAAAATCGATATTCATATGATTAAGAAAAGCGCGACTCATGATGGCTATTTCGGTGTGCTGCGATCCTTCTCTGATTTAGCAGAGCAAATTGGAGCTTCGCTGCTCGTCGAGGGAGTGGAGACAAGGGAGGATTTGGCTCGCGCAATTCAGGCAGGCGCCCGTTACGTCCAAGGCTATATGTTTGCAAGGGCAGAGCCGGAGTTTCGTGAGCCTGCTTGTTTTGCATCACTAATTGAAGCGGAGCTTGATCAGCATCTGCTGCATTTCGTTGGAACTGAACGCTATTGGCAGCGGCAATCGGAGAAGCTGGCAGAGCAGTGGGTTGCGCTTGTTCAAGAGACGCGTTACCTGGATCATGAGGATGAATGGATAGAGGGGCTGCTTCCCGAGCTTTACGAGCATTGCATTCGGGTTTATTTGTGCAATGAGAGCGGTATTCAGCTCTCATCCAATTATTATCGCGATGCGGACAAGGCTTGGAGGCGAGAGGAGCAATACCGCGGTGCCAACTGGTGTTGGCGTCCCTATTTTGTTCCTAATCTCGTCCAGCTCAATGAGCATCGACGTGCAATCGTTTCGCGCGCCTATACTGATCTCGATTCTCACGCATGGATTAGAACCGTATCTGTTCTAGCAGCTCCTGGTCTTATTTTACTTATGGATTTGAGGGATTCTGAGCGCGGAGCCCAGCGTCGTTAACGTGCGGCTGCTGGCTCATAAACCATACAATGGCATTCGGCAAAGCCAGTGGGAGTAGACCGCGCATAGGTGTCTGTAATATGGAAGCCGGCTTGTTCATAAACGCGCATCGCACGAGTATTCCAAGTAAGCACCTCCAAATCAATTTCGTTTTGAGGGGTGCGCCTTATTGCCTCTGCGACAATGAGACGCGTGAAGGCAAGGCCGAGGCCTTTACCGCAAAGATCAGGCCGCAATCCGAGCCCGAGCCGCGTTACGCCTGTTAAAGGAAAAAACTGCGCGAACCCAATGAGCGCAGACTGAGCGTCTAGGACAGCTATATATTGGGCAGCACGAAGGACGGGATCGCCAAATTCGATTTCGTCTTTTTTCATTTGCTCCCAAGTCGGCCAATTATATACATCAAATGGAGCCTCGTAGCGCCAGCCGCATAGTTGCTGTGCATGGACGGTTTCGAGCGGGCATATGGTCATATCGCCTTCATCTCGATTATAATGAATAGAGCTTTGATGGCTTGTCATTTGTTTTTACCTCCGCTTGAAAGAAAGTAGCTGAATAGAGCGAATGTCGAATGAAATAGGTTTATTATAACAGATAGGCGTGCGTTGATCGCGCGTAAATAAGGAGAAGCATCAAAATGAAGAAGTTGATCTGGCTAGGCTGCTTGTCATATTTAGTCATCGGCGTTGCCCATGTTGTGGGCGGATCTATCTTGGAACAGCTCATTGCTCATTATGGTTTAACCTATAAAGATGGCGGGCAATGGATTATGAATCAATTCCTCGGGTTCCTGGTGGGTGTTCTGTTAGCGCCATCTATTACTTCGAGAGTTGGAAAAAGAGGCGCAGTACTGATTGCGATGGGCGTACTGACGCTCAGTGAGGCGGCATACAGTTTGCTGCTACCATGGGGCTGGATGCTCGCGATTGCTCCGCTTGCGGGTCTTGGCTTTGGGATGACGGAAGCGGTCGTCGGCGCAATGATTATTGATATGGCGAAAAACGGCAAGGCATCGGCGATGAGCCGATTGGAAACCTTTTTTGGCGTTGGCGCATTGTTGATTCCAATTGCAGCGGCTTATCTGATTCAGCATAGCATATGGCAGGTTTCCTTTCCGATTCTGGCAGCGATGTCAGGCATCACCTTTGTTCTCTGGCTGACGATGTCCTTTGGAGAGCTGGATGATGAGCTTGGTATAGTTGCTCGAACACCGGAAGTGAAGGAAGGCCATTCGAATGAGTTGGAAGGATTGCAATCCACTCGCGGTTCTGTCTTTTTTGGCTATCCGCGCAAAGCACTTCCATTTCTCTTGTTATCGGCTTTATTTTTTATGCTTTATGTAGGAATGGAAATGAGCTTCTCCAACTATCTGCCTTCTATTCTCATCGTTCGATCAGGTGTAGGAGAATCCAGTGCGGCAGCGGTGCTCAGCTTGTTCTGGGGAACGATGGTGCTAGGGCGTCTGTTTGCTGGGCTGTTGGCTGATCGGATGGGTTATTCGCGTTACTTGCTTATTGCTACAGCGGGCGCCTCGGTCGTTTTTGTTTTAATGGCTGTTATGGGTCAGCTTAGCTGGATGCTTGCCTTTGTCGCACTTAGCGGATTGTTCTTCTCGGGTATATTCGGTATCGCTCTTGTTTATGCCAATGAGCTCATTCCGGGTATGACGGAGAGGACAACGAGTTTGCTTGTAGCATTCGGCGGGCTTGGAGGAGCGATTTTTCCGCGTTTGACTGGCTGGATAATGGATCAGTACAACGTGCAATCTACGTTATGGTATATAAGCAGCTTAGTTATACTGCTGCTGCTTCTGCTAGCGGCGATGCTCCTGCTCGGAAGAAAACAAATTCACAGCATACGATCCAAGGCTTAAATGAACTGCAAATTATAAAAAAACCTCCACATTCGCTGTTTCAAAGCGGGTGTGGAGGTTTATTTATTATTAAACGTGTTGTTCTAAATGCTTTCAACTATTTAAGAATGGTTTTGTATACCTCTATGGCGCGCGCGCGTGATGCTTTCAAGTCGACGATGGCACCGCTTTGCGGCTGATGAATCTCTTTGTCTGTCAGATGATTCAAATGAGGCAGCCAGCGCCTAATATAGCTGCCGCTAGGATCATGCGTTTGCGACTGAGTTGCAGGATTCATGATGCGGAAGTAAGGCGCTGCGTCATACCCGAGTGAAGAGCACCACAGCCAGCCGCCGCGATTAAGCGTGTTGTCATAATCGCTTAAGTGAAGGCGGAAATATTGTTCGCCAAGCGTGAAGGGACATAGCAGATTTTTAGTTAAAAACATGGCTGTTACCATTCGCAAGCGGTTGGGCAGCTCACCTGTACGATTGAGCTGCGTCATGGCCGCATCAATGATTGGAATGCCGGTGGCAGCTGCAGCCCATGCTTCTAAATGAGCATCTGAGAGCTTGGACATATCAGCGAGCTGCTCGTAACGAAAGAAATCATCATGATACATCGCTTGGTATAAATAAAAATCACGCCATGCCAGCTGCCGTACCCATAATTCAGACCCCGGAAGCCCTTGGGTCATTTCGTAGGCTTGGCGGGCGGAGATGGCGCCCGTATTAAGGAAACGTGCAAGCTGGCTTGTATGATCACCGGCATATGCGTCCCTGCTCTCCGAATAAGAGGCAAGGCGTTCTCGTACGAACCGTTCCAGCTTGGATAATCCTTTGGACGATCCTTGCACGTTCGTGCCGCCTAGGGCGCGCGAAACGGATTCAGGCAAAGCGAAGGATTGCGCAACCTTGGCATTAATTTCGCTTAAGGTAGCAAGCTCATGAATCGTCGTTTCACTCATTGGGCTATAGCACTCCAGCATAAAGCTGCTCCACTTGCGATAAAAGGGTGTGAAAACCTTGTATGGCTCCATTTTTCGAGCAAATGCCGGGAAAGCATCTAGATCAGCAAGAGGTGAATCGGCAATAGACATCCATCGGCGGCCAAGGCTGCGTGTGGTTAGCCCAAGCTGCTCATCTCGCTGCCGTGAGTAAGGCGTATAGTCTGTATGAACAATAACCTCATCAATGGGATGCGCATGCAGCAGTGCTTCGGTGATCGCAGCAGGATTACCATAAAGCACATGCAGTTCCTTTCCTGCATTAGAATAGCTGTGCAGAAGTGAGGCGGCTTGCGCCATGAAATTCCGGCCGCTATGACTAGTTAAACGGCCATCTCCTGTAATAACGGGATCTATGATTAGCAAATGAATGCCTTGTTTCTCTTTTTTCTTCAAATAATCAAAAGCGCGCAAATCTGCAATACGCAAATCCTTGCGGTGAATAAACAAATACATCAGTGATAGCTCCTTCCATAAGCGCAACATTGAACGGCCGCATTCTAGCTGGAATGAAACAGCAAAGCCGCAAGTCATTTGTCGTCAGAGGACAAAAAACTGCGGCTTTGCTAGATGAGTCTACCCGTTCAACCCTCAAGAAGAGGGATTAGGTTGCTCTATTTTACGTCAACGTTGGCTTGGTATGAATCAGCATCCATGATACGACGAGCAGTTACATATCGTCCCTCATAGTACTCGGAGTTAAGTTTGTCAGTTACAACGCCTCTGCTCGAGGACGAATGTACAAACTTTCCATCTCCAATGTAAATGCCAACATGGGATATGGCGCTATTATTGCCGCCAACTGTGTCGAAGAACACAAGATCTCCCGCAATGAGGTCAGCCTTAGCGACCTTTGTACCTTCTTTTGCTTGCGAACCAGAAGTACGTGAAAGCTCAATGCCCATTTTCTCGAACACATAGCTCGTGAAGCCGGAGCAATCAAAACCTTTCGACGACGTTCCGCCGCTTTTGTACGGAGTACCAATAAGATCATTGACAATTCCGTTCAATTTTGAGTCAGCGAAAGCGCTTCCCGCTTGAAAAGCGAGCACGAGAACGAGACCCAGGATTAATGCGGTAATCTTCTTCAATTGTGAAACTCCTTCCAATGCCGACGAGGTTAGCTGTGGGGTTCGGTTGAAGGCTCCCTATGATTCCTCGGGCGTTTGAAAAAAACTCAAACGTCGGAATCAATTCACCCAAAGTGGTTCCCCCGTATCCCAATAGGGAATTAGGCAGTTTTTTTATTGCTTTGAGAAATATTCGATTATTTTCAATGATCTCCTGCCTTTAGTGGCAATTTCTAATAATTCTCATGTAACCTTTTGACAATTTGCTTCGTTAAACCGTTCTTTCTGTAATATAAACACGCCACAGTAGTGCTTTCTAACTAAATACATGGAGTCAATTTCATTAATTATGTGGATGTTGTGTAAAATATACCGATTTGTCCTTTTGGCGCTATATCGCAAGGACTAGCTTAAAGTGCCGTAAACGGCGGTATTTCACCATTTTGCTCCTCATAAATTAGAAAAATCTCATCTATATCACTCGTGAATAAGAGTAGATTCAGACAGCCTAGCTGCTGCTCCAGATAGAGCGGCAGAAATAGACAAAGGAGGCTGTTCATGAGAACAGCCCCCTTTGGGCAATCGAAAAAAAGATTTATTTTGCGGTGACGATTTTTTCAGAAATGAGCTGTGGATCGTTGTTTTTTTGCTGCATCCAAAACTGTACCTTGTATTTTCCAGCATTTTTAAAATCGTAGGAAACGAGCTTGGAGCTGAACCAAAAGGTGTCTTTTTCGACGAACTCTTTAAAATCATCATCATCTTGGCTGCGGCTGTCGATTGTCGTTTCCTTATCATTAGGATCGACGATGGTCACTTTGAACTCTGAAATCGCCATATTCAAATTATCGATTTGCGCTTGCACTAAAAATTTCTGAACACTGCCTTTATCAACCTGTCCGAACATAGCTCGCTTCTCGTTCATTAGAAACATATGCACATTGGGCTTCTGAATAATGAGCTTCTTATCATTGCTCTTCCATTGGACGAAGGCTTGAAGGGTGTCGCTTAAAGAACGAATACTAATATAAACCTTATCGTCTACAACGACAGCATCGTCAGTGGATTGCTTATTATTATAAAGGAGCGTTACCTTCTGAAATAGTTTGTCTGCTGCAACCAATGAACCGCCCGATAAGAGCAATACCATGGATATAATAACTAGTTTTTTACGCATCATTTGTGAATATCCCCCATTTTTGATTTTCTTTCAGTTATTTATACAGAACTCCCATCATTTAGTTGCGGTTAGTTGCAAAAAAACCTCCACACCACAGCAAAGCGTGGAATGAAGGTTTATTTTTGCTTCAGCATCCAGAGGACGCTGAAGGCTTTTTTGGTTTGCTACATTCTTTTCGTTTCCAGGAAGTCATATTGCGCGGCAATCGTCCAGACCTTCATCAGCGTTTGAATGAGATAATAACCCTGATGCAGGATGAGTGCCAACAGTCCGGCCCACAGCATGGAGAGACTTGTCACCACAATTCCAGCGGCTGCTCCAATCCCCCACATGATGAGCGACACAGCTGCATAGGTGAGGAAATTTCGGAGAGCGTGCCATAAGGAACGGAATATGCTTCCTCCTGATGCAGCGCTGAATTGCATGGCTAGAAACAGCAGATGCAGCACTGTGCCCCATAGGAGCCATAGAAGGGCGCTAGGCAGCACCGTTTGCAGCAGCTCTGGAATAGAGCCGCTCACTAGAAGCGCATCCAGTGAGTGCGGCAGCACATACCAAGCAGGAGCCACAGATAAAATAACCTCGATCCAGTAAAGCAGAACTACAGGCTTCCAAGCTTTGCGAATGCCTTCTAGAAATCGTGTCCCTCCATTCGATCTGGACTGATTTAACGAATAGAATAGACCGGCATTGAATAAGGGAGTGATCAGCATTCGGGCAACTAGGAGACCGCCCAGCGTCCAGACGTAAGGATTAATGAGATCGGTCTTGAACAGCTGGAATTGAGCTTCGGTCATGAATAGCTGAACGGCTGCTTCTGAAGGAGCGGAGCTCGGATATCGACGCAGCAGCGGAGCCACGACCGAATCAATGAAGCGGTAAAGGAAGAACCCCCAGATCAGCTGATAAAGAAATAATAAAACAACAATGTAAAAATGTTTCACCGCTAACCGCCAGCCTTGCTTCAAATGTATTTTCATCGTTTATCGCTCCTTGAACGCAATTACTTACCAGCTCAGCGACCCGAGCAGTCCTTCAATTAGTTGGACAACGCCGAGGCTCCATCTCGTGCGTGTATCCTCTGGCAGCTGAGCCTGCATGTAGTTGTTAATGAGCTTATTATCAAGCACATTGCTGTTGTTTGGGTCAACGACTGCCCATTCAAGCGGAGCGGAATGCAGTTGTTTATATTGCATATGGGATTCCTGAGTATCCCAAAGCTTTGTTATCTTGGTGCCGTCAGTAAACTTCATCAACACTTTTATCTCGCCATTACTACCGCCGTTTTTCTTAACGAGTACAACAGATTCATACATCTCAGCACCATCTTGGGTGACTGGGCGTACATGAATCGATTCGATCGAAAAGTCGGCCATTTTGTTGCCGTAGACATATTGGCTGAAATAATCATTCCATTTCGTTTTTGTTACCTGTTCGACAACACGCTGGAAGTCTGCTGTCGATGGATGCTTGAACTTATACTTTTGGAAATAGGTTCGCAATATTTTTTGCATCGTTCTGGAGCCGACCTGATTCTCGATGCCAACGAGCACCAGCTTTGCCCTCAAATATACATTCTCGGCATATTGCGAGTGGCTGGCGTATGACCAAGATTGCTGCTTGAGCGGAGCAGGGTTGGTCATATAGCTCGCTTCCATGCGCAAATTCGGCTCCAAGCCGTATGCCGTCTCCATTACTTTATCCTCGGCATAGGACGTAAACCCCTCGTCCAGCCATGCCTCCTCGAATTCATTAGAGGCGACCATTCCGTACCAGTATTGATGGCCAATCTCATGCACGACCGTACGTTCAAGATCGTAGCCTGGGTTATCATTTTCTGCAGCGAAAGCGGTTATGAGTGTTGGATACTCCATGCCGCCAGCTCCGTTCGCTCCTTTGGGCGGAACGACGATCGACAGCGTACTGTAAGGATATTCACCATACCACTTGGCGTAGCTTGAGAGTGCGGACTTGGCTGCATGCATGTAGCGATCCTTAAGGTCAGCATGCGCAGGATCAAGATACAGCTTAATGCGTACACCGGGAATGCCGGTATCTGAATAAGCAGTCTCTTCATAAACGAAGTCTGGTGAGGCCGACCAAGCAAAATCATGAATATCATCAGCATAAAACTGGTAAATTTTTGTTGCTTCCTTGATCTCGATAGGCTTTGTCTGGAAGCCCGTTGCAGCGACGGTGTAGTTCTCAGGCACATTAATCCGAACGCTGTATATGCCGAAGTCGCTGTAGAACTCAGAATTGCCATGATATTGATGGACATTCCAGCCCTCAGCTGTACGTCCGCGCATGCCGGCTGTCTCATATACAGCGAGCTTTGGAAACCACTGCCCAGCCATCACGAAGTTGCCGGAATAGCCCATTCTTGCGAATACCTCTGGGAGCTTCACCTCGTAGCTCATTCGCAGCGTTACGGAGGTGCCGGGAGCGATAGGCTCCGGCAAGCGGATTTTGGCCAAAGTAAAGTCATTGGCATTGCCATCGTCAGGTTGTACATATTGAAGGCGTGGCAGCAGGCTCTCTCCGTTCAGCGTTTCTAGCGTAAGCAGGTTCATATAGCCTTGGCTATTGGTTGTTGCTTTGTCCTGGCGCAGCTTGCCGCCGGATTCTTTCATAAACGTGGTTTTGCCCGATTGAAAGGCGTTCGGGTACAGATGGAAATAGAGCTCGGACACTGTTTTTTTGCCAGGGTTAGTCCAAGTTACGGTTTGCTCACCGTTCAGCTGCTTTGCATCATTCGTTAAATGCACGTTGATATGGTACTCAACGACACGATTGCTCAGCTCTTGCGGTTTAGGTGTGATGACCGTATTCGGCTCCTGCACGGCAGGCGGCTTGACCGACTTTTGGGCAGGCGCTAGTGCTTGCTTGGCGTTAGCGGCGGGGGCGAAAGCATAAGTATATTGGGATTGCCAAGCAGTCCCGAAGTCATGCTGCATCGATATCCCGAGCAGCGCGACTGCGAGTATTACGAGTAAAATTCGTTTGAAATAGCGTGGAGTCATTGAACGTTTCCCTCCCGTTGACAAGCATCTACAGCATGTATATGTTTGCTTTTCGATGATTATTAGCTAAAATGGAATTATTGTATCGGGGAAGGTGTGAATACGAATGACGGAAGAACAAGGACAGCCGGCTGAGCCGGTAAAGAAAGAAAAGAAATCACTGTCGCTCAACGTAGTGAGCAGCAAACAACATAAAGGTTTTGGAGCAGGAACGATCGATTTGAGCGCGGTATCCTGTGTTATTATTGATGATGGCGTTGCTTATATCGATGTTGGCGCTATGCATGCAAAGAGTAAAGTAGAGCGTGGCATTAAGTTTACGCCAAACAAAGAGGATACTCCGAACGGTCGTCAATGCTGGATCGTATGGGTAGCGGTTGACCGCAATGAAGAAGGCTCCTATTACGCGGGCGCTACGGCATGCGAGATGCTGATTGATTCCGAGGCGCGTCGCGGGTGGAAGCTTCTTCCGGATCACGTGAACAAGCTGGATCAATCACTCAAACGCCGCTATAACTTGTCCGAGCTTGGCGATGTCGATAAATCGGCGCTTCGCAAGCTGCTTGTGGAGCATAATCTTGAGTGGTGGGATCGCTCCCCAGATGAGCTTAAGCAAGCTTTGAACGTATAGCAGCTGGCCGTTATTAGCAGCAGATTGAGTTTATTGTGAATTATGGATGAGAACCTCATCGTTCGTAGGCTAGTCCTATCGAATGATGAGGTTTTCCGCGTTGATAGAGGCTGTTAAAGCATTATAAAAATTTTTTTGGCAGCAAGTGCAGGGTATGCGGGACAAGCTGGCGTCTATTAGATTGGGAAGGAGGGGAGCGACATTCAAGACGAGGATTGGATCAGAGAGGTACAGAAGGGCGGGCCCGAGCATTTTGGTCCTTTTGTACAGGCATATGGTCCTTATATATATAGAACAGTCTTCGCAGTGCTTCGTTCACCGCATGATGCGGAGGATATTACACAGGAAGTGCTGCTGCAAATTTATCGCTCCCTTCCGGATTGTCGATTGGATGGGCTCAAAACATGGATTACCCGTATTGCCGTCAATCGAGCGATCGATTTCAAACGCAGCCGTGCACGAAAGCCAGAGGAGCTAATGGATAGCGAAGCGATGTCTGAAAAAGTACATGAAGAACTTGTGTCTGCTCCTGCTGCAGAAACATTAGCCATCGAACAGGCGGATAGGCAGCAGATACGAGAGCGAGTGGAAGAAATGCCGGAAAACTATCGTGAAGTCATAACCGCTTATTATATGGAAGACAAGTCATATGAACAAATCGCAGCCGAAACTGGACTTGAACGCAAAAGCGTAGAGTCCAGGCTGTACCGGGCAAGAGGCTGGATGAAGCGCCATTTTCGGAAGGAGGACTTCGAATGATGATTGAGCATATTTCTTCTGATCAAATGTTTCGTTACGTAAACGACAGACTGGTTGAGGCTGAGCGTATACCGGTTGAGCAGCATTTGGCTGCTTGCGACTTTTGTTTGCAGCTGTTCGTCATTGCGATTGAAACAGCTGAGGGCGAGATGCAGTGGGCAGATTCTCATTTAACGACGCCGCTGCCTAACATGGAGCAAATAGAGAAGCGTGTCGTGGAGCAATTGATGATGGAGCAGGAACATGATCATGAAGAAGTCGGGGCAAGTACTATACAAGAGAAGCCTCGCCGTCTGCGGACATGGCTTCAGCATCCGGTAACGCATTACACCATAGCAGCTTCGATTACGCTGCTCCTGCTCGCCAGCGGAACTTTTGCCTCCTTCTCGCAGAAGCTGGCTCAGCTTGATATGAATGAGAATGAACAGCAGGATATAAGGCCGAATCCGCCAGCGGCGGCAGGTGGACATTCCGAATCTTGGTCAGACAGAATGGTTGATCAAACCGGATCGTGGCTCGATGGCTTAAAAGCATCTCGATTTAGATAAATGAAAAAACGAAGATAGAAGGGAATGAATCAATGATGAATAAAAGCCCGTTAGCGGCGTTCTTTCTTTCCTTTTTACCTGGCGTAGGACATGCCTATGCTGGTCGCCCAGTACGTGCGGTTTTGTACGGGGGAGCTTTCTTTGGTTCGATAGGATTGTGTATGCTATTTGGATTAATGGGCGGGTATATGGAGGATACAGTTTATATCTTTTTGTTATTTGTAGCGGCGATGGCGGGAATCATTAATATGATTGACATGGTCATCTTCTTGCTGCTAGGCAAGGGATTGCCGTCAGGCGCTGCTAATCAGCATCCATTCGAGCATCCTGCTGATCATTTCTCGCCAGGCTTCGTTCCTTTGGAGCAGGAGCGCCAGCGCGAGAAGTCGCGTACCATCATGTTCTCTCTGATTCCGGGTCTAGGGCATATGCATATGGGGCTTATGCAGCGGGGCATTACCTTCCTCATTTCCTTCATTGGCTGGTTTGCGATTATCGTCTTCTTAGGCACGATAACGCACAGGGCAGAGCTGCTCGTTTTTCTTTTGGCGCTTCCCGTTATTTGGATATACAGCATGTTTGACGCAATCAGCCAGCTGCATGCCAAGCAGCGCGGGGAGCATGTGGCGGACCGTGCTATATTTGAGGATATGGAATCGTATATCGCCTCTGGGCGTAAAAGCAAAGTACTGGCTATCGCATTAGCTATTTTTCCAGGTGCAGGACATCTGTATCTAGGTTTGCAAAAACGCGGCCTGCAGCTAATGGGCGGTTTTCTTCTCGCCGTCTATATTATGGACAATTTGCGCTTGTCGCTGTTTTTTTTCCTGCTTCCGCTGTTCTGGTGCTTTGCTTTCTTCGATGCGCTGCAGCAGACGTCTCGATATGAGCGTCAGGTGCTTACCGATGAACCGGTATTGACGCAACTTGTCCCTTATCAGCGCTGGTTTGGTTTTGGGCTGCTGGGATTCGGCGTTTATTACCTGCTCGATCGTGTAGCTGTAGAGGTTACTTCTCATTTCTCAAGGGAGCTTTATTCCCAATACATGCAAATTAAATATATGATACCAACGGCTGTTGTCGCATTTATTATGATTATTGTAGGCATGCGTCTAGCTTTCGGAAGCAAGGCATCTCCGGTAATGAGCAAAGGTAAACCGCCAGAGCTTCATAAGCCGGTGCCAAGAAAGTACGAGGAGGATTCGCATTGAACACCAACACGGTAAATATGGCTGAACCGTCTGTCAATCAACCATCAGGCGTTCGCACTTGGCGCGTCGGCTCATTATCCATGGGCGTGACGCTGATTCTCGTGGGGACAGCGTTAGCTGTCTCTCTATGGCAGGACATGGAGGCTTACGAAGTGCTCGTCTGGGTCGCACCCGTCGTTTTCATTATGCTTGGAGCGGAGCTGCTGCTTTACTTGAAGTTTTCTAGCAGTGCGCGTACTATCGTTCGTTATGACTGGATGAGTGTCTTTTTTGTAGGAATGGTTGGAACAGCCAGTCTCGGGCTTGCACTGCTCATGTCAACGGGCTTGTTCGATGAGCTGCAGCGAGGGCTGCAAATGTCGCAGCGATCAGCATTTGTGGAAACGAAGAAAATAGGGGTGCCTGCTGATATTAAGAAGATTGTTGTGCACACCTTGGATGGCGTGACGCTTGAGCAAACGGAAACACGCGAGCTTAAGTTGTTTGGCCAAATTCGATATTGGTCATCCGAGAAGTATGAGCGATTGGACAATAAAATGCTGAAAACTGATGTTGTTGGCTCAACAATGTATGTCATGGTTGGTTCCGTGGATCACCGGGACGGCGGCCTAATCTCAGACACGGTCAGCCCGGAGCTGACATTAATTGTACCGAAGGATGTAGAGGTCGTGGAACAGGGACGTTAGTAGTGGAATTGGAAAAGCAGCTTGAAGCGGGATGTTCTCGCTTCAAGCTGCTTTTTTTAAGAGAGGGGGATATGAGGAGATGTCGTTCATTGCTGTACTTCGATGGGCAACTTACTCAACACCTCTTGAAGAGGAGCCAGGACACGATAAGAGCCGCGAAGAGGTATATAACCTAACTTGCGATTAATGCTGAGAATAGGTGCATTTGTTGAGTCATTATCTGTACGGATATATGCGGCTTGATGCTGTTGAGCAAGCTCAATCGCTTTGAGCTTTAAAGCAAAAGCAATTTTCCTGCCGCGATAAGCTCTGCTTACGCCGGTATATTCATGATACATCCCGTTTGTTTGTGGATTAAGCAGGACATTAGTAACCCCCACGAAGCGGTCGCCGTCAGCAGCGATAATCACTTGCTCAGGCGCATAGCCGTCTACTTTCAAATACCATTTGCGCCATTCGACGAAATCAGGGACCTCACCAAGATAACCGGGAATGTCCACCAGTGTTTCTTTATAGATCTCATATAGCTTCTGTTCGCTTTCTTCACCGGGTTCATCGGCAAGCGTTAGGAAGCGCAGCGTCCCAAGGTCTGGCATGCTTGGAAACTGCGGTTGTTGCGCTCCATCATGATCACCAAGTGTAAGGACGGACTGGAAGGCATGGCGTTCAATTACAAAAGCATGTCGCTTTGCAAACCGAATCGCATCCTCATTATCGTCCCATACTTCAGTAATGAGCGTAGAAGCGCCGATTTTCAGAGCCCATTTGCCAATGTGAGCTAACAGCAATTGGCCGATTCCCTGCTTGCGATAAGGCTCTGATACGACAAGCGTATTGCATAAGTAGCCAGGCTCTGTCCAAGGCGCCCGCCACGTCCAGGCGTAGCCGACAATATCGCCTTGCTCATTTACTGCAACCTGCCGCTCGCGATCGTATCCGGCAAGCAGTCCGTTCTCATCCATCCATGTATGTCCAATCTCATACAGCTTCTTATCTGCATCGTGCAGGTTCTCAGCAGTCGTCGGTTCTGACCACACTTGATTAAGCAATTGTGCAAGCTGCTCGTAGTCCTCTGGCAGCTGCAAGGGGCGTAGTGTAATGGACATGGCGTCCCACCTCATCTTTCGTTTCGGTATTCATATAAGATGATTATGGCACGGATGAAGCAGCCCTTGATAGGGAGAGTTTGACTATAAGCATTAAATAACAAACGAAAAAAAGCTGCGCCAAAGTCTGATAGACTTTAGCACAGCTTTATATTTATTCATATAGCCGATTATGAAGCGACGGCAACGGCATTGTAAGTCATAATCCATACAGAACCTGCAACGATCGTCAGCAAAATAACGAGGCCGAATATAAGCGCCATCAGGTTGAAGCGAGGTTTCTCCTCATCCCGTATGTGCATAAAGAAGATAAGCTGAACAGCAAATTGCAGAACTGCCGTCACAAGGATGAGCAAGGTTGCAGCTTTTTTGCTGAGCAGGTCATTCATTACCACGACAAGCGGAATGATTGTCAGAATGATGGAGAATAGGAAGCCGATCACATAAGACTTCATCGATCCGCCGTGGGACCCGTGTGCGTCCTGCGAATGTGTGTTATGGTTTTCCATCCTACATCACCCCCATCAAATAAACGATTGAGAATACGAAAATCCATACGACATCCAGGAAATGCCAGTACAAGCTGATGATGCCGACTTTGCGCTTCGTAACGGGTGTAATGCCGCGGCGTCTAATCTGAAGAATTAGTGCAATCATCCAGACTAAGCCAAGCGATACGTGAAGTCCGTGTGTGCCGACGAGAACGAAGAAGGCTGACCAGTAGGCACTTGTTCCGATATTAGCGCCTTCGTGCACCAAATGCATGAACTCATTTACTTCAAGATAGATAAATGAAGCGCCGAGCACTGCTGTAATGGCGAGCCAAAGAATAAGGCCGCGCTTGTTGCCTTTGTTCATTTCAAGAACAGCTATACCGCTTGTAAAGCTGCTTGTCAGTAGAATGAAGGTCGAAATGATAATACCGTTCATCTCAAGCAATTCGGCACCTGTCGGTCCGCCGTCTGTGTTGAGACGGAGGACGACATAGGTTGCGAATAACGTACCGAACAAAATAACGTCGGTTATAAGAAACAGCCAGAAGCCGAACATTTTCATCGATTCTTGATCGTGATGATCGTCATGGTGACCGCCGCCGTGTCCAGCGCCGTGTCCGCCATGCGCTCCTGCTGGAGTGGAAACTGCATGTGCCATTATTTTGTCCCCCTTAACGCTGCTTCCGTACGTTCAATCTCATCCACCGGAATGTAATAATCGGTATCGTAAGAGAACGAACGAACAAGCATACATACGGCTACGCCGACTAGACCTGGTATGGCCATCCATAGCCAATCCCATACGAAGCCGAAGCCTGCAATAAACCAGCAGATCGACATAATGAATGGAATACCTGAATTTTTCGGCATATGAATCGGTTCAAGCGGCGCAAGTGGTTTAGCTGGCTGACCATTTGCAATGCGCTGCTTTTCTTCCCACCACTCGTCTTGGCTAGTAACCTGTGGCAAGCGAGCAAAGTTATATAGCGGCGCAGGTGATGGAATCGACCATTCGAGCGTACGACCATCCCATGCATCGCCATCTTTTTCTTTCTTGAAAAACTTGATGCTGTGAGCGATTTGCCATACTTGGAAAATAAACGCGATACCCATCAAGAATGCTCCAACCGTAGAGACGACGTTCAAAGGCTGCCAGCCCATATCGAAGTCATATTCGTTGAAACGACGCGTCATACCCATTAAGCCAAGTGCGTATTGCGGCATGAAACAAACATAGAAGCCGATGTTCCAGAACCAGAATGCCCATTTGCCAAGACCTTCATGCAAACGGAAGCCGAACATTTTTGGCCACCAGTAGTAAAGGCCTGCGAAGTAACCGAACACAACGCCGCCGATAAGCACCTGATGGAAATGCGCGATCAGGAAGTAACTGTTATGGAACTGGAAGTCAGCAGGTGCGACAGACAAGAGCACCCCGGTCATCCCACCGACAACGAAGCAGGGAATAAATGCTACCGTCCACATCATCGGAGTAGTAAACCTAATTCGGCCTCGATACATCGTAAACAGCCAGTTGAATATTTTAACCCCGGTCGGTATTGCGATAATCATCGTCGTCAAAGCGAAGAAAGCATTGACGTTGGCGCCTGAACCCATTGTGAAGAAGTGATGCGCCCATGTAAAGAAAGAGAAGAAGCTGATCGACATAAGCGCGAATACCATTGATTTATAACCGAACAATTTTTTCTTCGAGAAAGCCGAAACAATTTCAGAGAAAATACCAAAAGCAGGCAAGATAACAATATATACTTCAGGATGTCCCCACATCCAGATGAGGTTGATATACATCATCGGGTTGCCCCCGCCGTCGAGCGTAAAGAAGTGAGCGCCCAGATATCGGTCGATGAACAATAGGAACAAGGTAACAGTCAAAATTGGGAATGCGAAAATAATAGTTACACATGATGACAAGACAGACCATACGAACATCGGCATTTGCATAAGCTTCATGCCTGGTGCGCGCATTTTTAGAATCGTAACGATAAAGTTAATACCTGTAGCCAATGAACCGATACCTGAGATTTGGATACCCCATATATAGAAGTCCTGTCCGAGTCCCGGACTTCCTGACAGCTCAGAGAGCGGCGGATAAGCGAGCCATCCTGCATCAGGTGAACCGCCGATAATGAAGGATACGTTAAACAGCATGGCACCGAAGAAGAACATCCAGAAGCTAAGGGAGTTCAAAAACGGGAATGCAACGTCGCGGGCACCAATTTGCAGTGGGACGACGATATTGAATAATCCGAACATAAGCGGCATCGCCATGAACAAGATCATGATTACGCCGTGTGTCGTAAAGATTTGGTTATAGTGATCCGGCTGCAAAAACTCCACTTCAGGCGCTGCGAGCTGAACACGCATGAGCAGCGCATCAACGCCGCCGCGGAACAGCATAAGAATAGATGCGATGATATACATAATACCGATCTTCTTATGGTCGACGCTGGTCAGCCATTCTGTCCAAAGCCAGCGCCATTTTTTGAAAAAGGTAAGCGTGAATATAATCGCCACAACCGACAGGCCGATGGATACTTGAGCCCCTAAAATAAGCGGATCGCCTGTGACGAAAAATTCGGACGCGAAATCTTTAATTTTGTCTAACATGAGGGGTCCTCCTAAAAGTTTGTGGCACAAACTCGCCTCTTAAGCATTTGCTTGAAAGCGGGTTAATGACCCGCATGAATATGAGCATTTAAATCTGGTTTGCTTTTCGTTTCTTTTTGCGTCGCAGACGTATCCGCTGTAATGGATTCTTTATCCGTTTCTGCGGCGGGCTCTGTTGCGCCTCCACCATGATGCTGGTGAGCGCTGCCGTCGCCTTTTACATATTGCGTTACAATTTTATTGAACAATCCTTCAGGGAAGCTGGAGAACAACTGCACATTAGAAGGACCTGGTTCAGTAAGCTTCTCGAACCCATCCATTGTCAGTGCCGGTGACGATGCTTTAACCTCGCTTACCCAAGCTTTATAGTCCTCTTCGGACGTAGCATCCACCTTGAATGTCATTTTGGCAAAATCTTTTCCTGTGAAGTTAGCACCGGAGCCATAATAGCTGCCTTGCTCATCAGCCTGTAGGAATAAGGTCATCGCCATCCCTGACATGGAATAAATTTGTCCGCCGAGTTGTGGAACCCAGAAGGAGTTCATCGCCGTATCCGATGTTAACTGGAATCTAATCGGCGTATCTTCAGGAATCTTCAAATAGTTGACGGTCGCAATATCCTCTTCAGGATATTTAAACAACCATTTCCAATCAAGTGAAGTAACCTGGATCGTAATTGGCGCCTTAGCCGACTCAATCGGTTTGGAAGGCTCGAGCGCATACGTGTATTTGACGGTGACTATAGCAAGAACAAGGATCGCTACAATCGGAATGCTCCACCAGGTAATCTCTAGCTTCGTGCTGTGCTCCCAGTTAGGCTTATAGGAAGCTTTACTGCCGGGCTTATCACGGTACCGCCAGACGATAACAGCTGTCAGGATAAGTACGGGCACGATAATAACCGCACACAGAATGGTTGAAAAATAAATCAAATCTTTCTGAGACTCGCCGATTGGCCCTTTCGGATCGAGCACGATGAATTGCTCGCCGCAGCCGGAAAGCATAACGGCCATTAGCATAATCAGTGCGGGTGTCAGCATACGAAGAAACGGTCTCATCATCAGTTCAACTCCTCAAAATTACTGCTTACGACTACAATAGCAGATCCACAAGGTAATAACTGCGGGGTTAACAATTACGTCAATAATTCGTCTTTATTCTGTAATAGAAAGTTCACGGCTTAGACAACTGTTAGATTTAGGAGCGTTCAGACAGTGAATTGTTCTTACATATAGTAACTTTACCCAAATAAAATTGTTTTGTCCCAGTAAAAGCAAATAGACAGTCGCATCTGGTCATTGACCGAATGTGACTGTCTATTGGTTAAGAGTGATGAAGTTAATTTTAATTATTGAGGCTCTTTAAAATCCTTTGACGACTGCTCTTGGTTAAGGCGTGCATGAACAAGTCCGATCGCTGTGCCAATAACATAAATATGAACGCTGCCGATTAGGAATCCGATGCCGACCATAAGTCCAACATTTTTATCGCTGAAATGGCTTAAGTTAATGAGGCTTAATAAAACGCCAATAGATAAAACGATCCAAGAGATGGCAGTCATTGCCTTTACGAGGCGCTTGACATCTGATTTAGAAGGCTGAATGTTGCTGATTGTTGCGGTTTTTGTTGTCATATTTAACACTCCCGATCAATTGTAAGTGTTTTCTTATCCATACTATACCACAACTTTGTGGTTTTGTTCAAAGAAAATTCACTTTTTGATCATAAGTTGGACAAAAATGCGCAAAGATCACGGTTGGTTCATTATTGGAAGGAACAAAAGCCCTCCTCATTAAAGGAAGGCTGCCGTTTGTTTAGTCTGTCCACCAGCGTTTCAAGTCATTCCACCAAGAGCGTCGTCCTGCTGTACCAGACCCATTTTGAGAGGCGTCACTGTCGTTATTTCCTGCACCCGCAGGCTCGCCGCATACATCAGTCGGCTCCGTTCCGCTGATGAAGGTTTCTAATCGTCTGTGCGGGCAGCTGCTTTCTGCAAGCTTGCCGCTTGTCGGATCGATATACACGTTTACGATGCCTTCCGGAATAGGGAAAATCTTCGGCGGTATGGCAGACAGCGCTTGCTCTGTAAATTTGGCGAAAATGGGAGCAGCGCGATAAGCCTCGGCAACGGTTAATTTACGATCCTTATCGTAACCTACCCACACTGCTGTCGCTAGTTCAGGCGTATACCCAACGAGCCATGCATCTGTTGGGGTCGTACCCGTCTTGCCTGCTATCGGCCGCTTAATAATAGAAGATACGCGGAAAGCTGTTCCGCCTTCTTCAAATACACTCTCCATTAAACTGGTCATAACATAGGCTTCGGCTGGGGTGATGGCTTGCACTGATTTTTGTTTCGCTTCATATAATACCTGTCCTTTGCGATCCTCAATGCGGAGAATCGCAACCGGCTCCATGTGAATACCGCCGTTTGCGAAAGTTCCAAATGCAGAAGCCATTTCGAATGGGCTGACTGGAAAGGTGCCAAGTGCAAGTGAAGGGACCGGCTTCATCGGACTTTCAATTCCCAGCTTCTTTGCCGTTTCAATAACTTTATCAGCGCCGACGGTCATGATGGTGTTAACCGCATAAATATTATCCGAGCTGGCCAGCGCCTGTCTCATATCAATCAGCTCATTCAAATACTTGTCACCGTAGTTGCGCGGTTCATACGTCTTCCGTCCCTCATCATAAGTGAATACAGTTGGTTCACTCTTATAACGGGTAACAGGTGACATAAAACCGCTTTGCAAGGCGGTTAAATATAAGAAAGGCTTAAAGGAGGAGCCGGGTTGGCGCGTCTTTGCAAACACTCGATTATATTGGTTGTTCTTATAATTTCTTCCGCCAACCATCGCTTTGATATATCCGGTGCGCGGATCTATAGCAATGAGCGCCGCCTGCTGCTCGGAATTTTCGGGAAAGCCCTTTGCAATGACCTCTTCAGCCGTTGCTTGCGCGGACGGATCAAGCGTTGTATAGATGGTAATTCCGCCCTCATTCAGCAAATGCTCATTAATGCCTAGCTTGTCGACAGCAATATACCTGATGTAATCGCGAAAATAAGGCGCAAACCCTTCCTGGTCGCCAGAGCCAAGCGTCTGGAAGCTCAGCATTTCCTTATAAGCGGCATCAGCCTGCTCGGATGTAATAGAGCCGCCTTCAAGCATCGCCTGCAAAATAGTAAGCTGGCGGTCCTTTGCATTCTTCATGTTAAGGTACGGCGAATAATACTTAGGACCCTTCGGAATGCCGGCAAGCATCGCGCTTTCTGCAAGCGTGAGCTCGGAAGCGTGTTTATTGAAGTACATCATCGCCGCTGCTTCAATACCATAGGAGCCGTGGCCATAATAAATTTGATTCAAATACATGCCCAGAATTTCGTCTTTGGAGTAATTCATTTCAAGCTGAACCGTGTACATCGCTTCCTTCAGCTTGCGCTGCCAGGTTCGCTCATGCGTTAAATATAGATTGCGTGCGAGCTGCTGAGTGAGCGTGCTTGCGCCTTGGCGTGCCGAGAAGCTTTGAACGTTAACCATAACGGCTCGCGCCATTCCCTTCATATCGAAGCCGCGATGATCGTAGAAGCGGCGATCCTCTATAGCTAAGGTTGCTTCAATTACATAATGCGAAATGTCGGATAGCTGCACAGAACGGCGGTTCTCTCCTGCATGAAACGTATCGATGACATTGCCATGCAAATCAAGCATTTGAGATGTTTGGCTAATTGCGGTGACTGGCAGCGATTGCGTACGTAAAAAGATAAGTGTACCGGCCAAGATGAGTATGAAAAGGGTGAATGCGGCTGCTGCCCATCTCAACCATTTCTTCATTTTCAGAAATTGGGGAAGGAACCTCTCGGTTATAAATGGAAAAGCAGGCCTGCGGCGCAGCTTACCCTGCTGGTTGGAATGTTTTTTCATGGAGCAGGCTCCCTTCATTGCAAAACTTCGCTTTTCCTTAGTATGGAAAAACGAAGAACACCCTATTCACGAAGAGGAGCGTAATCGTAAATAATTGTAGAAGGGGATTAAATAGTATTCATTATATAGATTGATATTCGGACTTTATTCAGTAGCTTTGCATTTCAATTAGCAGCCTGCAATACATTAATAATCGGCTTGAAATTAGGATGTTGACGATAAGGAAAACGCATGATAATCTCTGATTAAAGGTTTAACCACGAACGATTAGCGTTACTTGGTTAAACGTTTAATTGGTTATCGTTATCGTAAAATAAGGCATGGTATTATGCAAAGA
The DNA here is from genome assembly GCF_052114265.1 of Paenibacillus sp. MCAF9. Classification (NCBI taxonomy): domain Bacteria; kingdom Bacillati; phylum Bacillota; class Bacilli; order Caryophanales; family Paenibacillaceae; genus Paenibacillus; species Paenibacillus sp. MCAF9. The sequence goes on from NZ_JBFREL010000034.1 coordinate 38,223, forward strand.
TCCATGAACCTTCCTTATAATGCTGCTAATGGATCAAAAAATGTTCTATTGAAAGGTGGTGCTGCCTGACATAGTGGATATCGATTTATGTATGCGTTTACATTAAAATCGCACTTATTCAAATCAACGCAGGTAACTGAGCTTCTATTATATGAAAAGGATCGTGATGATTAATGACGAATAGCCTTAAGAAACGTCTATCCGTACTCATTATTATGAGTATGGTGCTCACATTCTTCGCGCAGGCGCAAACCAGCTATGCAGCTTCTTACGAGGCGGAGTCGGCTTCGCTCTCAGGGGGAGCCGTATATGCGAATGATCATACGGGCTATTCCGGGTCTGGCTTCGTTGGCGGTTTTACAGACGGCAATAAGGGAAATGCAGCTGCTCAGTTTACGGTAAGCGCGGCAGCAGCTGGGGTTCATAACGTAACCGTGCGGTATGCGAATGGAAATGGCAGCGCGAAGACGTTGAGCCTATACGTAAATGGCGTCAAAATGAAGCAAACGACGCTGAATGCAACCGCGAATTGGGACAGCTGGACGACCAGCACAGAAGCAGTGACACTCGCAGCAGGCAGCAATACGATCCGCTACAAATTCGACACTACGGACACAGGAAACGTGAACTTAGACAAAATTGATGTTGAAGCAGCCCCAGCTGCGCCAAACACCCTTGAAGCAGAAGCGGCGACTCTTACGGGAGGAACAACTATAGCTAATGATCATACGGGCTATACAGGAACTGGATTTGTTGGCGGCTTCACAGATGGCAACAAAGGAAGCGCAGCGGTACAATTTGCTGTTACGCCAGCCGCAGCTGGGAGCCGTGAGCTGACATTCCGATATGCAAATGGAACGGGCAGCGATAAAACGTTAAGCCTTTATCTGAATGGAACAAAGCTTCGTCAAGTGACGCTTCCCGCTACATCGAATTGGGACACATGGGGCACCAAGCTGGAAGTCGTTGCTCTGAATGCAGGCAGCAATGCCGTTAAGCTTCAATTTGATGCGGCGGATTCTGGAAATATCAATTTGGATAATCTCGTTGTAGGTGCTCTTACAACAATGCCTACACCAACCCCTACAGCAGCACCAACACCAACACCAACCGTGACACCATCGCCTACGCCTACTGTAACACCAACACCAACACCAACGCCGGGTGCGGGATTTGTGTATCAAGCTGAGGATCAATTTTTCTCAGGCGGGGTAACTAAAGCATCGACCTATTTGCAAAACTTCACAAGCGTCGGTGCGAGAGCTGTTTTCACTGTTAACCTTACTGCGGAAGGGAATTCGGCCGTTGAGCTTCGCTACGCAAATGGAACAGGGGCGAGCAAGACGATAAATATTTACGTGAACGGTGTTTTTGTTAAAACAACAACGCTCTCAGCAACAGGAGGAGCTACCACTTGGGGCAGTCAAAGCGAGACGCTGAGCCTCCGCAAAGGTTTAAATACGATTACGTATCAATATGACAGCGGAAATAGCGGTGGAATAGCAATTGATTACATTTCCGCAGCAGGTGGAATCAGCTTGGCGGCGCGGGGAGCAACCGTACCTTATCAAGAGCTGGAAGCGGAGAGCGGCACGACGAACGCTCAGGTGCTTGCAGCAAACCGTACTTATTTGACTGTTGAATCCGAATCGTCGGGAAGACGCGCTGTAAAGCTGACATCTACTGGTCACTATGTGCAGTGGACAGCGCCACTAGCTGCTAACTCTGTTGTTGTCAGGTATAGTATGCCTGATTCAGCTGGGGGCGGCGGTACGAATGGAACACTTAGCCTTTATGTGAACGGAGCTAAAACACAGACACTCAGCCTGACGTCACGTTATGCATGGACGTATGGCGCTTATCCGTACAACGACAATGCTGCGAACGGCGAAGGACATCGCTTCTATGATGAGAGCCGCTTCCTTGTCGGAAACATTCCTGCTGGAGCTACGGTAAAGCTGCAGAAGGATTCTGGCGATACAGCTTCTTACTATACGATTGATCTTATTAACTTGGAACAAGTAGATGCCGCCTACACAATGCCTGCTAATTTCGTGAGCATTACCTCCTTCGGAGCTGTTGCGAACGATGCAGGTGATGATACGCAAGCGATTCGCGACGCTATCGCTAATGCGAAGTCGACAGGCAAAGCAGGCGTGTGGATTCCATCAGGCACCTTCCGAATGAATGACCGAGTGAATGTGAACGGTATCCATATTCGCGGCGCTGGCATGTGGTACTCTAATTTGCAAGGCACTAACGGGAAAGGCGGCTTTTATGGCGTAGGCGGTAATGTAACGATTACCGATCTTGCGATTACGGGAGATTCGCTGTATCGGAACGACGGTGCGGATCACGCTGCTTTCGAAGGAAACTTTGGAACAGGCTCGCTTATTCAAAATGTATGGATCGAGCATACGAAGGTGGGCTTCTGGCTGCAGTCTGGAACGGACGGTTTATATGTAGTCGGAGGTAAGATTCGCAATACATGGGCGGATGGAGTAAACCTTCACGGCGGTGTCAAAAATACAACGATCAGCCATTTCAGTGTACGCAACACAGGAGACGACGCCTTCGCAATGTGGTCGGACGGCTTACCGAATGAGAACAGCATGTTCCGCTATAATATCGCCCAGGTTCCTGTTCTTGCAAATACTTACGCCCTTTACGGCGGCAAAGACAACAAGATATGGGATAACATAGGCGCAGATACGGTGACGGCTTCTGCAGGAATCGTGGTCAGTACAAGGTTCAATGCGGTTGCATTTAGCGGCACGACTGAAGTGAAACGAAATACGCTGAACCGTACAGGCGGCTGGGAGCGCAACTGGAACACGAGCTTCGGCGGTTTATGGATCTATGCAGAAAATCAGAGCATTTCGGCTCCAGTCGTTGTCGATAATGTTCAAATTAATGACAGCACCTATGAAGCTGTGAAATTCAGCTACAATCAATCGATAACAAACGTGAGCTTTAATCAAGTGAATATCAGCGGCGCCGGCACCTATGGGATTTTGTTTGATTCCGTTACCGGTTCAGGAACATTTAGCAATGTAACGGTCACAGGGGCTGCATCGGGAGGCCTATCCAATCCGAATAATCAGTTTGTAATAACTAGAGGTGCAGGCAACAGCGGCTGGTAGTATGCAATATAGGGGAAGCAGGCTGGCTCGCTTGAGCCGGTTTGCTTCTTCTTTTTTATATTTTCGGAGTACAAATTTTAGTGCCTCCACAAATAAGCTATACTATGATAAAACGTTTAACTCAAGGAGCCGGATGGGCTTTGAGACGAAAGAGAGCGATAAGAGGATGAAAAATGAAGTAAGCATCGTAGACGTTGCCAAGGTGGCTGGTGTATCGATTGCGACGGTATCTAATGTTATTAACGGCAAGGGAAGGGTATCGGGCACAACGAAAGAAAATATCGAGCGGGTAATTACCGAGCTTGGCTACACGCCAAATCTGCCTGCTAGAAATCTGAAGACTCGGCGTACGCATCTTGTTGGACTCGTCGTACCGATGATGCAGCCTGGGAGGCTGCAGGACAACCCATTTTATTGGGACCTGCTTACAGGTGTGGAAGAAGGGGCTCGTGATCGCCAATTTCATATTATTTTATCGGGTATTGATGAGAGCACAGAAACATTCACATTCGCCAAGGAGCGTCGATTGGATGGGTTAATCGTGATGGGGACGAATGAGGGCTCGCAGGCAGTTGATCGCATTGTAAACTTAGGCATGCCTGCCGTCTTTATTGATAGCTACTTGAAGCGGGAGGATCTATATCAAGTTAATTTAGAGGACAGAAAAGGAAGCTATCGCGCGATTCGTTATTTAATCGACCAAGGACATCGACGAATTGCGCTTTTAATTGGAGATATTCCGCTTGAGCGCATCACATATTACGGTGTTTTGCATGAGCGATGGTTAGGCTATAAGGATGCGCTGGCAGAAGCGGGTATTCCATACGATCAAGCCTTAATGATCAGGCTCCCGACATCGCTTGATGGCGGCTATCGCGCTGCGGATCAGCTCATCAAGCTTGCGGACGTGACGGCGATCTTCTCGTTTTCGGATGTAAGTGCAATGGGCTTGCTTAAACGGCTGCGAGAACTCGGCAAAAAGGTGCCGGAGGACTATTCGGTAATCGGCTTTGACAATTTGTCCATCTCTAGCTTTACTTCGCCTGCACTAACGACCATCTCTCAAAATATTTTGGAGAAAGGGCAGGAAGCGATCCGCATGCTGCTCGATCAGATTGATGGCAACCCTGTTTTGGAGAGATGCAAGGCTTTGCCGGTAGAGCTGATCATTCGTGAGACGACAGGCTGCGTGAAGCCGGCAAATGGTTGAGAAGGACAGTATACAAAAGAACAGGTATGATCTTCTCAAGATGAATAAAGGCTGTCCCATGTTATGTGGGACAGCCCCTTGTTGTGAAACAGCATCTACATATCGTACGGAAAATCAGGATATTATACTTAATAAAATCTTTGAAAAACGTTAATGCACGGATTGTCTAGAGTACTTGTAGTGATTTAATAATTTTACTATAATACAGGTTGAACGATTGAAGGAAAGAAGGGATTTAACACCATGGAATTGTGGTATACGGAAAAACAAACAGATAGCTTCGGCATAACGGCGAAGATCACTAAGACTTACGTTAATGAACAAACAGATTTTCAACAGCTTGATATGATCGAAACGGAAGAGTTTGGAACGATGCTTGTTCTCGACGGTATGGTTATGACCACGGTTAAGGATGAGTTCGTTTACCACGAAATGGTTGCGCATCCTGTACTTTTCACGCATCCGAATCCGGAGTACGTGCTTGTTGTTGGCGGCGGAGACGGCGGCGTTATTCGTGAAGTAATGAAACATCCGAAGGTGAAGAAGGCAGTTCTTGTCGACATCGACGGTAAAGTAATCGAGTACTCCAAAAAATACTTGCCATCCATCGCTGGCGAGCTCGACAACCCGCGTGTTGAAGTGCTTGTAAACGACGGCTTTATGCATATTCATGATCATAAAAACACCTATGACGTTATTATGGTTGATTCCACTGAACCGGTTGGCCCTGCGGCAAACCTATTTACGAAGGGCTTCTACCAAGGCATCTACGAAGCATTGAAAGAAGACGGCATCTTCGTTGCTCAAACGGACAACCCATGGTTTAAAGCGGACCTGATCCAAAGCGTAAACAAAGACGTGAAGGAAGTATTCCCGATCGTTCGTGTATATGGCGCGAACATTCCTACTTACCCAAGCGGTCTGTGGACGTTCACAATGGGCAGCAAGAAACACGATCCTCTTGCTGTTGATGAGACAGCAATTCCAGAAATTGATACAAAATATTACACGCCTCGTCTTCACAAAGCAGCATTCGTGCTTCCTAAATTTGTTGAAGATCTTGTGAAGTAACAAGCGGCTACGCTTCAGGAAAGAGAGGGACATACCTCATGAAATTGGATCAAAAATATTCAGGCAATGTCTTCATTTTGAGCTCTGAAAACTACGAAGCTTCCAAAGCGGTTATCTACGGGATGCCGATGGATTTCACGGTTAGCTTCCGTCCAGGCTCCCGTTTCGGCCCTCCTCGCATTCGCGAAGTGTCGATTGGACTTGAAGAATACAGCCCTTACCTAGATCGCAGCCTCGAGGATATTGAATATTTCGATGCTGGTGATTTGCTGCTTCCTTTCGGAAACGCAGCGCGCAGTCTGGAAATCATCGGCGAATTCGTTCGCGGTGTGCTAGACGACGGCAAAATTCCTGTTGGTCTCGGCGGCGAACATCTTGTTTCTTGGCCGATCTTCCAAGAGGTGTACAAAAAGTACCCTGATCTTGCGATCATTCACTTCGACGCTCACGCTGATTTGCGCGAGTCGTATGAAGGCGAGCCGTTGTCCCACTCTACGCCGCTGCGCAAAGCAGCTGGTCTTATGGGTGGACAGAACATTTACCAGTTCGGTATTCGTTCAGGATCGCGCGAAGAGTGGCAATATGCACGCGAGAACATCAACTTCCATCCGTTTGAGGTTTTGGAGCCGCTTAAGAAGGTGCTTCCTGAGCTCGAAGGACGTCCGGTTTATTTAACGATCGACATCGATGTGCTTGATCCATCTGCAGCACCAGGTACAGGTACAGCGGAAGCGGGCGGCATTACATCGAAGGAGCTTATTGAATCCGTTCATGCCATTGCACGTTCCGGCGTGAACATTGTGGGCTTCGATCTCGTTGAGGTTGCGCCAGCTTATGATCCGACGGAGCAAACGCAAATTGTTGCGGCGAAGGTTATTCGCGAGATGCTTCTAGGCTTTTTGAAATAGTCATTAATTATAGTGAAGGCTTCACTGCCAGCGGTCATTTATCCGCGTGGCGTGAAGCCTTTTTTTTATTGTAAAAGGGCACTTTGGATTAACAAAATAAATAAATGACAATTCAGAATATTTGAATTAATATATTGTAGGAAAACATTATTTCATCTTGTGCTTGCAGCAGAGCATCTTATTAATAGAAAGAGAATGAAGGAGGCGTTTTTGTTGGTTAACAAATCGGTGTGGAAGGGTGCTTTAGCTGCTGCTATTACCGTTAGTCTAGGGGCTATGCCGTTCACGGCAATGGCTGATGCGGGTGCAGGGAATACAGTGCAGCTGCGAATTATGGAAACGTCGGACCTGCACGTGAACATGATGAACTATGACTATTTTGCGGACAAGCCTACTGATGAATATGGGTTCGCGAAGACGGCTACGCTCATCAAGAAAGCGCGGGAGGAAGCTCCGAACAGTCTATTATTTGATAATGGCGATTTGATTCAAGGAAATCCCCTAGGTGATTATGTCGCTACTGTTGATAAGCTGAAGCAGGGCGAGACGCACCCGGTGTATAAAGCTATGAATTTGCTTAACTACGATGCAGGCAACTTAGGCAATCATGAATTCAATTATGGCTTATCATTTCTGGACACCTCGCTCGCGGGCGCAGACTTTCCTTATGTAAATGCAAACATTTATAAAGTAGATGGAGACAAGGATGAGACGAATGATGTTAATTTGTTTAAACCTTATCTCATTATTGATAAAGAGGTAACAGACAGCAAGGGCGCGAAGCATAAGCTGAAGGTAGGCGTGATTGGCTTTGTGCCTCCGCAAATTACAACATGGGACAAAGCTCATCTAGAAGGCAAGGTTATCGTTAAGGATGTTGTCAAAACGGCAGAAAAGTTTGTACCGGAAATGAAAGCGAAGGGAGCGGATATCATTGTTGCGATTCCGCACTCGGGCTTTGAAGATATTCCGCAATCAGAGCTGATGGAAAATTCTGTGCTCTATTTAAGCAAAGTTGCTGGCATTAATGCGATTTTGTTCGGACATGCGCATAAAGTATTCCCTGACAAATCGTTTGAAGGAAAAACGGGTGTCGATCTCGCCAAAGGAACGATTAACGGAGTGCCTGCGGTTGAGCCGGGCTTCTGGGGAAATAATCTTGGTATTATTGATTTAACACTGGAGAACAAGGATGGGAAATGGGCCGTTGTCGATTCGAAAAGCACGGTTAAGCCTATCTTTGATGCGGTAAATAAGGTACCTCTTGTAGAAGCTGACAAAGCTGTTGTCGATGCGGTGAAAGAGGATCATGAGCATACGCTTGCGTATGTGCGAGGGCCTGTCGGCAAGACGACAGCGTCAATCAACAGCTGGTTTGCTCTTGTTCAAGATGATCCATCCATTCAGATCGTTACGAATGCACAAAAATGGTATGTAGAGAAGCAGCTGCAGGGAACGGAATATGAAGGGCTTCCTGTTCTTTCGGCAGGAGCGCCGTTTAAGGCTGGCGGCCGCCAAGGACCGAATTATTATACCAATATTCAGGCGGGCGATATTGCAATCAAGAATGTTGCCGATTTGTATTTGTACTCGAATACTGTGAATGCTGTACTCGTCACAGGAGCGGAGATTAAAGAATGGCTCGAGTGGTCGGCTGGTCAATTCAAGCAGATCGACGCATCAAGCACAGAGAAGCAAGAGCTGATCAATTATGATTTTCCAACGTACAACTTCGATGTAATTGACGGTGTGACCTATCAGATCGATGTTGCACAACCGACGAAGTATGAAGCTGGCGGCGCGCTCAAGAACGAAAGCGCGAAGCGGATCGTTAATTTGCAGTTTGAAGGAAAACCAATTAAGGCGGATCAGAAGTTCGTTGTTGCAACGAACAACTATCGCGCATCTTCCAGCAAATTCGCAAACCCAGACGGCAAACGTATTATCCTTGCTTCCCCGGATGAGAACCGCCAGGTTGTCATTGACTACATTCGCTCCTTCAAGACGATTGATCCGGCAGCGGACGGCAACTGGTCGCTAGCGGCAATTAATGACACCGTGAACGTGACAATCAAGACGTCACCGGAAGCAAAGAGTGCAGCGGAAGCGAATAAGTTGACTTCCTACACGGGTGATACAGCTGATGGTTATGCAGAGTTTAAGCTTAATCTAAGTCCGAAGTCAGTAGTATTGCCGGTAGAACCAACAAAACCGACAACACCAACAAAACCGACGAAGCCGACAGAGCCAGCTAAACCTGAGAAGCCAACGACTTCTGTTCCAACGGCTCCTCAAGCTTCGGTTTATACGGTGAAAGCTGGGGATACTCTTTATGCAATAGCTTTGGAGCACGGAACGACATGGCAGAAATTAGCCAGCTACAATAAGCTAAAGAACCCGAATAGAATCTATCCGGGTCAAAGCATAAAGATTCCGGCTAAATAATCGATTCGGATTGATAAAAAGACGTTTTCCGCGTAATCTTAGCGGGAAGCGTCTTTTTCTAATACAAACAGAAAATGCGATCGTATGATCAAGGCTAGAATGGGCTTATAATAAGACGTTATTGCTGCTTTTAAAAATAGATTAGGGGGCTATACGACATGCGCATTTATTCGTTTCCGCCTGTTATCGATGAGCGATCGCGCGTGCTGATTCTTGGGACAGCACCAAGCGTAAAATCGCTTGAGCATAAGCAATTTTATGGACACCCGCAAAATTTTATGTGGAAAATAATATATCGTTTATTCAATGAATCTGACCCGGACCCTGTGTATGACAACCGTCTCGCATTCTTAAAGGAGCATCGCTTAGCGCTATGGGATGTTATTGAATCTTGCGAGCGCGAAGGCAGCTTGGATGTGAACATACGTGGAATCGTACCGCAGAAGCTGCCGGAGCTTGTAGCCAAATATCCAGAGCTGCGCTGCTTTGCATTTAACGGAAGCAAGGCATACGATACCTTTCAGAAATTTTATAAAGGGCATGAAAGCTTTCGAAGCATCACGTTACTCAAGCTGCCTTCCTCCAGTCCGATTCCAACTCCGCGTATGCGAACGCTCGAGGATCGTGTGGAGGCATGGCGTGAAATCGTACCGTTTGCAACAAGTTAACCGGGCTCTGGCGTTGAAATTCGGAGCCTACCTGTATATAGTAGTTACATAAGATTAGACTGATAACAGGAGCAAGATGATGGCAGACAGCAGGAAAGTGCGAATTACCTTGGAGAGTGTGCAGGATGGAAGCTCGCATACTCATGCTTACAAAGGGGATTGGTTCCGCAAGGAGAAATCCATATTTATCCGCTACATCGAGCCGGCAGTGGAAGGCGATATAGAAGCTGGCGAAATACGGACGCTTATTCGATTCCGGCCGGAAGAAATGTCAGTTGTGCGGCGCGGCGCTATAGAATCGGAGCAGCTTTTTGTTCCTGGACATAGGAGAGCTGGCAGCTATCAATCACAAATGACATCTTTATCGCTTGAAGCAGAAACGCTGCGGCTGCGGCTTCATGCGCCGGGTGAAGATGGTGTAATGAAGGCGATGGACACATTGCCTGATCAGCTGCCTTTTACACTTGAATGGGAGTATGAATTGTACGTTGGTGATCAAATGTCGGGTCGGTTTCATATCCGGCTCCATATACAGGAGGAACAAAATTAATGAATGCAAATGTATTAGAGAAGATGTATGAACAAGTCAAAGCAGCGATCGCTGATGCAGCGGTAGCGGCTGGTTTGGCAGCGCGGGAAGAGCTTCCGGCGTTTGTGATTGAAGTTCCTAAGGATAAATCGCACGGTGATTTGGCAACAAATGCAGCAATGCAGCTGACGAAGCTGGCGAAGAAAAATCCTCGTCAAATCGCTGAGGCGATTATTGCGCATTTGGATACGAAGCAAGCTTCTATTCAAGCAGCGGAAATTGCAGGCCCGGGCTTTATTAACTTCCGTATGGATAACAGCTATCTCTATCCGGTTGTGGCTGCAGCGCTTGAAGCGGGAGAAAACTATGGGCGTACTTCGGATGGTTCCGGCAAAAGTGTACAGGTAGAATTCGTGAGCGCGAATCCTACGGGCAGCCTGCATCTTGGACATGCTCGCGGCGCAGCAGTTGGTGATGCATTGTGCAATGTACTTGATTATGCGGGATATGATGTTACGCGCGAATATTATATTAATGATGCGGGCAAGCAGGTGGAGAACCTAGCTGTATCCATCGAAGCTCGTTACCGTCAAGCGCTTGGTCAAGCGGCGGAAATGCCGGAGGATGGTTATTATGGCGAGGACATTATTGGTTTTGCAAAACTTCTTGTCGAGCAAGAAGGCGATAAGCTGCTGGAATTGCCGGATCAAGAACGTTTTACGTTTTTCCGCCAGTTTGGCCTTGAACGGGAGCTAGATAAAATTAAACGCGATCTCGGAAGATTCCGCGTTGGTTTTGACGTTTGGTACAGTGAAACAGCATTATACGAGAGCGGACAAGTGGAGCAAGGTCTTGCAACGCTGAAGGCGACAGGGCATGTCTATGAAGAAGAAGGAGCGACATGGCTGTCTACCATGACTTTTGGCGACGACAAAAACCGCGTGCTCGTGAAAAATGACGGCTCATATACCTATTTGACACCGGATATCGCATATCATATGGATAAATACGGACGCGGCTTCGATCAGATGATCAACATTTGGGGTGCCGATCACCATGGCTACATTCCGCGTGTGAAAGCAGCGATGGAGGCACTAGGCAACGATCCGAAGAAACTGACCGTGTTAATTGCACAGATGGTCAGCTTGTTCCAGAACGGCGAGAAAATGAAAATGTCGAAGCGTACGGGCAAAGCGGTTACCATGCAGGATCTGATGGATGAAGTGGGCATCGATGCGATTCGTTACTTCTTCTCCATGCGGAGCATGGATTCGCATCTTGATTTCGATATGGATTTGGCGATCTCTACTTCAAATGAGAACCCTGTGTTTTATGTTCAATATGCGCACGCTCGGATTTGCAGTATTTTCAGACAAGCGGAGGAACAAGGCATCGTTCTTAAATCCACGGACACTATCGATTTCAGCAAGCTGACTGCCGAGGGCGAGTTCGATCTTCTTCGTAAAGTTGGTGAGCTGCCGCAGGAGATCTCTGAGGCTGCAGCACAATATGCGCCTCATCGTCTTATTCGTTATGTATACGAGCTGGCTTCCCAGTTCCATAGCTATTATAGAGCGGAGCGCGTCATCACAGAAGATGCTGAGCAATCGCAAGCGCGCTTAGCCTTGCTTGGAGCCGTACGTATCGCTATTGCGAATGTGCTTCGTTTGGTCGGCGTTTCTGCTCCAGAACGCATGTAAGCTTTGTTTCATAAAAATAAACCGTGGACTCATACTTTATCCACGGTTTGCATCATACGCATCACGTCAAGCTCGCCGATCGTTCGGCGGGCTTTACTGCCTCTAAGGGGCTGAACGGATCGTTTAATAATTGTCTTGATCTCGGTAGGCGTAAGTCCCGGCTTATGTGCGAGCAGAAGCGCGATTGCTCCGCTGACATGCGAGGTGGCCATGGAGGTTCCACTCATTTCATTGTATTTGCCGCGCAGCCATGCGGATACGATTTTGTCGCCAGGCGCGTAAACGTCAATATAGGAGCCTCGATTGCTGAATGGTGCAACGCGGCGGAGTTTATTCGTAGCGCCAACAGCAATCGTTTGAGGGTAGCGTGCCGGATAATCAACGGAACGGCGCTTCCCGTCATTGCCGGAGGAAGCAACGATAATGACGCCTGCATTGTGGGCGTTAATGACAGCTCCAAGCAGCGCTTTGCTTTTTGTCTTCATACCGAAGCTCATGTTGATGACGTTCATGCGATTGCGGATACACCATTCAATACCGAGAATAATGTCGGATACGAAGGCGCTCCCATTATGGTCAAAAGCTTTGACCGGCGAGATTAACGCCCGCGGGGCTACGCCAATCATGCCCTGTAATTGATTTGCTGCGGCGATGGTACCTGCAATATGTGTACCATGACCGTTATCATCATGAGGGAGCATGCTGCGATTGAGAAGGTTGATGCCCCTAGAGAGTGATTGGCGAAGATCTGGATGGCTGAAGTCAGCTCCTGTATCGATGACGCCGACCTTGACCCGGTGACCGGTTGTCGTGCTCCAAGCCAGCGGGGCTTTAATCTGGTTTACACCCCAGGGGATGCCCTTATCTACAATAATCGACTTTTGTGGAGAAGAATGCACGCTGATTTTACAATCTTTCTCAATACAAACACGCCCGGCGAATCGCTCTAATGATTCCTCGGCCGGCAATGTGCAGGCTATTCCAAGAATGCTGGGCATTTGTCTAATGCTTTTTTGCGGTAAAGATGATGAAGTGACTTTAGGCAATTGCTGTAGGAAGTATCGGTAGTCGCTCGCACGCTGAAAGCGAATGATACGCTTTACAGTCGTTGTGTCCGTGCGAGCCATCGTATCCTGCAACATACGGATAAAAGCGACGGTGTCCAAACTTGGCTTCCCCTCCCGACGGACCATGCTGAACTATTGTATGAACGAGCGCTCTATAACGCATGAGCAACTTGCCTTTTTTCACATAATTAGGCTGAAAACCGTGTCAAAAACCGACTGGGGACATACGATGAACAAAGAGTTCTCAGGGGCTCTTACGACCAAGGTGCGTTGCCTCGTGTCATGGCCGGATGGATACAGTCAAAGCGGAAGGACTATCCTTTCGCTTTTTGCATAGAAGTCCAAGCTATACTGCAGCAGCGTGATCCGCTTGCTTTTTTGCAGGAAATAGGTTTTACTATACTGTGACTAGCGTAAACGACGGGTGCGAGCCTCTGGCAGTTACCGATCGGTTTGCGATTAAATGTGAGCGGTGTATAAGAGAATAACGTACACGATCCTTGCATTTTATAGGTAAGAACGAGTACATAAATTGAATGGCAAGAGAGGATGTGTCCATATGAGCAGCAGCAATTTCACGTTAAAGCTGGATCCTGAACGTATGAAGGAAATGCCTATGGTCGATTTGGCCTTTGAAGTGCTGAAAGCGGCTAATACGCCTTACTACTATCGCGATCTAATGATGGAGATCGCTAAAATACGCGGTCTTTCCGCAGACGGAATCAACCAGTTCATCGCCCAAGTGTATACAGAAATCAACATTGATGGACGTTTCGCTTGCGTTGGCAGCAACATGTGGGGGCTGAAACGCTGGTATCCAGTTGAGCGTTCTGAAGATCCTGTAGGTAATGCGAAGCGTACGCGTATCATTAACGATGATGATGATCTCGAAGATGATGATGTATTTGCGGACGAAGAAGAGGATACTTACGCAGAGGCTGAAGAAGACTACGATGTATTCGACGAGGACCGCGAGGACTTCGAAGAGGCGGAAGAGGAAGCTGAAGTCGATGAGGAAGTTGGAATCGACGACGAGGAGCTGGACGAGGAAGAAGTCGACGGTGAACTCGATGCGGATGATGATGAGTCGGATGATGAGGAATTTGAAGACGACGACGAGTCTGACAAGTAAATGTTTGCTGAAAGTATAAGGCGGTCTAAGCACCCAGCTTATCCTCCTTCTTATACTTTTCTGCGGTACGAGCTCTGCTCTATACAGATGGCTTAGTCGTTTGAACTGGCGTGAGGAATATCCAGTCAGTTTCGCTTGACAGTTGCTACGAGCGCAGAGTAAACTATCTCATGGGCTTAAGATTCGGTTAACAAATAACGCATACAAGCGCAAACGACTCGTTTTCGTCTTTTGACGAGAAGGTCAAGTTTCGCGGTGAAATAGAAGTAGAGCATAACGCATTGCTGATGCTTGCTTGTATTTTTATATATGCCAAAAAAGGAAAAGTGCCCCGTTGCTACGGGTGTCACTTTTTTTGTTTGTGAGGGATGGATCTGTAGGATGCATTCCCACAAATTGGATGGATAGGCGGAGTGTATCCGCATCCATGTTTATCGAGTAAATGGGCAAACCTAAACATTAACCATAGGGCTTGGAGGGTATCATCACAGTGACCAAATATATTTTTGTAACCGGCGGCGTAGTGTCGTCCTTGGGCAAAGGGATAACAGCAGCCTCGCTTGGCCGATTGCTGAAGAACAGGGGCCTCAAAGTAACGATTCAGAAGTTTGATCCATACATCAACGTCGACCCAGGAACAATGAGTCCATATCAGCACGGAGAAGTATTCGTTACCGATGATGGTGCAGAAACAGATTTGGATCTTGGTCACTATGAACGGTTTATCGACATTAACTTGTCGAAGAACAACAATGTGACGTCCGGCAAAATCTATTCCAACGTAATTACCAAAGAGCGCCGCGGCGACTACTTGGGTGGAACTGTTCAGGTAATCCCGCATATTACGAACGAAATTAAAGACCGTGTATTCCGTGCGGGCAAAGAAGCGGGTTCTGATGTTGTTATTACAGAAATCGGTGGTACGGTTGGTGATATCGAAAGCTTGCCTTTCCTTGAAGCTATTCGTCAAATCAAAAGCGATATCGGACGCGACAATGTAATGTACATCCACGTAACGCTTATTCCTTACATCAAAGCGGCAGGTGAAGTGAAAACAAAACCGACGCAGCATAGTGTTAAGGAATTGCGCAGCATCGGTATTCAACCGAACGTAATCGTATGCCGTACAGAGCATCCGCTTGCTGAAGATTTGAAACGTAAAATTGGCTTGTTCTGCGATATCGATGCGAATGCAGTCGTGGAATGCCGCGATGCGTCCACTTTGTATGAAGTGCCATTGATGCTTCGTGAGGAAGGCCTCGACGAGATCGTTGTTAATCATCTGAAGCTTAAGACAGAACAGCCGGATATGCGCGAATGGGAAAGCCTTGTTCAGCGTGTAAAGTCGCTTCATAAGAAGACGGAAATTGCAATTGTTGGTAAATATGTTTCGTTGCATGATGCGTACCTCAGTATTGTAGAGTCGCTAGAGCATGCGGGTATTGCTTCCGACTCAGAAGTGAAAATTCGTTGGCTGCATGCAGATGAGCTTACGGAAGAGAATGTCGAGCAACAGCTTAGAGGCGTTAATGGTATTCTTGTGCCAGGCGGCTTTGGCGATCGCGGTATTGAAGGCAAAATTACAGCGATTAAATACGCACGTGAAAACAAAATTCCGTTTTTCGGCATTTGCCTTGGCATGCAGGTAGCTGTCATTGAATATGCTCGAAATGTGGCGGGACTAGCTGGTGCGAATAGCTCTGAAATTAATTCATCCACTCCATATCCGGTTATTGACTTGCTGCCGGATCAGAAGGATGTTGAAGATATGGGTGGCACGATGCGTCTTGGTCTCTACCCTTGTAAACTTAAGCCAGGTACGCTTGCTGAGCGTGAATATGCCGACGAGCTCGTTTATGAGCGTCATCGTCACCGGTATGAATTTAACAATGAGTACCGTGAAGCAATTGAATCTGTTGGTCTTACTATTTCTGGAACTTCTCCAGACGGCCGTCTTGTTGAGGTTGTGGAAATGGCTGATCATCCTTGGTTCTTGGCTGTTCAATTCCACCCGGAATTCAAGTCTAGACCGAACCGTCCGCAGCCATTGTTCCGCGGATTTGTACAAGCCGCGCTTAACCATTCCGAGTAATATATTGCATTTATGATCAATGGCAGATTCTTTAACAACAACAGATAAGTTTTTCTCTTAACGAGAAGGATTATATACCCACTTTAGCGAATATATTAACGATTATGGAAGAGTTGGCCATTTTCTGGGTAAACTCATTTGCGGGGGGATTTGGAGTTGGATAAGAAGAAAGTGTTGATCGTTGATGATCAGAACGGTATTCGCGTATTGCTTATGGAAGTTTTCAGCAGCGAGGGCTATAATACGTTCCAAGCGTCTAATGGCAAGCTGGCTTTGGAAATCGTCAAGAACGATGCTCCAGATCTTGTTCTGTTGGATATGAAAATTCCCGGCATGGATGGTTTGGAAATTTTAAAGCATGTGAAAGCTATCGACCGAAACATTAAAGTCATCATGATGACCGCATATGGTGAATTGGATATGATTAAAGAAGCGACGGATCTCGGGGCATTAATGCACTTTACGAAACCTTTCGACATCGATGAGATGCGAATTGCGGTTAATATGCAGCTGCGAGGCGGCAACTCCACAAGTCGTTTTGCAATAGGCTCCTGATTTAGCAAATAAACGGCATCGTCTCTTACTTGAAGGCGATGCCGTTTTTTTCATTTATTGGCAATAGCAAAACAAGCTTTACTATTCCAAGGCTCATTATGTTATAATGTCTCAGAATGACAAGTCGGACCGAGCTGGAGGAAGAAAGATAACATTTACGAGGAAGACAGCGATCTTGTTAGTTCCTATGAATGAATTTTGCCAGGCGCTTATAGCAAGCGAGAAACAGTAGTCCAGTTCAACACAGACATCAGGGTAATTACACAAACGATTGTTGAAGCTGCTAAGGAAGAAAAATCACCGTTTATTTGCAAGGTCAGCGAAAGCGCCTTGAAATATATGGGCATTCCATTCACTGCTGCAATGGCGTGTGCCGGGGCCAAAAAAAATCTAGTCTTCCAATCGATTTGATTTTGATCATGATTTTAATTTCAGTTTCAGTATCCCTTTGAGAGAAACATGTTGCTTTTACAAATACAATTTCAAGAAAACAAATAGCTAACGCTGATTCGTTGGAACTACGCCAATACTTGACAGCTGTGCGAATTGAGAAGCTGGCTGTTACTAACAAAAATCCGTTTGTTCGGAAGTAACAACTATGTGTAATAACAGGAGCAAAGGAATAAACCGCCTCATAACGGCAAGTGGGTTTAACACTCGCTTGCTTTGGCGGTTTTTCCTTTATTCTCTTCCAATCTACGGGAGGAACTATAATTAGATGGAGAAATTGATGATACGCGGTGGACGGCCGCTTCGCGGTACCGTTCAAATCAGCGGAGCCAAGAACAGCGCGGTGGCTCTTGTACCTGCTGCTATTTTAGCAGAATCAGAAGTTGTGTTGGATAATTTGCCTATTATAAGTGATGTAGCTGTATATAGTGAAATTTTGCAGGAGCTTGGAGCTGTCGTAAAGCGTGACGGCGATATGATGCGCATTGATCCTTCCGCGCTTGTCTCCAAACCGATGCCAAACGGCAAAGTGAAATTGCTGCGCGCATCCTATTATTTGATGGGGGCAATGCTTGGTAGGTTTGGTGAAGCGACAATCGGAATGCCAGGGGGCTGCAACTTTGAGCCTAGACCAATTGATCAGCATATTAAAGGGTTTGAAGCACTTGGTGCCACGGTAACTAATGATCATGGATCTATTCGAATTCATGCTGAGCAATTACGAGGCGCAAAGATTTACCTTGACGTTTCAAGTGTTGGAGCAACGATTAATATCATGCTAGCTGCCTCGCGGGCCAAAGGAATAACGATTATTGAAAATGCGGCAAAAGAGCCTGAAATTATAGATGTAGCTACTCTCCTTAATGCCATGGGCGCAAAAATCAAAGGTGCCGGGACTGAGACGATTCGTATTGAAGGCGTCGATCAGATGCATGGCTGCCGCCATTCCATTATTCCCGATCGAATTCAAGCGGGTACGTATATGATTGCAGCTGCAGCAACGCGCGGCGATGTCCTTATTGATAATGTTATTCCGAAGCACTTGGAAGCAATGAGCGCTAAGCTTGAAGAGATGGGTGTTCAAGTTATTGAGATGGATGAATCCATCCGTATTATTGGCGGACCTAATTATTCGTCCATTGATGTAAAGGCACTTGTGTACCCTGGTTTCCCTACGGACTTACAATCTCCAATGACAACCTTGCTTACACAAGCGAATGGAGTCAGTATTTTAACTGATTATGTTTACGGTACTAGATTTAAGCATGTTCCTGAGCTCACTCGCATGGGAGCGGATATTCGTGTTGAGGGCCGTTCAGCTGTTATTGAAGGCGGCAAGCTGAGTGCTGCAAAAGTTAAGGCTGCTGATTTACGCGCAGGGGCTGCACTTGTTGTCGCTGCTTTGACTGTTGAAGAAGGCGTTACTGAAATTTCGGGCGTCGAATATATTGACCGAGGTTATGATAATCTAGTAGAAAACTTATGCCGCCTGGGTGCGGAAGTATGGCGTGAAACGGAAGCCACTTCATAAGGAATAGGACGATGCAGACGCTGTGGAATAGACGGCGTCTAATTCGGCAATGATGGATAATCAATCCTATGATTTTACTAGATATACAAAATCATAATGAAAATTAAATAAAGTGGTGAGAACATGACAGACCTTCAGATCGCAGATCTAGAAGAGATGAAATTGACCGACCTTTACAAATTGGCGAAGCAATTTCAAGTTCCCTATTACGGAACACTTAAGAAGAAGGAATTAATTTTTGCAATTCTTCGAGCGCAAGCAGAGAAGAGCGGCCTTATGTTCATGGAAGGCGTCCTTGATATTTTGTCAGAAGGCTTCGGATTTTTACGGCCTATTAACTATTTGCCGAGCAAGGAAGATATTTATATTTCAGCATCTCAAATTCGCAGATTTGATTTGAGAAGCGGCGATCTTGTTTCAGGTAAATGCCGTCCGCCGAAAGAGAATGAGCGTTATTTTGGTCTATTGCAAGTAAATGCTGTTAACGGCGAAAATCCGGAAACGGCTTCCGAACGATTGCACTTTCCTGCGCTTACTCCTCTTTATCCAGAAAAGAAGCTAGTGCTTGAGACGACACAGTCGAAGCTTTCCACTCGAATGATGGATTTGCTTGCTCCTGTAGGACTTGGCCAACGCGGTCTAATTGTTGCTCCTCCGAAGACAGGTAAAACCTTGCTTCTTAAAGAAATCGCCCACAGCATTTCCGAAAATCGTCCCGATATCAAATTGTTCGTTCTGCTTATTGACGAGCGTCCAGAGGAAGTTACTGATATGCAGCGCTCCGTGAAGGGTGAAGTTATCGCCTCCACATTTGATGAGCTGCCCGAGAACCATATCAAAGTAGCAGAGCTTGTACTTGAGCGAGCGCTTCGTCTTGTTGAGCATAAGAAGGACGTTGTCATCTTGATGGATAGTATCACCCGTCTTGCCAGGGCGTATAACTTGGTTATTCCTCCATCTGGTCGTACGCTTAGCGGCGGTATTGATCCAGCAGCGTTCCACCGTCCAAAACGGTTTTTTGGTTCGGCTCGAAACGTGGAAGAGGGCGGAAGCTTGACTATACTTGCGACTGCGCTGATCGAAACAGGATCACGTATGGATGACATCATTTATGAAGAATTTAAAGGTACGGGCAATATGGAGCTTCATCTAGACCGTAAGCTTTCTGAGCGTCGTATTTTCCCTGCGCTTGATTTGCGCAGATCTGGAACTAGACGTGAGGAAATGCTGCTTACGAAGGAAGAGCTGGAGAAGGTTTGGGCCATCCGCAGAGGTATGACGGATACGCCGGATTATGTAGATAATTTCTTGAAGAAACTTAAAGATAGTGAGAACAACGAACAGTTCCTCATGTCTCTTGATACAACAGTTGAAGCGAAACCGGAGCGGTCCGGTATAAAGAGCAGTACTACAGCGACCAGCAGGCGTCCTACGCCTAGAACTACGCACGGATCGTAAGACCGCAGGAGGGAGAACAACATGAATCTCGTATATGCGGATAAAAACGGAAATGTATTTGACCATCCCGACTTTATAGCTTTGGGAAGAAGCGGCGATATGATTGTCGAAATTATGGAGGAGGAATTAATTCCGCTACCTAATGGAGCAACTCTTGTTAGCCTGCCTTTCACTAGACCCATTGGTCTTAATCCGAGCACGGGCGAGATGCAGGCATTGCAAGGTGGAGCTCAAGCAGTCGGCGCCTTGCTTCCGCAAGGATTTACTCGTCTATGCTTGCCGGGCTATGTGAAAGCGGACAAGAACGAGAAGCTGCCATTGTTCGGATATACAGCTGTCGTATGGAAAGACGGTAACTTTTATGTAACGGCTGAGCAAAGTGACGATCCTGAAAGATGGGACCCGCTTAATTGCGACCGTGGCGAACTAGGTATTCAAGTAGAGCGTATTCTTGCTAAATATCCGGATAATCGTCTTTATAAGCATCTGTCGAACTGTGCTCTAGGTTATGAGTGCTTAACCTCTTCCAACACATTTCTAGGAAGATGGGAGGGTGCTGTTCCGGTATCGTATTCTTGCAATGCAGGCTGCTTCGGATGTATCTCTGAACAACCTGACGATAGCGGCTTTGTTGCTCCGCAGACGCGGATGAATTTTAAGCCGACTGTTGATGAGATCGTTGAAATTATGCTTGAGCATTTGCGCGAGCCGGAATCCATCATTAGCTTCGGTCAAGGCTGTGAAGGGGAACCTTCAACACAAGCTAAAATCATTGTTGAGGCTATGAAACGTGTTCGCAGTCAAACCTCGCTTGGATACATTAACATTAATACGAACGCGGGATTGACTGATTTCATGCGTGCGATAGTTGATGCAGGCCTTAATCTAATGCGCGTAAGTACGATCAGTGCACTTGATGATCACTATAATGCTTACTATAAGCCTCGCGGCTACAACTTAAAAAATGTTGAGAAGTCTTTGAAGTATGCTTCTGACAATGGTGTATATACGTCGATCAACTATTTGATTTTCCCAGGGGTCACTGACCGTGAGGAAGAAATAGAAGCGATGATTGGATTCGTTAAGCGTACTGGACTAAAACTCATTCAAATGCGCAACCTGAATATCGATCCTGAAAGCTACTTAGCGATTATTCCTAAGGCACAAGGTGAAATATACGGGATGAAGCAAATGCTTGAAATTTTCCGTGAAGAGCTGCCGGGTGTAGTTATTGGCTCTTATACACATGTTCCACCAGCCGCATTACGTCGATAAGTACCTATTAGGTAGTAAATTCGGCTAATATTAACCATATCACTGATTATTCATTGCAACAGCAAATAAGTTCATGCTATAATCCGAGATGTGCGATTTAACTCTGAGTCCGCATGCGATTCAGGGCAGAAAGAGGTGAACGAGATGAAACAAGCTATTCATCCGACATACCACATCATTACAGCAACTTGCGCTTGTGGAAATTCCTTCGAGACTGGTTCGGTTAAACCGAGTCTTCGCGTAGAGGTTTGTTCCCAATGCCACCCATTCTACACGGGTAAGCAAAAGTTCCTGGATGCTGGCGGCCGCGTCGATCGTTTCAAGAAGAAATACGGTATTTAATCCTACAAATCGTTCCGCCTTTATTTGGCAGAATACAAGAGCCTCCCTCAGCCATCCTATTGGATAGAAGGGAGGTTTTTTGATTGAATAAACAAACATTCGGTTTGAGTAAACGATTTGGTTTATTTCAAATGGCAGCCTTACTGGCTTGCTTATTTCTGTTAGCCATGACGATCTCAGGATGTGGGAACGGAAAAAGCAAGCAAGAAAACAGGCTGAAAACCTACGGTCATGATGGATACATGGGTTATTCCAACAGCAATCCGAATTTACCGAATCGTTATCAGTATCTTAATTATAATGCAGATGGAAAATTCATTGAGCAGGTGTTGAAGCCGATTTCCGGCATCGAGCATACGCAAATTTATTTTAACGGTACCGATCTTCATGTGAATGTAAAAGCAAATAAAGCACTGTCCGACGTTCAAGTCGAAGAGCTGCGAGCAAAGGCCCAGTCGGTCGTTCAGTACAATATGCCTCGGTATAAGGTTCATGTAGAAGCCAAAAGGTAGCTCTGGCATTCGTCCAATTTCAACCACGAGTTGCGCTTTAGGACGGAATCGGCTATACTTATTTTTGCCGTGCTAGATGGGGAGGTAGCGGTGCCCTGTAACTCGCAATCCGCTGTAGCGAGGTTGAATTCCTACTTGAGGTTATACTGATGTAGGGTCTTGGCACTTGCGAGCAGTGTTGACAGTTGGGTCCTCCGCAATGGACGTTTATGAACTTGGTCAGGTCCGGAAGGAAGCAGCCATAAGTAAATTAGTTCATGTGCCGGGGGAGTGCCTGACTCGAGCTGTAGTGCAAGGATGTCGCCTGGGTCGTATTTATCAGGAGTAGGTGCACGGTACTAAAATTTTCTAATATGATTTGCTTATAGCAAAAGTAGCACCTGTGATCGCTGTTCGATGTTTTTGTCGGAATTAGCGAATGCAGGTGTTTTTGTTTATTGCTGTTGTTTTAATAGGGTAAAATCTTAGCAAAAGAAAGTTTTGCTTGCTACACAGTTGTTGTATAATAGGGGAGTAGCAATGGTTTAAAATATAAGAAAGTATATTATTTTCTAATACTACTCTTATATTTCGCAATGCAAAGCAATTTCAGCGTCCACAGGACCGAAGGTGCTTTTGCTTATTGTAAATGAAAAGGCAACTTGAAAGGAAAGGTCTGCGTGTCACATATCGCTTTATACCGTGCCTGGCGTCCGCAGACGTTTCAGGACATGGTTGGACAACAGCATATTATTCAAACGCTGCAAAATTCTATTCGTGAGCAGCGTGTATCTCATGCTTATCTTTTTAATGGGCCGCGAGGAACCGGGAAGACAAGCGCTGCGAAAATATTAGCCAAAGCGGTTAACTGTGAACGTGGTCCGGCTGAAGAGCCATGTAATGAATGTGATGCTTGCATAGGGATTACCGCGGGACATATTATGGATGTAATTGAGATTGATGCTGCATCTAATCGCGGTATTGATGAAATTCGTGATATTCGTGATAAAGTGCGATATGCACCTTCAGAAGTGCGGTTCAAAGTTTATATTATAGATGAAGTACATATGCTTACGGCCGAGGCATTTAATGCCTTGCTCAAAACATTGGAGGAGCCGCCGGGGCATGTTATCTTTATCTTGGCGACGACCGAACCGCATAAGCTGCCTGCTACGATTATCTCCCGTTGTCAACGGTTTGATTTCAGGCAGGTATCGCTTGAAGAGCAGACGCAGCACTTGCTTAAGATTTGCCGTGAAGAGAGCATACAGGCCGACGAAGATGCGCTTGCTTATATTGCAAGATTGTCGGAAGGTGGAATGCGCGATGCGATTAGCTTGCTGGAGCAGGTTTCTGCTTTTGCAGGTGATCGCATTACTCTCGACGCGGCAGTAGATGTGACAGGCGGCATGGCCGCTGATCATTTCTACCAGCTGGCGGAGGCTGTGAAGGATCGTCATGTAGCAGCTGTTATGCCGCTCGTGGAAAGCTTGATGCAAGCCGGCAAAAGTGCGGACAAATGCATGGAAAACCTAATATATTATTTCCGTGATTTGCTTGTTATGAAGCTTGCTCCGCAGGGAGGCGCAGTAACAGAGAGGATCGTTGATCCTGAACGCTTCAAAATGATGGCCGAGGCCTTCACTCCAGAGCGATTGTTCGCTATGATTGATACGTTGAACCGTTATCAAGTGGAGCTTAAGCATGCCTCGCAGCCTCAAACCTTGTTTGAAGTAGCGCTTATGAAGCTTTGCACGTTAAATGACGAGCAATCGTCAGGCGGAGCGGCTTCTGCAAGTGCAGCTGCTTCAGCATCAAGCGGCGGACAATCAGCTGAAGTAGGACGTTTGCGTCAGCAGATTGAGGCATTGGAGCGTAAACTAGAGCAAGCGATTCAAAATGGAGTAGGTAGCGGGAACAGCGCTTCTTCGGCTGACAGCGCGGCCAGCAAGCAAGCAGCACGTACTAATGCGGTTCGCAGTTCATTCGGCGGCTCAGGCGGCATAGTACGGTCCGCAGTCAAGCTTGATCCGTACCTGGCAACAGCAGGCAGTCCAGAATTCAATCAGTTCAGAATGAAGTGGAACGATGTGCTGCAGGGTGTGAAGGACGCTAAGATTACGGTCCATGCTTGGCTGAAAGACGGTGAACCGGTTGCTTCTGCTGACGATGCCATTCTCGTAGCGTTCAAGAATACGATGCACCGAGAAACGACCGAGAAGCCGGCCAATCGCGAGATTATTGAGAAAGTCATGCATGATGTACTCGGCGGTTCATTCCGTATCGTTACGGTTATGATGAAGGACTGGCAGGCGGCAGCGGCACAAGGCGCTAGTACGCAGAAGAGCGAGGCGCTTCAGCTTGAGCCCGAATCTTCTGCTTCACCACAAGCTGCAAGTCGGCCAGTATGGGTGGAAGAGGCCGTCAAACTTTTTGGTGAAGATTTAGTAGTAGTGAAGGATAAAGATTAAATTCTAATGATGAGGTGAATGGTAATGAACAATATGAACCAAATGATGAAGCAAGTGAAAAAGATGCAAGATCAAATGATGAAGGCTCAAGAAGAGTTGGAAACAAAGACGGTTGAAGGAACAGCGGGCGGCGGAGTAGTAACCGTATCTGCGAACGGCCATAAGAAACTTCTTAGCATTACGATTAAACCTGAGGCTGTAGATCCGGAAGATGTCGAAATGCTGCAAGACCTTGTCCTTACAGCTGTTAACGATGCGCTAACTAAAGTGGATGATCTAGCAAATAAGGATATGGGTAAATTCACAGGCGGAATGAAAATTCCGGGATTGTTCTAAGAAGCAGTATTGCTTCTGTTTGAAATAAAGGAAAGTATATTACGTATATACTTATCTTTTATTTCCCCGTCAAAGCTGCTTCAGTGTCCAGGGGACACCGAAGGCGTTTTTTGCTTGAAAGGAGCTGTACCCAGTTTTGTATTACCCAGAACCGATAGCGAAATTAATTGATGCTTTTACGCGATTACCGGGTATTGGACCCAAAACGGCCGCCCGTCTGGCGTTTCATGTTCTTCGAATGAAGGAAGACGACGTCATTGATTTTGCGAAGGCGCTAGTAAGCGTTAAGCGCAATTTGTTCTATTGCTCGGTTTGCTGCAATATAACCGATACAGATCCATGTAGAATCTGTCAGGATAAATCACGTGACAACTCCATCATTTGTGTTGTTCAAGAATCTAAGGATCTTGTTGCGATTGAGCGTATGAAGGACTTCCAAGGCCATTATCACGTGCTTCAAGGCGCAATTTCGCCTATGGAGGGCATCGGTCCAGACGAAATTCGTATCGCTGAGCTGTTAAGAAGGCTGAGCGACGAACGCGTTCAGGAGCTTATACTGGCCACTAACCCGAATATTGAAGGCGAAGCCACAGCAATGTATCTATCCCGGCTGATCAAGCCATTTGGTATCCGAGTTACGCGTATCGCGCATGGCTTGCCTGTTGGCGGTGATCTTGAATATGCGGATGAGGTTACTTTGTCCAAAGCATTAGAAGGTCGAAGAGAAATAAACTAGTCATAATCAATATAGAAAACGGCAGGTCGAGAAATTAATCGATCTGCCGTTTTTGTCGTTTTGACAAGGTGTTCCTTTTAATATCCCGTTCTATTCTAATGTCCAAGCTTATACATATAGTAATGAACATGATGTAGTGAGGACAAGCGGGAGGGATAGATATGAGCAATACAGGCCAGCTCGAATTAAAAAAAGGGATGAACCAAATGGATGACATCCGAGCCGAAATTGTTGAGGCACACCGTGAATGGGAAAATGCGAATCGTTTCTTTAATTACGCAGTCGGCAAGGATCAAGTGGATTACGCGATATATTGTATGATCACAGCAGAAAAGCGATATGAGATGCTGCTTCGATTGGCAAAGCGTACCAGCAAGAACTGGCCAGCATGGAGAGGGGTGAGAGTGTGAAGACAATATGGTTATCGATTTTTATTGGATCTTCTCTCCTGTTAGCAGTCGTACTGCTTAAGAACAGGTTATCGTGGGGATGGCTACGCAGCTTCTCGCTTCATCTTGTTTTGGCGGCTGGTTTGCTGTACTTGTTAAACTATTCAGGTCTTGTTCCAGGGATGTATATCCCGCTGAACCCTATAACAATAGGAACTGTACTTACTTTAGGTGTACCTGGAGTAGCCTTAATCGTTGGGCTCCAGTGGGTGGTGGTTTAGCAATTTTGAAAAAAGGTTTAAGGAAAAGGTTGACTCTGTATTCAATTATGTGCTACATTAGTTCTCGCCCCAAGAGTAAGTAAACAAGCTTTGAAAAAAGAATTTTAAAAAAAGCTTGCATTAACTTGGGCGAATGTGATATATTATAAAAGTCGCCGATACGAAAAACGCGGTTGACACGAAAGAATGAATTGCTCTTTGAAAACTGAACAACGAGTAATAACTGCCTTGCAAATCCTTCGGGATGAGCAAATATAGCGATAAAAGTTATGAGCAAGTCAAACACCAATTTGGAGAGTTTGATCCTGGCTCAGGACGAACGCTGGCGGCGTGCCTAAT